>CAUZJO010000055.1:0-28975 GCA_963580245.1 Candidatus Sumerlaeia bacterium | reverse complement strand
AGCTTGTCGCGCTGGGGCAGTAGAGCATCGAGGCCACGATACAGCCGGTCATCGTTGACTTTGGCCGCCGCCGCGCCGAGAAGATCATCGAGCGCCGTCTTGCCAACCCAAAACTCGGCGATCTGAAACTCACTGGAGGGAGCGCAAAACCGTGCCAGCGTCAGGATGCACGCCATCGTCGACCACGGAATTTGTTCGCGACCCGGCTCCATCGCTTCGTTTAAGAACCGGTCCAGATCCAGCCGTCGCCACAACGCCAACCCCAGATACACCTCGCCGAACCGGCGCAAACGTTCCACGCTCATCGCACCCAGGTCGACCGTCGCCCACTGGGGCGGATCGGACTCGGATTTCGTTCCGTTGGTTAATAAGCTTCGTTCATCTGGAAAGCTGGTTGTGGGTGCCGGACGCCGGGACATAACACCGGTCACGCTGGTAAAATCGTGTGACCGATACATCTTCCTCGACGACGGCGCAACCCAGAATAGCGAAGCGCCGACAACGCAACCAAACGAAACGCGAACACAGGCGAGGAGAGGTCGAGTTGACCGTCGCGAGCCATCGAACTCCCTTATCACTCGCGCGCTTGAAGCATCTCAAGATGGACAGGGGCAGGTTCCGGGGTCGAAGTTACACCAGACGATGCTCAGGATCGACCCGAGCTTCAACTTTAAGGCGCAAGGATTTTTAACCTTCACACGATTCCTCGAATCCAGGGGTGAGGTGCGTGTCGTCAGGTCGCAGGGGCCGGGCGATATTTTGGTTCAACTATCCTCCCAACCCGAAGCCCCAGCGCCAACACGTGAAGTTCAACCTGAACCGACGAGGAACCGCAATCCGCGACCGGCGCAGGCAACCGAAGTCCCTGTTGAGCCGGAGGAAAAGTGGGAGCGAGATGTTGATCTTGCTTGGCGCAGCCGCCAGGGGCCAAAAATCGCAGGGCAGTCGGCAGCCGCGGACGTTGCAAAAGTGCTGAACGCCCCCAACCTCAAATCCACGAAGTATCCAACGCTGGACAAATTGCTCGACGCCAGCCATTATCTGGACTTCAGGTGGCGTCGAGAAGGCAACGCCATCATCCGAATCTGACCTGGCCCACCAGAATATTCGAGCGAATTTACATGCTGTTGGCAATTGATATCGGGAACACAAACGTAACGATCGGCGCGTTCGACGACGACACGCTCAAGGCAACGTTTCGTCTCACCACTGACACCAAACGGATGCCTGACGAGTACGCGTTGGCAGTTAGCCAACTTCTGCCAATGCGGGGCGTTTCGTCCAAGTCGGTCACCGCCATTGCCCTGTGCAGTGTGGTGCCTCCTCTGAGGCCCAGTTTCGTCCAACTATGCGAGGATTATTTTGACATAACGCCACTGGAGATCGGCGCATGGAGCGGATTGAGCGGCAAGAGTAGGTACGATGCGAAAGTCATTCAACATCATTCGCGCGTTTCTGATCCGGGACGCCACCATCGCGCTGAGCTACCAGTTGAATTTTCTTTTGAGGGTGGCTACCCTATTCTCTTCACTGGCGGGGCTCTATTTCGTGTCCGAAATGGTCGGAGACAGCGAGGCCGTCGAGTCTTACGGCGGATACCTTCCCTTCGCGGTCATCGGGCTGGGGATGGGGACCTTCTGTCTGACCGGCTTCCAAAGTTTTTCCAAGGCGATCCGGCGCGAACAGATGATGGGAACGCTCGAGGCTATTCTGGTGACCCCCGCCAAATTGCCCGTGATCGTGGTCGGTTCGTCGGTCTAGAGCTTCTTTTGGGCCACGCTGATTGCGGTCATCTATCCGCTCGGCGCCAGCTTGATGACCGACTTCAAGCTCCAGGGTAATCTGGTGCTGGTGATGTTGATCCTGACCACCGTCGTGTTTTCGAGTCTGGGCGTCATCTCGGCGAGCTTCATCATGGTCTTCAAGCAGGGCGATCCGCTCGGTTTCCTGGTCGGCGCCGTCTCGGGTCTGTTCGGCGGGATGGTGTTTCCCGTAGAGTCCCTGCCGGTGGCATTGCGGTGGATTTCGTACTTGCTGCCGATCACCCACGGGCTTGACGCCCTGCGCGAGATCTTGCTCAAAGGCGGGACTCTGCACGATGTGTGGTTCGACATGGTCGTTTTGATGGGCTTCCCGGTGGTGTTCGTCCCTCTCAGTCTGTATTGCTTCAGCCAGGCCGTCCGGTTTGCGCGTCGTGAGGGCTCGCTTCTGAAATACTAATCGGCTAGAATGGGGAGTAGCTAGTTTCCGGGAAGCCATCGATGCACCACTCCGAACACGACGATCCCACGCATGGGCCACCGATGACCGTTATTATCTATGACGGGGAGTGCAACTTTTGCCGCCGACAGGTGGGGCGCATCCAGAGGCGCGCCCGGGAGGGTCAATTCGAGTACCTGCCCCGACAGACTCCGGAACTGGAGCAGCGGTTTCCCGCCCTTGCCGACGGTGACTTCGACAGCGGGATGCGGCTTGTCGAGCCGGACGGGCGGATCCGCGTGGGCGCGGATGCGGTCTATGAGATTAGCCGACGGCTGCCGATCTATCGCCGGCTGGCCTGGCTCTATCGCGTCCCGGGCCTCAACGCCTTGTTCCGGGCCGCTTACGCGTGGACCGCGGCCAATCGCCATCGGCTTGCGGGGAAGTGTGAAAACGGAGTGTGCGAGCTCCCCGAGCGGCCTCCCGAACAGACCGGCGCGGGCCGCAGCCCCCAAGAATAAGCGACGGCCCGTTGGGCGGCGGTACAACGCCGCGCGTGGTTAAGCCCTCCTTCGCGCGTCACTCAATAAAGTTCCCAAGAGGTCGTCCAGTTCTCGCCGCAATCTGGATAGGCGCTGAGGTCGCTTAACTCAAAATCGGCCGGGACACCGTCCCCCGCCGACAGCCCGACCAAGCCGAACGTCGCATCGATGCTCAGATGCGTCAATGTGATCGTTCCGTCAAAGTGAAGCTCGATCTGAAAGGTGTTGGCGTTTTCCGTTAAGAACTCGGGCACATCCTCGAAGGTGACCGCCAGCCGGTCTGAAAGCTGTTTCCAGGAAACGGCGCCGTCGCCGGTGGGGTTCAGGTCGTTGAGCAGGCCCGAGACGCGGGGGAGATTGAAATGAGCGGGAGGCAGCCAAAAGAACTCGGTATCCCCTTGGCCAAACGTGAGGTACCCGTTGCTTCCCACGAAGACCGAGGCGTAACTCTCGCCGTAGAGCTTAACCTGGGCGCCGCCCGAGACACTCACCCTTTGAAAACCGTCATCAGCCAATGAGAGGAGGTTCCCGCCGCCGGGATCGGTGGGGAAAGCGGTGACCGGTTGACGGCAGGCGGAATAGAAATTGGCCGACCCGTCGGGGGTCAGGATCAGGGAGTGGTTTTGCAAGTCGTTGCCGTCCAGTCCGAACAGCTCGGTAAAATAATCGACCTGAAACGGCGTGGTGAACGAATGACATGCGCCCCCATTGTCATCGGTCACGGTGTTGCCCGCCGAGTCGCTCGCCTCGACGGTGAAGAAATAAGTCGTTTCGCCGTCCAGACCGCTCAGGATGATCTCGTTTTCAGTCACCGGCACGGCGGCCTCGCGATCCTGATTCAGAGTCCCGCAGCTGAGGCCAAAGCGCACCCGGGCCGTTGTCGGCTCGTTGGTCTGAATCGTGACCGTCGCTCGCCTGCCCGTGATTTCCGTCACCATCACGTTGGAGATAACGGGGGGCAGGCAATCGAGGATCGCCGTATCCAGGACCTCGAGCATCATGCCTGATCCCTCGTCCGCGTCGAGATAAACGGCCCTGATGATTTCGCCGTCATGACCCTGGAGCACACCGTCACCGGAGGCGGCGGTCTGATCGGTTTGTTCGACGATGATGGAGCCGCCATAGGTCTTGTCGTTTTCCGGGTCCGAGACCATGACGTCTTCCACGTCGCCGGCCTGGGTGTTCAGGGTGACGGTCAAGGGCCCCGGGGGGGCGTTGAGATCGCGGACCTCGATTTCGACCGTATCCCCGCAGGCATAGACCGGCCGCGTGAGCCTGACCGTCCCTTGGTCCACCAGGCAGGTTTGATAAAGGCTTAGATCGCTCGGGGAGAAACCCTGGGGCGTCCCGCCGCCCCGCGACAGGCCGGCCAGCCCGTCCCTAGCCCCGAGCATCAGATACGTCAACGTGATCGTCCCGTCAAAGTGAAGCTCGACCTGGAAACTGTTGACGTCTCCCGTAGAGAACTGGGGTACATCCTCGAAGGTGACCATCAGCCGGTCGGAAAGCTGTTTCCAGGAGACGGTGCCGCCGCCGCTGGGGTCCAGGTCGTCGAACAGGCCCGAGACGCGGGGGAGACGGAAATGAGCGAGAGGGTTTTCAAACACCGATGTATCCCCCTGTTCAAACGTGAGGTACCCGTTGCTTCCCACGAAGACCGAGTCATAACTCGCGCCGTAGAGCTGAATCTGGGCGCCGTCCGTGAGGGTCACTTCCGCGAAATCGTCATCGCCCAATGAGAGGAGGTTCCCGCCGCTGGGGTCGGTGGGGAAAGCGGTGACCGTTTGACGGCAGGCGAAATAGAAATCGAGCGATCCGTCGGGGGTCAGGATCAGGGATTGGTTTTCCAGGTCGTTGACGGTCGCGTCGAACGGCTCGGTAAAATAATCGACCTGAAACAGCGTGGTGAATGAATGGCACGCGCCCCCGTTGTCATCGACCGTGGTGTTGCCGGCCGCGTCGCTGACCTCGAGGGTGAAGAAATAGGTCGTCAGGCTATTGAGGCCGCCCAGGATGATCTCATGCCGGGTCTCGGGCTCGGCGGCCTCGTGGTCCTGATTCAGGACGCCGCACTCCAGCCCCAAACGCACCTGGGTCGTTGTCGGCTCGCTGGTCTGAAACGTGACCGTCGCTTGTCTGCCCAGGAGTCCGGTCACCATCACGTTGGAGATGACCGGGGGTTCACAATCGAGCAGCGCAGTGTCCGTCGCGACGAACGCCACGCCCATGCCGTCGTCGTCGTCGCTGTAGGTCGCGTCGATCGTATCGATGACCGAACCCTGGAGCGTCGCGTCGCCGACCGCGACGGCCTGCCCGGCCGCGCTGATGGGGATGCCGCCTTTGAAGACCTTGTCCGCGTCGGGGTCCGTGAGCATGACGGTTTCTTGATCACCGGCGCCGGTGACGACCCGCGCCATGAGCGGGCCGGAGGGGACGTTCAGGTCGTAAACGGTCAGTTCCAGTTGCGTACCGCAGCGATAGACCTCCTCCGAGAACCGGATCTGACCGCTATCGACCAAGCAGATCCCGACCTGACCGACCTGCACGTCGTCGATCCGCCAGCCCTCGGATGGCACGGAAAGGTCCGAAATAAACCTAAATCGGACGCGCGCGGTCCCCGGAAACTCCGACAGGTCGACCGCGACCCGAGACATTGGCCCGAAAGCGCCACCCGTCCAGGCGGGGAGTTCGACGAAGGAAGCGTCAATGATTGCGATGATACTGCCATTGTAACCCCCTTCGAGGAAGTGGGGTCCGAGGCCGGACCAGTAGGACCCGTCGTCGGTGGAGATCTCAAGCACCGCCCCGTCAAATAAGGCCTCGGTGGAAAACGAGTGCCAAAAGACCAGCCGCCCGCCGCCTTGGAACGGGGGCGAGACCAGGCTGGAATCGGATGGCCCGTCGGTGCCGGGCTCGTAACTGTAGGCATTGCTCGGGCTGTGAGGGTCGGGGACGGCCCGGACCTGCCAGTTGTCCGAGCCCTCGACGGCCGAATGCGTCCAACCCGCCTCGGCGGTCGGCTCGAAGTCGTCGGCGAAGCTTTCATCTAATTGCCGTGTGATCACCCGAAAACAGGCCCCGCCATTATCCTGGGTGGCGACGTTGCCGGCCAGGTCCACCGCCTCGGCTCGAACAAAATAGACGGTGCATTGCTCCAAGTCCGACACCGTGATCGAATGGGAAGTCCGCAGTTTACCCGAGACATCGATGTCGACTTCGCCGCAACTCAAACCGACTTTGACGGATCCTCGGGCGGGTTCGTCGGTTTCGAAGTTAACGGTGAAGCTGTCGAGGCCTTCATCGGTGATCGAAAACTTGGTTATCGTCGGCGTCGTGCAGTCCACTTCGGCCGTATCGTTGCGCTCGACCATCATCCCCTCGCCGTTGTCCGCGTCTTGATAGCTGGCGGTGACCGTATCACCCTCGACGACCTGCAAAACGCCGTCCGCGCCGGAGGGACCGGTTGCCGTGCTGATTTCACCGACGAGCACCCCGCTATCGGGTTCGGTTTCCATCAGGACCAAGGACTCGGCGTCGCCCGAGCTGCCCGTCACGTCCACGGTCACCATCTCGGCGCCCCGGAGGTCTGAGTCACTCACCAGAATGCGGACCGAATCGCTACAGTTGATTTTCGGTTGTTCGATATCGACGAGGCCTGCGGGGGACTGCCGCGCTCCGTTCCAGACGAATAGGGCAAAGTCCTGATCCAGGCCCCCTCCCACGCCCGACACGCCGTCGGCGGCCAGGTTGAACGCCTCGACGCGGACCGTGTAGAGCCCTGAGGGGTTCTCGATGGACACGCCCTCCAGCGTATCAATCCGGTCGGGATCGCCGAAGGGTTCGGACAGGCCGTCAACAAACGCGTTGCCGGTGAAAGTCAGGCCATTGCCCGTGACGCTGAGATCGAGATCATTGACCAGGGTCATGGCGGCGCTTGGATTCGCCGGGGGATCGGTCCAGGCCAGCGTGACTTTCAGCGGCAGGGCGGGGTCGACCGGCGTGATCAGGACCTCCCATGCTTCGCCCGACGAGCCCAGGAGGACCTCTTGATCAATTACCTCGATGCTCTGCTCGTGATCGATCAGCGTGGTGAGGTTCACGTTTCCCCAGCCCTGATCGGGGTTGGGGGCCGTCACGATCGTGCCGCCGCGTCCATCCTGGCCGCCGGCCATGTCGGTGGCGGTGTTGGTCAGGATGGCCCGCATCAGGGCGGGACTGGGGCCGCCGGCGGCAACTAGATTGCGCGAGACCAGAAACTCATGGACGATCGCCCCGGCACCCGCGGCGGTCGGACAAGAGTGGCTGGTGCCCGATGAACGCGCGTAGTTGGTCTGACCCGAAGGCCAGAATTGATCGCACACGCCGGCGCCGTCGAAGTTGGGCGAGGTCGAGGCCGGGCCCTGCACGTGGGTTCCGGGCGCGAAGACGGTGACGCCCAGCCGGCCGTCGCTCGTCGGCCCGCGACTCGAGAAATTAATCAGATCCATGAGGCTATCAGCGCCCGAAGGAGGGACGCCGCAGCCGTCTTGCCCGTCGGCGTCGCTGTTCTCGCCCGCGCCGACGGCGATCACATTCTTGGCGGTGGCGGGCGAGCCGATCGAGGAGGCCAATGAACCATCATTGCCCGCCGCGAAGAAATAGGTCATCGCCTGGTTGCCCGGCTCGTTGGGGTCCGCATCGCGGGTCAGGGCGTCGAATTCGGCGGAGTCGGCCGTGTATTCGCCGAACGTATTCGCTCCCCACGAGTTGCTTGAGATCACGGCCCCGGCGTCCTGGGCCTTGGCGGCCAGGTCGGTGAACGAGCTGTTCCCGATATCGAAGGCGCCGGCGTTCCGGAAAATCTTCGTGGCGAATACCAGCGCCTCGGGCACCACCCCCTGGCCTAAAAGGTACCCGTCGGCATCGGTGGTCCCCACGGTCGCATTGCCCATGATGATCCCGGCGTTGATCTGGCCGTGACCGCCGGTGCTATCGCCCAGCGGATCGGCGGTCGGATTGGAGATGCCGGCGATCCGACCCAGGATGTCGGGGTGGGCCGTGCCCGGCTCGTTTGTGTCGATGCCCTGGTCCAGCCCGTCGTCTTGCACCTGGATGACAAGGCCGGGCGCGCCGCTCAGGCCATGGGCGACCAGCCAGTCGGCGTAGCCGGGCCCGACCGGAGCGGCGGCGCCAGGCTCGTAATTCCCCGCGACGGTCTGCGCGCCGCGTTCACCCGTGAGCTGGTACTCGGGCTGTTGCTCGATGTGGAAGACTCCCCAAATCTCGGCGACCCGGCGCAACTCGGAGACGGGCAGGGTCACTCGCGTATCGTGCCACCCCATCTGGGTCATGCGCTCGGAGTCGGCGGCGATCCCCTTTGTCTTCAACGTCCTGGCGGGGAGGTCGTCCAAACTGAGGATCGTGACGTCAACCTCGCCAGACTTGCTCTTGCGTAGTTTCGGATGGATTTTAAGTCGGGCCGGCAACTCGCCGACCCATACCACGGCGCGGGCGGATTTGACGGCCGGCAGCTTTTCGGGCGGCAGCGTGGCCAGGTAGGTGAATTCAGGTAGATAGAAGTGAAACCGAACGCCGGCTTTTTCACAGGCCGCGAGCCACTCGGGCTGGATCGGCCCATCGAATTGGACAATGACGAAGGCGCGGCCGTTCGCGCCGGCCTTCTCGCGCAGCGCCGCCGTGCCGACCTCGGGGGCTCGGGAGGTGTCGATCGTCCCGCTAGCGAGGCGAATCACACCGGCGAGTGCCGCCGCCTGGCACCACGCAGCCATCGCGAGCAACAGCAACAAGCACTTGGCGCGGCGCGGCTTGGTGATCCATGTCCGTCGAGCGATCGTCTTGCGCATCAATCATCTCCTGAGGGCAGCCCGGGATTCCCGAACACGGATCGGTCAGAAATTCATGGGCCTGAGTTGGTGGGAAAGGCTGGGTCGCCCGGCACGTAAGGTATAGGATATATTGATTCGAGCGCTGGGCCAACGACAAATCGGCATCATCTCGCCCTCAAGACCCGCCGCCCGTCCCACGACGCGTTCGAGCTTTTGATTATCACCGAGGTTTGAACTTGTTGTCCATATCATTTCTTGGCGATGTTGCTCGGCGCGAATTGGATCTCGACTACATTCGTTGAGGCGGGTAGGGGTATGAATTAAGAAATGGAGTTTTTGAATAACGGCATCGCTCAAGATTTCAATCGTTGCTCAGTGAGTTGGTATAAAACCTCTCTCTTGATGCAAATCCTGATTGCTCTCATTTTCGAGAGGCCCGGAAAGACCACTGCGATAATGCCAATAATCAATAAGCAATTGATGATAGTCGGAAGTTCCAACATAGTTGAAGGCTCCAAATGCGTGTTGTCCAAAAGCCCCGATTTCAACGGGCGGCTCCCAAACCGGAGACAAATACCATTCATCCTCGGGATTTGCTTTGAAGCCCATTTGTAGATTCCCTTTTTCCATGACGCGAAGAAGCATGCATAGGGGCTTGTGAGATAGAATCGATTCAGGGATTCCATTGGGGAGCCGCGGTCCCAATCCCTCTTGCACGTCCCATAGCAGTGGCCCCGGTGCCGTAAAAGGAGCATGACCGGACACATTTCTTTCATTGCCGTAAAGATTCCCCGCAATGTGTCCTTTCCCGGGAACATTCACGACGCCCGGGAGCTACATCGAGGTCTCCGAGGTCGATCCGGTGGTGACTCGGGCCGCCATTGAGGCGTTCGGGTTGCCGAAGGACAGTTCCATACGCCGTTACGACATGGACGGCCGTAATCGCGTCGCCGACCTCATTCGCCAAAAGCGGGCCGGCAATAACGTTACGGTATCCAATTTTATCTTCGGCGATGCGTTCAGCGACTGCTCCGTGCCGTATCACTTGACCACGCTGGAGTTCAACAATTTGCTGGATGAGCTTTTGACAGACCAAGGGGTCTACATGCTGAATCTGATCGACCTGTTTGCCTCTGGGCAGTTCCTCGGCGCGGTCCTGAACACCTGTCGCCAGGTTTTCCCGCATGTTTACGTTTTCTCGGCGCAGGACCTCCGGAGCGAACGAAACACCTTCATCGTCGTCAGCGCCAAGCGCCCGCTCGATTCGTCCGGATTTCTCGACACCATCCGGTCCAGGCCCGGTTTCTCTGGTGAGATGCTGAATACGGAACACCTTGCCCGTTTGGCAAAGATCAACGGTGATACAGTTTTAACCGATGATTACACGCCCGTGGAGAATCTGTTGGCCGAAGCGGTGCGGAGCTACACTGTGTCGAGGGACGAAGAGGGATCGTACGCGACGGAAATTGCCTCATTGTTCGAAAAGGGGGAATTCGATCAGGTGGTGCGGCAATGCCGAAAGGTCCTCGGGCGCAACGCGAGAGCACCCCGCATCCACTTTATGTTGGGGTCTGCTTTGGCGAAACAAGTGAAAGCTCGATCAGGCCATGGCGGAATATCGGGCAGAATTGACCATCGACCCTTCCTTTGTGACTTCCCACGTCGAAATTGGGCGCGTGCGGGAAAGCCTTGGAGATGTGGAAGCGGCGGTGCGGGAGTACCGGTCGGCGTTGCGCATCGATCCGCTCGACGGAACCTCACGATGTGAACTCGGTCGTGCTCTCGTTGAACAGGGCAGAGACGTGGATGCGCTCAATGAATATCGTGAGGCGATCCGGCTGCGTCCAGGCTACGTTCGGTTTCACATCGAACTCGCAAACCTTCTCGACAAGACGGGAGCGACGAAAGAAGCCCTTACGGCCTTTGAGGATGCTATTAGGCTAGACCCTGACTATCCGGGGTTTCGCCGTGACTTGGCCGTGGTTTTGTTCAAAAGCGGCAAGCCAAGCGAAGCAGCCATTCAGTTTAGGCGAGTGCTCATTGATGAACCGAACAACGCGGAGTTGCACAATCAGCTCGGGCGGGCTCTGGCCGCGATGGGCGATAAAGTCGCGGCAGCGGACGCATTCTCCCGTGCCGTCGATTTGGAACCGTCCAAGGCGAGTTACAGGGCAAACCTTGGCCTGGCGCACGAGGAGCTTGGAAGGGCCGCCGAAGCCGTCTTCCAGTACCGCGAATCTTTCAAGATTGATAGCCAAAATCCCTCCGTCATGAACGCGCTTGCCAAGCTGCTTTCGATCAGTTCCGACGGTGCTGTCAGGAACGGCTCTGAGGCGGTTCGCTGGGCCGAGCGACTGTGTGACATGATTGGTCCGGATCATCCCGGTCATCCCGAGGCGCTCGACACGCTGGCGGCGGCTTACGCTGAAGCTGGGCGGTTTCGTGAGGTGGTCGATGTCGCTCAAAGAGCAATCCACTACGCCAAATCGAACAAGAGGCTGGACTTCGCCACGAAAATGCGCGCACGGCTAGCCTTATATCAGGCTGGGCGCGCCTATCACGTTGCACCCTGAACCCCGGTCAAGACTAACCTGGGCATGGGTGCGTCTGAGAGCGTGTTTTAAAAACCCTCATGCCTGACTTTTCTTTCAGGACAGAGCCGATGCAGCATCAGATTGATCATGGCGATAAGGGAAGCGATTCACGAGTCGATGCTCGCTTCACTCGGCTCCCTGCCCGACCGTGTTGCGGAACATGTCCAGGTTGTCGTCGATCGCCTTGCGGAACATGGTGACGTCTCCGCCGATGGG
The DNA here is from genome assembly GCA_963580245.1 of Candidatus Sumerlaeia bacterium. GTDB lineage: Bacteria > Sumerlaeota > Sumerlaeia > MVZB01 > MVZB01 > CAUZJO01. The sequence goes on along the minus strand of CAUZJO010000055.1, from coordinate 17,599 downwards.
GACGATTTGGGCCCCCAGGGCGAGGCCTTCGCGGATGGCCTCGGGGGTTTCCAGCGCAATCCCACTGCCCGAGGGCAAACCGGCGCGGCTGGCGGTGGTGATGATCTTCGCGCAGGCCTCGGCCACGTCGGGATGATTTATCTGTGGGAACAGTCCCATCGTGCCCGACATGTCGGTCGGCCCGATCAGAATCCAATCCACGCCCGGCACCTTGACGATGTTCTCGATGTCTTCGGTGCCGCGAATGTCCTCGATTTGGATCGCGCAGAAGATGGATTCGTTCGCGGTGCGCACGTACTCGCCCTGGTCGCGGCCGTACTGGCCCGGCCGCGTCCAGCCGGCCCCGCGCTTGCCCACGGGCGGGTAGCGACAGGCCTCGACGGCTCGCCGGGCGTCCTCGACCGAATTGGTGTTGGGCGTCAGGATCCCCTCGAATCCCAGATCAAGGACTTGTTTGATCACGACGTGGTCGTTCCACGGGACTCGGATCATCGGCACGGTGTCCGTTCCGCGGAAGGCCATCAGGATGTGCAGCAGCGTTTCGGGATTGAAGGGATGGTGTTCGGCATCGACGATGACCCAGTCCAGGCCGGCGTCGGCGACGATCTCGGCCGCCATGGGCGAGGCCAGGGTGCTCCACATCCCCGGGCTCGGTTGGCCGGCGGCCAGCTTTTTTCGCAACTTATCGGTTCGGGCACTCATGCAGGTACAGTCCTTTAGGTGGTGTGAGGCTTTATCGTGAAATCATGATCTGATAAGCCCAAGTTCGCCATTGTAGGGATTGGAAGCGGACAATCCACCTCGAGTTTTGGGGTCCGGGGTCGAGGGGGTGTGATTCGATTTTGGGAGTAAACGGCGCTTCGATGCAAAATGTCCATTCGTGCTCGTAATCGGGTCCCTCACTGCGTCCCACCCCGATTGTGGCCCGAGAAAAAGACCGATTACGATTACGATGACGAGCACGAGCACGAAGGACGACCCCGGGCATTGACAGCGGCGGGGCGTGGCGGATATGCTGTGGGTCGGTCGCCGTGCCCTGCCCGGCCGGGGCGCGTGGCGGCGGGCGCATACACACCTTGGCGGGCTTGAGAGCCTGATCGGGAAGCGGGACGCACCCCATGGCTTGGTTCAGTAAGAGGAAATACACGTCGCTGCGGCAACCCACCCAGCGCCACCGCATCCCCGAGGGGATGTGGATGAAGTGCCCCAACTGCATGGAGATCGTCAGCAACAAGGATTGGGAGGCCAACCTGAAGGCCTGCCCCAATTGCGGCCATCACCAGCGGCTGACCGCCCGCGAGCGCATCTGGCAACTGGCCGACCCCGGTTCGTTCGAGGAGTTCGACCCCAACATGGTCTCCGACGATCCGTTGTGTTTCGTCGACAACAAGCCCTATCCCCAGCGCCTGAGCGCCGCCCGCAAGCAAACGGGCGAACGCGACGCGGTCGTCACCGGCGTGGCCAAGATCCACGACCGGCCGGTGTCGCTGGCTGTGATGGACTTCAACTTCAACGGCGGCTCGATGGGATCGGTGGTGGGCGAGAAGGTGGCGCGGGCGATGGAGCGGGCGATCGAGTGGCGGTTGCCGGTGCTGGCGGTCTGCGCGTCGGGGGGGGCGCGGATGCAGGAGGGGATGTTCTCGCTGATGCAGATGGCCAAGACCTCGGCGCTGGCGGGCCGGCTGGGCCGGATGCATCTGCCCTACTTCGTCCTGCTGACCCATCCGACGTACGCCGGGGTGATGGCCTCGTTCGCCTCGCTGGGCGACGTGATCGTGGCCGAGCCCGACTCGCTGGTGGGATTCGCGGGCCCGCGCGTCATCGAACAAACGATCAAACAAATCCTCCCGCCCGGTTTCCAGAAGTCCGAGTTCGTCAAGGAACACGGTTTCATCGACATCGTCGCCCCGCGCCACGAACTACGCGACCTGTTCGGCCGCCTCATCCACCTGCTCGCCCCCGAGCCCGCCATCGAACGCGAACCCCGCGAACAACCCGAACGACCCACGGCGCGGGTGATTGAATCGGTTGCGCACTAGGGCGACCGCCGGGAACGGTGTCGGATGCAGCAAGTTGTTGGAAGGCCCGCCAGCCACGCGCTTTGCCCTCGCTTTTTTACTTGCGCCAGTATAATCGAAAAGCACAACTTCTAAAATTGTATCAGTAAGTATTAATATTTTAAATCTTCATTTATAAATTATGTTCTAGTATGATATTAGAAACGCGTGGTTCGGCACCCGTCAATGCATGTGGCGTCCAGACCACGGGTTTGTCCCGCGTCGATTCGGGCACCGATCTCCCCACGTTTTAGGCTCTGTCCGATAATAGTTTTTTGGCCCAAATCCGGATGAATCCGATGAGCACGAAGCAGCGAAAAGTCTCCGCCAGTTTGTCGTATCGCGTGGCGACGCGGCGCTACTCCTTGAGTTTGCCGATCAAGCGTTCCACGACGTTGCGTCTCTTGTACCGCTCCTTGTCAAAGCCCTCGGCCTGCTCGGGATACGAGCCGTCGGGTCGTTTGCGATGGGGGATCAAGGGCGTGGAGCCGTGCTCGCGGATGGTTGAGCGTTGCGCCGCGCCGTCGTATCCCTTGTCGCCACAGACCGTTTCGAAACGCCGCCGCGGCGCGCCCGGTCTGTCGCCGATCGACACGGCCGACAACAGCGGGCCGAGCATGGTGGCTTCGTGCGCTTGTCCCGGCGTGACCAGCCCGGCGATCGGCAGGCCCGCCCCCTCGCATAAGACATGGATCTTCGTTGAAAAACCGCCGCGCGAGCATCCCAAGGCCTGTTTTGTCAGGCTTCTTGCGCGCCGGCCCCTTTTTTAAGGCACCGGCGGCACTCAGGTTCCAAGACGTGGAATTCGAGCGGCGAACGGTCCAGGGGACCGATACGGGTCGACACAAGCCGAAGACCCGGAATTCTTATCGGGTGATTCCCGTGTGCGACGATGTGATGGGTGTACTCCGAAGCACAATAACCACACAGAAGATCAAGCCCGCAAGCGGGGAACTATTCACCACGCAAGCAGGCGCCCTCTGGACGCTGAACGGATTAAGTCAGCGATGGGCGCAAGCCTTGAGGCGGGCGGCGCGTGAGCTTGGGATACCTCGTCTATGAGCTACTCCCCAAAGTCTAGACATAAAATGGGGTTGAATAAGGTGGATCGTCTTTTTTATTTTTCACCCGTTGATCCCTACCGATACCAACTCGAAAACCCCGAGCGGGGAACGCTCCGGCCTCTTCTTGCTTCATAAGCTCTTCTCCCTGTTTGACCGGAGCCATTGCCGGCTTGCGGTTGCTTCGTGGACCTCGCGCGCGGTCCGGTAGCCGAGCGCCTGATGGGGCCGTTCGGTGTTGGTGAACTCGAAGTAATTTCGGCGGCCGTGATCGCCGCGCCGACGGTCGGCGTAATCTTTCAGATAGACCTTTTCGTATTTCACGCTGCGCCACAGCCGCTCGATAAAGATATTATCGAAGCATCGGCCCCGTCCGTCCATGCTGATTTGCGCCTGGGCGTCGCGCAGTCGATCGGTCCAGGCGGCACTGCTGAACTGCGCGCCCTGATCGGTGTTGAAGATCTCCGGCCGCCCCCGGTCCAACGCCTCTTCCAAGGCCGCGATGCACAAAGCCGCATCGAGCCAGAGCGAAGTCCGCCACGCCAGAACATACCGGCTGAACCAGTCCCTCCCCGCCATCAGAAACATGAAGCCTCCCCGTATGCGGATGTAAGGCACCGTAAATAAATAACATTTGCACCTTGTGTTTGTTACCCGGATGAATCGTACAATTCCATTAGCTCGTGCCCCGCGGCAAAATGAGGCCAGACACCGGCGAATCGTTGAATGAGCTGCTCATCGCTGTTCATGGCCTTCGTGATAACAAATCAAAAGATGGTTGTTAGGTTTTTCATGCATCCTAAGTGATGTCGGCGAGCCAAACCTGGTTGGGCCGCGCAACCTTCAAGCCCTTGAGCAAATACGGATATTTGACCGCTTGGGGCCCGCCCAGCGAGAGCCGCGGTTTGGGATAAATCGCCTCCAGCCCCATCGTCCGCATCAACCGCCTGACACGCTTGGGGCCGATGATCTGGTCCTGACGCCGCAGCCAGTAAGTCACGCGTGCCACCCCGTAAAACGGCGTCGGTGTGGTTTGCTCGTCGATCATGCTCAGCAACCGAACATTCCATTCGCTCTGCGGGCGCGCCGCGTAGTAATAGCTCGACCGCGCCAGCCCGAGCAACTCGCACTGGCGCGCAACGCTCGGGGCGTCCGCTCCCCGATCGATCCACGCCCGCTTCTCATCGGCCGTCAACGCCGAGCTTTTTTTAACCACTCCAACTCGAACTGCAGGCGACCGATCTCCTGAAACAATTGGGCGGTCCGGTCCTCGGACCCGCGAACGGTCCGCCCGCCGGCGAATGCGCCCGCCGCGCGCTCGATGAGCTGCTTTTCCCATTGTCCGATCTGGTTTGGATGCAACTCGTAGCGTCCCGCCAGCTTGTTCAGCGTCCGCTCGCCGCGCAACGCTTCGATCGCCACCCGTGCCTTGAACTCCCGCGTCATTCGCCGCCGCTTGATCCCCATGGCTTCGCCTCCTTCTCCCGTCGGCCAATCCACCTTATTCACCTGTCCGAAATTCGAGGAGTATTATACTATCTCAAATCCCCGCCAGAAAGCTACGGGCATCCTTCGTGACGATGGCGAGCTCGGGAGGCTCCCCCGATTGGCTGCTCAAGGCATACTTGGGCCATTCGAGCGGCGATGTCCTGGGTGATCACTATCGACGGATCGATTTGGCCGAGCTTCGAGCGGTTTCAAGCCTGATGGATCGATGAAGGGACCGAATCTTCAACCCGGATGCTGGTAAAATCCTGGCAACCGGCCAGATTGACGATTCGTAGGACATTGATTGTATTGGATTTGGCAAACGCGTTACACCGAACTTCCAATCCGATGATACGGGTTCGATTCCCGTCAGGCGCTCCATGCACTATACCCAAACGAATCAGGCGATTTGGGGGTCATTGCGCGAACTCAGAATGCCCCGGTTTCCTTTGTCTCTGTGGCAGCCTGCGGTTCGGAGACGCGAACGCTTAACGGACGGGGGAAAGGCGGGGATTCGCTTTCGGGTTAATTCGGGTCGTCGCCGTTCTCGTATTGAGCCAGCGTGGCTTGCAGCTGCTCCTTGAGCCCGACGTCTTCGGCCAGGGCCACCGCTCGCTTTTGGTGGTCAATGGCCTGCTGGCGATCGCCGCTTTCATAGAGTGCCTGAGCGTAGATGCTCAGAATCTCGACATCGGCGCCGCCGCTGGCCTGGATCGCCGCGCGGGCGGTGCGCACGGCCATCGCGATCGTTTTCTCCTTGAGCTGGGGTTCGCTCAAGATGGTCGTGGCGATCTCGGACGCCAGCTGCGCATTATCTTCCACGCATTCCAGAATGCGGTCGCCCACCTTCTCGGCCAGTTCCTGCTCGCCCAGTTCGATGATCAGATAGAAATAAACGCCCCCCAGCGCGCGCGCCTTCTCGGCGCGTTGGATCGACTGGGCGTCGATCTTGCCGGCGATCAATTGATCAACGATCTGCTCCAGTCCGCTCATCGGATGGCCGCTCCAAACGATCCTGCCCCCCTTGTCGATGACAAACGCGTGGGGGATGCCGTTGACGCCGAAGCCGCCCATGTAAGACCGCGAGGTGGCACTGTTCTTGTCGACGGCGATGGTGTATTCCATTGATTCGCCCATGTCCTCGACGTATGGCCGGACGCGCTCGGCGTCCTCGTCGCTGATACCGACGACCACGACCCCCTTGTCCTTGTATTTGGCCTGCATCGCGCTGAGGTGCGGGATGCTGGTGCGACAGGGCCCGCACCAAGTTGCCCAGAACTCGAGCACGTAGATATTACTCCCTTTGCCCTGGCTGAGATCAACGGGCGCGCCCTTGACGAACTCGCCGATCTCCAGGGCGGGCGCCACGTCGCCGAGCCCCAATGCCTCGCCGCGCCCGGAGGCCAGAACGAACCCCGCGAGGGCCACCAGGGCGATCCAATATCTTTTCAACATTTTCCCGTACCTCCGCCTTTCTTCTTGGATGCAGGGTCCGAATCGGTTGCGAGGACGCCCGCAGTCAATCACCGTTAGGATAGACGCCAACCCCATGTCGTACCTTACGGTTGAATGTAACAGAATCGGGAAGGGATGTAACCTTTTTATTCTATGTGATTGATTTCATTTGACTTTTGTCGCGTTCAGGTGAAGGATCCGCCCCGGATGCGCCCGACCCGCGATAAAGGAGAGTCCACTCTGTTCAGCCCAGAAAGCTGAATCCCCCCCAAATCATCATTTCCCAAGGCGTCGCCTCGCGTCCCAGTACCCGCGCACGTTATCCAACGCTCGAATTTACCCGTAGGAGGTTCCCGCTGATGAATGCCCTTATGCCTCGGTCTCTCTATACATTATTCATTCTCGCCACGCTTCTGGCGGCGGGCTGTAGCCAGAGCATCGAGAAGAATATCGCCTTCCAGGAACAGGTCGGCCGCGCCGACCGGCTCCATGAAGAACTCAAAGTCCTCAATCGCCAGCTCTCGATGCTCGACACCCAGTTCCAGCAGGTCTCCAAACAGGTGGTCCGGATCAAGACGGGCGGCGCGGGAGGGGGCGGCAATGCCTCTCAGGCACTCCAGCAGCGTCTGATTCGCCTGGAGAAGGCCCAGGCCGCGTCTCAAAAGACCCTGAGTGCCATTCAAGCCTACTTCGAGGGCCAAGCCGCCACGAAAATGCAGGTGACCGTCGCGGCCGTCCAGGCCCCTTCCCCCGGGTCGGCTGGGCCGGCCAGCGCGGCCAAGGCTAATTCCTCCGGCAAGCAGGCCGCGCGGCTGATGGTCGTGGGCAAGAAGAATGAGGCCGGCAAGTCCGAGGCGAAGACCAACCCGCCTCGACCCGCCAATCCGATGGGCGGGCAAGCGGTCACGCGCGCGATCAGGAACCAACCGCGGCTGCCTTCGGGCCTGTATCATGACGTCAAGAACGGCCAGACCATCGATACGATCGCGGCCAGCTACAGCGTTGACCCCTCCATGCTGCGCTCAGCCAACCGCTTGCCCGCGCAAGCGCGCGTGATCGCCGGCCAGCGCATCTACGTGCCCAGGGCGATGAACTGACGTCTGGTTTCACCGAGGTGAACGGAGGCTGCGCGTCTAAAGCCGGGTCCGCCAGGTCTTGAGTCGGGCGGTTTCGATGCGTCGGCGCAACGCGGTGGCCCAGTGCCGGGTCTCGCGCGCGGAGGCGGCGAGGGCCCGGGCCTGTTCCTTGACCTGGCCGGGTGAGGGTCCACCCTGGCTTTGGCGGGCTTTGAGGGCTTCCTCGGGCCTGGAGGCGTCAGCCAGTTCCTCGGGGGTCATGGTGCCCCGAATCTTCTCGCGCCGCAGCAGGCCGTTGATCGTATCCAGGACGATCCACCCTTCGGCCTCGTCCTCGGCCACGGCTTCGGCGACCAGGTGATAGGCCCGGCGAAAAGGGATGTCCCGTGTCCTGGCCAGGTGGTCGGCCAGGTCGGCGGCCAGGCTGAAGCCTTCGCTCGCCATCCGACGCAGCAGTGCTTTGTCGACGCCGAGGCCCTCCAGGACTTCGGCAAACACCTCCGGTGCCTGCCCGACTTCGTCCATCAGGTCCAGGATCCAGTATTTCGACCACTGCGTGTCTCGATTGTAACCGCTCAGCAGCCCCCGTCCGACGCCCGCCAGATTCGCGGCCAGCCCATGGACGGCCAGGGCGCGGGCGCGGGTGACCTCGGCGAAGTCCGGATTGCGTTTGTTGGGCATGATCGAGCTGCCGCTGACGTGAGCGTCGCTCAGGCGCAGGCCGGCGCGAGGGGGCGTGGAGAGAAAGATGAGGTCCTGGGCCAGACTGGAGAGATGCGTCATCATCAAGGACAGGGCCTGACCCGCGCGCGCTTCGACCTCCCAGCGGGTCGAGATGCAATCCAGGCTATTGATTTGAGGCCCGTCGAAGCCCATCAGCCGGGCGGTGGCCTCCCGGTCGATCGGCCAGGAGGTGCCGAACGCGGCAGCGGCACCCAGCGGGCAGCGGTTGAGCGCCGGCCAGACGGCGCGCGCGGCCTCCGCGTCGCGCGCGAGCGCCCATCCGTGCGCGGCGGCCCAATGGCCCAGCGTGCTCGGCATGGCGGGCTGACCGTGCGTCCAGCCCGAACAGACCGTCGCGGCGTGGCGGGCGGCCAGTCGCGACAACGCGGCGATGAGCCCGACCAGGGCATCGACGCGTCCCAGGAGTTGCTCGCGCAGCCAGAGGCGAACATCGGTGGCCGATTGATCGTTGCGGCTGCGGGCGGTATGCATCACCGCGGCCGCCTTCTCGCCGACGGTGGTCGCCACGAACCGCTCAACATTGATATGGACGTCCTCGAGGGCCGGATCCAACTGGAAGCTCCCCCGGCGCCAGGCCCGTTCGAGCTGGTCCAGGCCGCGCAGGATGGCTCGTCCCGCCCCGGGTTGGATGATGCCCCGGCGCGCGAGCATCAAGCAATGGGCCCGGTTGGTCCACAGGTCCGCTTCGATGAGTCTGGCGTCGGCGGCGGGGCGAGCGGCGACGTCGCGAGCCGAGCAGTACTCGAGCACTCGCTGAGAGGGACTTGCCGCCGTGGACGTCCGCTTGGACCAGATGGGTCGGGTTGAGGGATCGGCCATGGGCGGTCCAGCGAGGGGAAAGATGGTCAAACCCGCGCCGGTCGAGGCGGGTGCACCAACTTTTCCAAAGCCCGCAATGGCCCGCAAGCATTTAATCGGCCCGGCCGACCAAGGAGATTCCCGGTCACCCGCCCAATCAGGCCGGCTCTCAATCCGTTCCCGAAAACGGACCGGCCCACGGTCGTGCTTCCTACACATGGTAGGATTCGCCAGCTGAATGATACGCCACCGTCATTTCCCGACCAGGCATGAAAGCAGCGGAGGACCCTCAGCGACATGCGACATGACCGAGGCCGGCCACGCAACGCGCTACCCGCCAGGGCCAATGATTTGTGGCTTAAACGCCGGTCCGCGACGTGCCGCGACCTTTCAGGCGCCCCCCGTTTTTGCCTGTGCTCGGGGGCGAGGGAGAACTCATCCGCGCCGATTGGCACGCCAATCGCTCGATGTCCTAGCAAGACCGGTCCGAAACGTGGGAAGAGCGAACCATCCGAACAACGGGGCACCGGGCATTTTTTTTGCATAAAAGTCTTGAGTATTTTGTCCGGAATCGGTATGCTGGGACGGTTAGAGGAGGGACTCCTAACCCGAAGATGTCATGAAGATCCTGACTGAAGGCGATGGTCAGGTTGATAAACGGTATGATACGGCGATTCCAAACACACCCCGGTCTACCCGGCTTGCGTTGCCCGTTGGCATTGGTTGTGGTGCTGGGCGCGGTTTTGGCCGGATTGGGTTGCGCCTCGAAGGGCGAGCAGGCCGCCGAGCCATTCATCGAGGATCTGGTCCTCGCGCTGAAGTTTGACAGGAGCGTCTATCGCCCTGGCGAGGCCGTGGTGGCGACGCTGAAGTTGACAAATCAATCTTCACGCAAGATGCTCATCCGGGACCTTGACGGCGTCAATGGCCGATCGTGTTCATTTTGGTTCTATGAGGTGTCGGATGCTTTGACCTCGCTGATGCGGCTGCCCGTGTGCTCGCTCAAGGAGGAGCCGGGAAAGACGGCCGAGGTGGAGCCCGGAGAGTCGCTGGAACGTAAATTCTTGTTGACCAGGCTCACCGAGTTCAGCGGCCCCATGCGCGCGCAGGTCCATTACAACCCCAATCCCCCGTTCGCGGAGTTCGATCCTGATGCGGCCACGTCAAAGATCTTCAGCAATTATGTAAGCTTTGAGGTGCGCGGCGAGCTGCTGTTCGAGCGCGACAGCGCGGGCATCATCCTTAAGGAGGAAGCGATCGGCTTGGCCCACGCCGTGGCCCCAGGGGAGGTCCTAGCGGGCGAGGCCATCATCTTCGAGGACGAGAAGGGGTTCTACAAGTGGTACGTGAACCTGAGAGTTCGCAATGGAGAGGGAGGGGAAAAGGTCGTGGCCTGGTTCGTCGACCCCTACATGGGCCGGGTGATGGATCTTAAGGTCAAGCCCTTCCCGCCGGAGATGGCGCGCAACAACAGGTTTACGAAGCCCATGAAACGCAAGGGGACGCGCTGATCGGATCAACGTCGCGCGGCGCGCCGGGGGAGGCGAAATCATCGAGTCGGGAACGCCACGCGATCAGCTCGGGCGGGCTGCCCGTTTTTCTCGTTTTTTCAATTTTTCGTTGCAAGTTCGAGTTGATTATCGCAAAAACCACACTATTGGAGGCAAGGAGGAACGGATCAACATCGGTTTCTTTTGCCGATCTGCGTCTCAAGATTCCTCGTTTTAACGGTGAGCAGGGGGGATGTTCGAGACGACCTGTCGGGTGTCGTTCCCCCAAGGAACCAATTAACTATACGATCACAACCTTTGGCTTATTTACTTCGCCATCTGGGCTCTAGGTGTGTTAGGGATGCTGCCGGGCGTTCCGCCCCGACACCTGAGCGAGTTTGACTGATTCACTCCACGGAGGACCCTGACATGCTCAGACGACTGGTCTTGCTTGGGATGGTCCTGTTGCCGCTGCTCGGCGGCGCGACCGCATCAGGCCAGAATCCAAAATCCATGGATCGCCATAAGGATCCCGAAGACTATCTGACGCGGACGGTCAAAGTGCTGCGCACGACCAACAAGGCGCAGATCAACAGCTACGTGCCGCTGGTCTACACGATGCGCAACAATAACCCGTTCAACGTGATTCGACACCTCATTCGGGCCATCCAGCTCGAGGAAGGCGACCTGTTCACGTTCGTCTCGCCCGAAGGCCAGGGCGGCAAGGTTCTATTTATCGCTCCCGATTACATGGAAGAGGAGCTGGCGGCCCTGGTCAAGTCCCTCGACAAACCGGGGCTGACGACTTCGGCGGGCACCATGCGTGTTTACCGGCAACTCAAGCACCGGCGCGCCAGCGACAGCGACCCCGGCTTCCTCGAGACCGCATCGTCGTTCTCGACGGGCAACGGTTCGGATTTCCTGTTCGACACCTGGGCCAACGCCCTGTGGTGGGCGGACGCCCCTTCGGGCGCTCACACGCTCGATAACGCGCTGACCGACTGGTTGGATGTCCCCACCGCCATGGCATCGGTGACCGTCAAGATTTATGAGCTGGATGCCTACAACGACGGCACGATCGGGCTGGATTACATCGCCTGGAAAAACGGGCCGGGCGCCAACCTGTTCGCCGTTGGGGCCTTCTCGGAGTATGCAGGCGTCGATCGCGCAACCAATTTGTTTGCCAATGCCGGAGACGTCCTCAACCCCGGCGCGATTGCGCCCAACGCCGCCACGATCAACCAGGGCGCGCTGGGGCTGGCGCAGGGCAACTCGATCCGCAATAATCTCAGCGCCGACGGTTACAACTACGCCTATCGCTATGAAGTCGATTCCTCATTCTTCGATTTCCTGGCCACCAAGGGCAAAGCCAGGGTCCACAACCGGGCCAAGCTGGCGATGCTCAACACAAGGCCGGCCTCGCTGTCGGCGGGCGACCAGATTCTTTATTATGCGGCCCAAAGCTCGGCTCCGAGCGGGATTCGCAACTCGGGCAACATTTACCAGGCCAATGGCGGCCGCGTGCTTGTGGGCACGACCAATGAATTGGTCCAGACCGCCCCCGAATCGCTTGACGGGGCGTTGCTGAACCTGCTGCTCAGTCTTAACGTCTCCGGCGGCACTGTCAGCGCCAGCGCCACGACGACCTCGCTGGAGCCGGTCGAGACGGGTTTGAGCATCGAAATGGACAATATCATCGGCCAGCAGTCGATCACGATTCAGAACTTGGCCATCGAATGGAGCGATTACAACGCGTTCGATGATTCGGGTTTCCCGCAAATCAACAATCGCCGGCTGTTCATCGAGGAGCACCGCCTGGGCTTGGGCGACGAGATCGTGATCGGTGGACTCAAGCGCCAAGTCACCGTCAAGAGCACCAAGAAGGTTCCCTTCTTCGGTTCGCTGCCGATCATCGGTTATGCCTTCGGCGGCGAAACGACCCAGAACAAGCAGACCGAGTTGGTGGTCGCCCTCAAGGCGATCGGAATTCACGACTACGTGATCGCTCAGGAAGACAAGGACGTGATCGACGCGGCCGTGGGTGATGCGGACATCGCCATCCCCGAGACGACCTGGGGCTTCGATCAGTACGGGATTGACAAGGCCAAGGACGCCCCATTCGAGCAGTTCAAGTAAGCACTGAAGGCCGGTGTGGAATGCATCCGCGCTGGCCCGTGGGCGTGAGGGCCGATTCAACGTCATATCGAAACCAAAGCGAACAAGTGAGGAGGAGAGAGATGATGAACAAGTGGCTTAACCGAGGAATGGCGATCGTGGGCGCCCTCGGCATCCTGATTGCCGCCTCGAACGCAGCCTATATCGAGCACGAGGGCGTGCAAAACACCCGGGCCAATCCGGCCCCCGGCGCCGGTGAGAGCAATATCAATACCTATACGTTCCAGGACGAGCAGATCAATCTGTTGCCTGACGACGGCCTGGTCAAGGTGTTGCGGACTAGCCAGAAGAACCTGGTCAACGACTTTATTCCCGTCATTATCCCGATCAAGCATGCCTTCCCGCGCGAGATTCGCAACGTCATGCGGCGGGTGACGGCTGCCGAGGGGGGCCGCGCCGAGGTGATCCGTGACAAGGAGACAAACGAGAATGCCTTGGCCCTCTACGCGCCTAAATACATGGTCCCTTACCTTGAGGACGCAGTCCGGGTGCTGGACGTGCCATGGCTGGAGGAATACCTGGACGGTGCCTTTGACGCCTATATTGATGTCCAACACCGCAACGGGGGCGATGTCAATGCGATTGCTTCGCAATATGGGGGCACCGGCGGTTTCTCAACGTTCGACCAAACTAACAACGGCCTGCGCCGGTTCGACGAGGAATATCGCATCACGAAGTACGCGCAGGCGGTCGAGATGGTCGACATCCCTTGCAACCAGGTCAGCCTGGAGGTCAAGGTCTATCAGGTCAACGCGCTCAATGATCTCAAGCTTGGTTTGGACTACATCAACTGGTCCAACGGGCCGGGACGGAACCTGTGGTCGTTCGCCGAAGCCGGTTACAGTGCCGAGCAACGGGCCTGGGGGCGCTCCAGCGTCTTCGATCCGTTCCTTGACGCCCGCACCTTCATTCACCCCGCGCTGACCAGCAAGGATCTGGTCAGTGATGTCGCCGCCGTGACGAGTTCTCGCGCCGTCAATTATCTGCTGACCTCGAATTTCGTCGATTTCTTGCAGGTCAAGGGCAGTGCTCGCGTGCTGACCAGCACCAACGTGACGCTGTGCAGCGGCGCCACCGCCGCCATCGAGGCCGAGAACCAGGTGCTGGCGTTCGTGAACAACGACAATAACCTGGACTCGGTTCAACCCGACCGCGGGCCGACGTTTGTCCGGCGAAACAATAACGGTTTGATCCTCGGTCATGGGCGAGATTCGGTCGGCCGGCCCTCACCCATCGATGTGCCGACTCCCGGCCCGGAACTCGACGGCACGGCCGAGAGCGGCGGAGGGACCAACAGTTTCCTCGACTTCAACAATAACGGTATCCGTGACTTCCAGGACCTGAACGGCGACGGTCGCAAGCAGAATAATGAACCCTTTATCGAGCCGCTCCTGGGCGGTGCGCCCGCTGGTTTCGACGTCCAGGACGGCAACCGGCGGCTTCACTACCAAAGCGCGGGCGAAGTGGGTATCAACGTTGAACTGACGCCTTACGTGGGTCTGGAATCGATGGAGCTTGACGTCGATATCGAACTCGGCGAGCAGGGCCAACTCGCCCCCAGCGGCGTTCCGATCATCAACTTCCGGACGGTCTCCACGACCGTGCGCCTGATGGACGGCCAACCGTTCGTCATCGCCAGCCTCAAGCAGTCCGAGGACGTCAAGAACACCGCCAAGGCCCCGTTCCTCGGCGACATCCCCGGGCTCGGCTACATATTCGGCGGCGAGACCGACACCAAACGCCAGGACGACCTGGTCATCACCATCACGCCGACCTTCCAGCTTTCCGACCAGGTCAGGCTGGCCAAGCCCCCGAGGATCGACACGCTGGATTGCATTATCAGAGGCGATTTGCCCCAGGGCGCGCCGCCGATCGAATACGGCTTCGACCAGTGGCTGCTCGACAGCTGAGCCGCAACCGGTCCTAAGTGTCTGACGACTGAATTCGCCGGTGGTTGTTCCCCGCGGGGACTCCCACCGGCGAATTTTTTTGCGCCTAGGCTCAAGAATATTCTCAGCGAATCCGACCGATGTAGTGTAGACTATGGATGTCGGTCGACGGCGGCGACGCGAGAGTTCGCGGGTGGGTGCCGGGGCCGGACCCTTCCAAGACCGTGTATGGGGGCGAACAGGCTTTCGACGGGTTGTCTTGAGGGTGAGGTTGCAAGCCGAGGATTGTCGGGTCCACCTCGTTAATCCGGCCTGGCGTTTAACAATAACAGGCGATTACGAACTCGCCATGGCCGCCTAAACCGGCGGTCCGTCCTGCCGAAGCTCGTCCGCGGTCTCGGTAAGGGCGTCACCTAGTGGACTGGCCCGCGCGCCCCCTGTTCGAGGGCGCGGGGGCGAGATCAATCGAACTGGTCCGCCGGGGAGGGCGTCGTCCGTCGCCCCGCCGGACGAGAACCAAAGGGACGGCTAAGCTTGTAGACGCTTCACCGGCACGTTTCCCGGACGCGGGTTCGATTCCCGCCGCCTCCAGCCTTCGCCAAGACTCCGGCTTGCTAGCCGAAGCCTTGGCGAAGGCTGCCCGCCGCAGCTCGAAAGAGGGCCTTCTCGCATGCCTTAAAAACCAATCTTATCCTTGAAGGAACGGCCGGTTGTTCATTTCCCGCTGAACCGAGACTCTCTTATCCTCATTACCATATCGAGTCCATTTTCCAAATGTCGATGGATTTAAGCTCCACGGTCCCACCCGACGCAAAAATTTCCACCCCCTGATCGTCGGCGGAACACGAAATCCGTTCCGTATAAACGACCCAATCGTTCGCAAAAACCTCCATGCACGTCTGATCGAGGAACACGTGGAGCCTTAAGCTGTCCTCATTTTGCATCAGGTCCGCTGGTATTCTTTCTCCCTGCACCTCAAGTTGTTCACCATCGTAAGCAATCTGCACAAACCGATTCCCGTCTTCCGAGCACCGCAGCTTTAGGCCAAACTGTTTAGCCGTACCGGGCACGAATTCAGCCTGCACCTCAAACATATCTCCCGTTGCCTGACCGATCCGACGCGTGGAATCCGACAAAACAAGATTAGATGCGCCATAATGCTCACGACGAAGTTGCTTGAGTTCCGGAAGAGGGCTTTGCGCCAGCCGGCCATCGGGTCGCAGTGAGAGAACGCGAGGCAATGACATGCCCCCCGGCGCGAGTCCCGTCACAATCCGGCGGCCCTTATCATCAAGGGTGGAGGTACAGACGATAAAATGACCGTGATCGTTGTTCGGGTGATTCACTGGATCATAATCAGCGGCGGCGGCGTAATCGAGGAATCCATGATATTCAGGTGTAAACTTGCAATGTTCCACGTCAAAACTCCCGGTGAAGTATTGACTGGGGCCAAATGGCTCGCACGTGACCACCCATTTATCTCCCAGCCGAAAGAAATCCGCTTCCTCCCATGGACTCGTTTCAGACACAAACGGCTTGCCCACGTACTTCCAGTTGACCAAGTCCGTGGACTCATACAACAAAAAGCACCCCTTGTCTTTGCCTTCCACGGTTGTGTATGTGCCAAGACCCATAAACCATTTACCCCCATCCTTGAATACAAAAGGGTCGGTTCCGTACGGCGTCCCGGTTATATTCGGTTCATTGACTACGACTGGATTGTGTGGAATTTTTCGCCAAGTCGTCAGGGCGGCATCCCCGACGGCGGCCCATTGCTCCGAAGCTTGCGCTTCGGCGGGACTCATGCTTGTATAAAAAATCATCGGCGTTCCATCGTCGCCAGTCACGGCGGCGCCGGAAAAACACGCGACCTCGCCAGCCTCTTGCGATGGCCAAATCGCAATGGGCAGGTCCTCCCAATACACCAAATCCCTGGACCGTGCATGTTTGATGTATTCCCGCGGTAAAAAGTCTCCTCGGCCCCCTTTCTTGGATGGATAGGGATGGAAGAGATGAAACAAATGATAGGCGCCCTCATGAAACGTCAGGCACATGCCGCCAACATCGCGTGTCGGCGACGTGTAGTGGAATCCCCTACGCTGGACATGTTTCGCAACGCGATCGGTCCATTCATTGGCTCGGGCGATTTCATCGGGATTGCTGAGAATATCCACCTTGGGTTGATTGCTTCGATATATCTGATCTACTCTGATGATTCCATCGGGCCTCGTATTGTTGTCCACAATTCGGAGCCATGCCTCCCGTCCCCGCAACCGTCTTACGTCCCACGTGGCCCAATTGAACTTGGGGGCTTCGCCCGGGACCAGTCCTTGGCCGGTCGTAGACCGAATAACCATGCTCCCGTCCACCGTTAACATATTCTGGATTTTTGCCGCGGGATTGCTATCAACAAGCAAGTTGATGCAGCATTCATCTCCCCAAAATTCTTTGGGTTCGCGCTTCGAAAGATCCCCCGGGTAATATCCCGCGGCAATGCGGAAGTTGATATAATCGCGATTAATCTCAAAGTGAGTTGAAGTGAGGGTCCCCGTGGTCTTCCCGCCTCGATTCTCAATGCCCGATAGGCCGTGGCTCAAGCCGTCCGCGACGGTTTCGAGCAGCAGAGTCTCTAACTTCCGTGAACCCGAGCCAAATGCTTCGCCGGCCATGATCCACTCCAAACGACCTTCCTGTTGAGAATCAGCAAGAACTATTTCGTCTGGCTCGGCGGCCAAGATCAGTCGATTAGCAAGAATCAACATTAGCGCCACCGCGCACAGGCATAGGCGATGTAAGGTAATCGGATGAGTCGGTCCTCGATCATAAATGTTGAGCGCCTCATGCGCCCGTTTCATTATCATTATCTTTATTCCCCTTTGATCTCCGCCGCTATTTCATGACAATGTCTTTAGCGCGCACGGTCAAGAATGACGCCTTAATGTAGTCGATCCTGAAAAAGCCCTGCTAAAGCAGCCCAGCCGATCAGAGCTGAACTCGGGTGAACCAGAGGCATCCGTTTTCGACTCGTGATTTGCGCCAGACGCAGCAAAAGATAATTAAAAACCGCCGCGTGGGCCAGCAGTTTCCTGAAATTCATCCCCGCCGCGCTCCCGATTGCATTGAACGCGTCGCCCTCGGCGTCCCACAGCTGGCAGCGATTCATGCGGTGTTCTTGTTTGAAATGCCCGATGCCCGGTTCGATCGCCGCTCGTCGTTTCATCCAGCGCCACAGCCGCGCAACCAGCTTGCCCCGTCGCGGCCGGTCCACATGCACCTGGACTGGGCCCTCGTAGCCGTGACCGCGATAGCCGCGATCCACAAACGCATGTTGGGGCGCGCGCGCCAGGCGCTCGACCCGCGCCAGCG
>CAUZJO010000054.1:0-29035 GCA_963580245.1 Candidatus Sumerlaeia bacterium | reverse complement strand
GCGCAAATCACGAGTCGAAAACGGATGCCTCTGGTTCACCCGAGTTCAGCTCTGATCGGCTGGGCTGCTTGAGCAGGGCTTTTTCAGGATCGACTATTTAGGGAACCTCTAAAAATCCGGTTTGCAGCCGTCCCCACGGGACTCCAATTCGTTATCGGTTTGATTTCCCGCCACTTGCGTGGCGGGCTGAAAGCAATCGTCCCTGCCGGGACTGAATTTTTGGAGGCGCCTTTTAGATGATGAACGGCTCGACGGCCTCCAGCCCCAGTCCCTCGCGGATAATGCTGTACTCTGGCGTGGTCATGTCGATGACGGTTGAGGGGACCCGCCCGAGGTCTTGCTCGTCATCGATGATGATGTCCACCTGGTTCTCATACTCCTCGAACAGCTCCCAATGACCTGCCGGCAGATCGCCCGACTGCAACCTGGCCGACGCCGAGACCAGCGGGCCGTCCAGATGCTCGAGCAGCGCCTGACACAAGGGCGCGCCCGGAATGCGTAGGCCGGCCTCCCGCCGTTTGGGGTTAAGCACCAGCTTGGGGACGGCCTTGGTCCCCTGGAGAAGAAAGGTGTAGGGGCCGGGCGCGAGCGACCGGATCAACTTAAAGGCGCCGTCATCGAGGTGCGCGTAGCGCGAGGCAACCGAGAGGTCATGGCACAGGAGTGTCAGCGGGCGTTTGTCGCGCCCGGGCTTGAGCAGACGCAGCCGATCCAGTGCATCGCGCTGTCGTGGGTCGCAAGCGACTGCATAGAGCGAGTCGGTGGGCAGCAAAACGACAGCCCCCCGCCCCAGCGCCTCCGCCACGCGGGTCGTCTTGTGCAGCTCAGGGCTTTCGGCCCGGATTGTGATGTATCGCGCCTTGGCCATAATGACACTCGGACGGACCTCTATCAAAAAGCGTTCCATGATGGCCCGATCTTGTGGAAAGGCAAGTGTGGAATATCATCGGGGGTCTAGGGGTCGCTTCAACCGCGAGCCACCGAACGGGGGCGTCGGACGGAGGGCGGACCGGATTGAGGTCTCGCCGAGCCTCGCCGCGCGTTTCGGAGACGCATTCTCTAGGGAAAAAGACTGTCTTTTGTTATATAACACAATACAATGGCTCGTATGGGGAAGTTTTAGGGGGAACCTGAGGGAAATGGGTTTGGACGAACAATTCGAGATCATGCACAAACGATACGGGCGCTTCATGGAATGCGTCCGGCGTGGGGACGCCAACGCCGCGGCGGAGGAATTCGCCCGATTCTGCCGCGGGATGCAGGGGGGCAATCTCAAAATATCGATGCGCACCCTGGCGGCGTTCACCGAGGCGTGGATTGAACTGTTCTGGCAGGGGCGTCGCCACGACATGATGTTGCAGGCCGCCGAGGACGCCGAAGAGCTGTTCGGCCCCGACCCCGAATGGTCGTTCGCCCGTGGCGAGGCATTGTTCAACCTGGGGCGCTTCGAAGAGACGCGCGCCACGCTAGAGGCACTGACGACCGAGGATTTCGAGGAGCCCATGCTCTTTTACCTGCTCGGATGCCTGGCCGAGCGCGAAGGTAAGGATGAGGACGCCCTGCGCTTGTTCCAGACGGCCAACCGCCTGGACCCCAAGAACCTGTCCGTCCCTGAACCCATCGACGAGGAAGCGGCCGTCGCGATCTACAACGAATGCCTCGAGGAGCTGCCCGATACCCTCGCCTGGGAACTCAAGGACGTTCCCGTCTACGCCAGTCCGTTGCCCAGCGACGAATTGCTCCAGTCGACCCTACCCCCCATCGACCCGCTGGCCATGGGCCTGTTCATAGGTCAGCCGATGGGCGAAGAGACCAGCAGTTGGGCCTCGGACCAGCCGCGCATCCTACTGTTCCATAAAAACATCGCCAAGGCGGCCGGCGATATCGAGGCCCTGCACGATGAGCTCCGCCGCACGCTCTTCCATGAAGTGGGCCACTATTTCGGTTTCGACGAAGACCAGCTCGAAGAGATGGGACTGGCGTGAGTCGGCGGCCGTATCGAGATGTCCATGCCTTCACCTTGATCCACATCACGGTGAGTTTCATGTCGAGTTAACTCATCCTAGCGGTTAACCAAGGGACGCAGGCCCTCGGCCAAGTCGGCGGCGATGCGGTGCCAGTCGTAGGTGTGTTCGGCCAGTTGCCGGGCGCGGGCGGCCATCTCGCGACCGCACCCGTCCAGGACCAACATCTCACGCGCCGCGTTCGCGTACTCGTCCAAGGGGACCTGGCGCCAATGCTCGCCGGGCCGGCCCCGCAAGCCGCGCGCGCCGACTTCGGTCGTCAGGATCGCCAGCCCCGCGGCCATGTAATCGAGCATCTTGATATTCGTCCCCGATCCTTTGGCCATCGGGTTGAAACCGAAATCGGCGGCCTGGTAGATCTGCTGGAGCCGTTTGGCGTCCACGCACCCGAACAAGCGCGCGTTGCCGGACTGCGGCTCGCCGTTCTTTTCCCGCCAGGCTGGGCCGACCCCGCCGACGATCCCGATCGTCAGTTCCGGGACCTCGGGAGCCACCCGGCGGATCAGAAAATCCGCGGCGTCGAGGTTTGGGCCATACTGACTGCCCACGAAGACCGCCAGCGGACGGTCGGGCAGCCCGAGGCGTCGGCGGGTCTCGGGTTTTTGCTCGGGGGACCCGGAGCGGATCGCCTCGCAATCGACGCCGTTGGGAATTTCCAGGAGCGATCGGGAGTCGGCCCCGTAGCGTTCCCGGAACTCCTGGGCGTCGGCCGGGCTGCACGCCAGTGTCAGGCATGATCGCCGAATCGCCTCGTTTTCCACTCGCTCGACGCGCCCGGCCAACCAGCGCCCGGCCAGCGTGCGACGCAGCAACTGGCCTTTGACGTGTCCCTCGCAGTTGTGGGAGTCGTAGACGCACGGCAACGTATTCTCGGGCAGGAACGGCGCCATCCAGGGGTGCGAGACGATCAACAAATCGGCCTCGGGCAAGTGCTCGGCCAGCAGCGCCTGGTAGCGGGGTGAAAACCGTTTCAAGAGCAACGGGATGGTGACGTCGACGGTCGCGTCCCCACGGGTCAGCCGGCGCCAGACTTCGTGCATCTTGAAGTGCAACGTCGTCAGCGGGAGGACGATCTCCCGGAAATTCGGCGCCAGCCAACGGTCGCGGAAGACGGGACCGGGATGATCATGGGCGCCGATATATGTCGTGACGAAGTCTTCGGGTAGATGGCGATAGAGTTCCCAAATCCGCACCCTTCCGCCTCCCACGGGGGGGTCGATCATTTGATTGTCGGTGACGAGCAGCCGGATCGGGTTGCGGTCTCCGCCGCGCCATGGCCGCTTTGGCGACGGAGCGGTCTCTGTCTCCGCCGCGCCATGGCCGCTTTGGCGACGGAGCGGTCTCGGGTTGGGGGGGGCGGCGGGACCGCTATTGGAGAAACGGTTTGAACCGCGTCGCAGTTCGCGCGTTTTCTCGGCGGCATTGAGCAGGGTCTGGACCAATCGGTCCCAGGTGACGTGGCTGACGCGCTCTCGGCAGGCGTCTCCCATCGCCTCGGTTTCATCGCGGTGCGCGGCCATCCAGTCCAGGTGCTCGGCCATGGCGCCGGGGTCGGGGGCGGTGATGAATCCGGTCTTGCCCGGCTCGACGATTTCGGCCGGCTCGCCCGAGTCCTCGGTCGTGAGCACCGGCTTGCCAGCCAGGAACGACTCGAACGTGACCATCCCCAGGTCTTCATTGATCGGCGGGAAAACATGAGCGATGGATCGGGCATAGAGGTCGCTCAGCGCCGCCTCATCGACGTGGCCCAAGAGGCGAATGCGGGGATCGTCGCCGGCCTGTTCATGCAGCCGATCTTGTTCGGGGCCCGTCCCGACGATGAGCAATGGAACGTCGGCGCCGGACGCCTTCATCGCCTCGACGATCAGGTCAAAGCGTTTCCATACGTGGAGGCGGCCGACGGCCAAAAAGTGTTCGCCCTTGGCGGGCGGGTCGGGCTTGAACGTGGTGGGGTGATGAATCGGCGTCGCCTCGATCCCCCCCCATCGTTTGAGCCGTTTGGTCACCGTATTACCGACGCAAAAGATATGCGGAATCCGCGCGGGCGACATGGCCCAGCTATCCATCCATTGGACCAGCCGGCGCATCCGCGCGTGGTCTTCGTCGCGTTGTTCGTATAGATCGTAAAAGACGCGCATCCGATGGCTCAGATAGAGCACGTGGATCGGATGATCGACCATGTAGGCGGGAGCCTTGTAGCTGATGACGACGTCATAGGCGCTGAGGTCGAGGCCGTGGAAATCGTAATAACCCCTCAGCGCCCCATCGGCGATGCGTTCGTCGACCGGGATGGTGACCAAATCGGTGGGATGACACCGGCGCAACGCGTCGCTCAGGCCCTCAAGCAGCCGGTCCATCCCGCCGTAGACCCGCGGGACGGGCAGGGAACTGACCAGCGCGATTTTCATTCATCCACCGGTGCCTCTTCCAGCTCGGTCACTTCCTCGGGCGACAGCGGGTCGCCCTGTTCGGCCAGGATGTAGTAATCCTGCATCCCGTAGAGTAGTTCATTGAGCTGATCAAACCTTTGTTGGAGTTCCTCGCGGGCCTGGTCGGTGATGCCCAGCTTCTTGGCGGTGGGCAGATTCGGCAGGCGTTCCTTTTCCTCGAATGGGGACAGGTAATGCAATTCCACCCTCTCGAAACCGGCCAGAGTGGTCAGCAGCTTCAAATACTCAGGATGGACCGGTTGTTTGTGGTCGATGTCGCGGAAATACGACTTGATCAACACGCCGACCGAGGCGGGATTGAGCGTCTCGAGGATCATGCGGCCGCCCTGGGCCAACCGCGTGCGCGCCAACCGCAGGAAGGTCAACAACTCACCGGGGAACAAATGCTCGACCACCTGCGCGGCGAAAACGCCGCCCAATGACGCGGGCTGCACCGATCTCAAGGCCGCGATGGCGTCCATGTCCACCACGTGCTCGCCGTTGTGGCGGCAGATTTCGATCATCAACGGATCGATTTCCGCGCCCCAGCATTCAAACCCCTCGTTGCGCAATTGGTTAAGGAGTTCGCCGCGCCCACATCCCACGTCAAGCACTTGGCCGGGCACTCCGTCGAATTCCTGCACGTAGATCGATTGCCGCACGTAGATGTCTTCATAAGGCCCGCGCGTGGCGTCGAGGATGGCCAGTCGCTTCTCCGCCGGCACGGCCTTGAAGAAACTGGCAAGCTCATAGCGGTGTTCGAGCGACCGGGCGCGCGATTCGAGCATCAGGTCGGTTTTGCGGCGTTCGGCCATCTCCTCGGCGATCGCTCCGCGCAACTGCCCGACGGTCCTTTCGAATTCACTGAACAGCAGGTCCTTCTTGCGATTGAGGTCCTCCAGCGATTGGTAGAGTTCGTCCTTGGCCTTGTTGGTGTTGTCGAGCAATGACTCCTTGGTCTGGTCAATCAGGTCCTCCAAGTAATGCTGCTTGTCCTGAAGACCCTGTTGAGCCTCCCGCTTGGCCTTGTCTGTATTGTCGAGCAATGACTCCTTGGTCTGGTCAATCAGGTCCTCCAAGTAATGCTGCTTGTCCTGAAGACCCTGTTGAGCCTCCCGCTTGGCCTTGTTTGTATTGTCGAGCAATGACTCCTTGGTCTGGTCAACCAGGGTCTCCAGGTAATGTTGGCTCTCCTGAAGACTCTGGTGGGCCTCCTTTTTGGCCTTCTCGGTGTTGTCGAGCAAGGAGCGCTTGGTCTTCTCCGTTAGCTCCTCCAGATACTGCTGTTTTTCGGTAATCAAATCCTCTAGATAGCACCGCATCTGCTCGGCGCATTCCAGGATGGCATCCTTGGTTCCGTTGAGTGACTGGTCTAGGGCGACGTCGCGGCGGGCCGCGCCGGCCAGTTCCTTCGCCACCTCGCGCAGGGTCTGCAGCGTGGCGTCGTTGAAGGCCTCCTGTCGCTTGCGAACGGCGTCGACGTAGGGCTGGGAGCCCCAATGGATCAAACGCTTAATAAGATCGAGAAACCCACCCACGATGGGACGGTGCGAGCGAATCTGGTACGGGGGGGTCAACCCTTGACGTTGGCGTAACAGCTCGAGTTGGGAGAGCAACTGAGAACGTGGCGTTCCATCGGAAACCAGCGCGCTGGTGGGAATGGGGTGGGCCTCGGGAGTGGTTCCGCCTGCCTCATCGACCCGGCGCGCGGAGGAGGAAACCTCGGAGGCAGGGCTTTGCGGGGGATCGATGATTTGCGCCTGGATGGCCTTCATGATCTTATCGATCGTGTAGGGCGCTTCGGGAAAGTCAAAGGGGCTCATGAGCAGGGAGGACAATCAGTCCCTTCATATGAGTTCGGCGAGCGTCTCGCCCCCTTTGGCCCGCGCCCAGTCTCCGAATGAAACTCCCCTACCCGTCTCCCGCCGCCAGGCCTGGATCAACCTGCTTATCATACCCCCTAATTCGGATTCGTCCACCCTTTCTTTGAAACTGAAGGCCAGACGGGTGCCTTCCTGATTGCCGCCCAGATAAACCGCGTACTTACCCGGGCCGCGCCCGACCAAACCGATCTCCGACATCGGCGAGCGCACGCACGAATTGGGGCAGCCCGTCATGCGCAACTCGACGGGCTCGGCCGCGACGCCGAGGTCTTCCAATTGGTCGAGCAGCGTGGGCATCTGGCGCTCGGCCTCGGCCAGGGCCAGATGGCACGTGGGCAGGGCCACGCACGCCATCGCCAACCTTCTCAGGTTCGGCGGTTCGCCGTTGGTGGATAGGCCGTTGGCGTCCAGCATCCGTTGGACTTCGGCCTGATCGGCCGGGTCGATCCCCGCGAGCACGACATTTTGGCGAGCCGTCAGTCGAACCTCGGGCCGGAATCGCTCAACCACTTCTCGCATCCCCGTGAGCAACGCCCCCGACTCCCCATCGGCCAGCCGCCCATTGGCGACATGGATGCCGACGAAGAGCTTGTCCTCGGGGCCCTCGTTCCAACCCAGGTGGTCTCCTACTTTGTACTCCGGCATGGGTCCGGCGTCGGGGTACTCCTTGCCGATCCGCGAGAAGATCTCTTGCTTGAACCAATCCTCGCCCCGCGTCTCGATCAAGTACTTCATCCGGGCCAGTTTGCGGTCCGAGCGGTTGCCGTGGTCGCGCTGGACCTTGAAGATCGTCTCGATCACCGCCAGCGCGTCTGCGGGAGGCACGCGCAGCAACCGCGAACCCAGTCGCGGGAACGTCTTCTCCTGGCCGTGGGTAAAGCCCATCCCTCCGCCGACGATCAAGTCGTAAGCGAGCAGCCGGCCATCCTCATGCACCGCCTCGGCCCCAAGGTCCTGGGTGTAGACATCGACGCAGTTATCCTCGGGAAGACACACGGCCATCTTGAATTTGCGCGGCAGATAGGCCTTGCCGTAGATCGGCTCCTCGGTCTGGCGCGTCAGTTTCTCGCCCCATTTCTCGCCGTCGCACCATATTTCCCAATAGGCAGTGGCGCGGGGGGTGAAATGGTCCGCGATCTGGTTGCAAAGCTCTCCCATGCCCAGCCCGCGCCGCCAGTCCAGGTCGGCCACTGGGCAGCACATCGTATTGCGGTTGAGGTCGCCGCAAGCACCCAGGGTCGTCAGCCGCGCCTCATGGATCGCGCGCATCACCCCCTTGAGGTTCTCCTTGCCGACCCCATGGAACTGGATGCCCTGGCGCGAGGTGATGCGCACCGAGTCGTTGGCCAACCCCCGGCCGATCTCGATCATCGACAGGAATTGCTCGGCCGTCAGCAGGCCGCCGGGGATCTTGGCGCGCACCATGAAACTCCACGCCTTGTCCAGCTTGGCCTTGCGCCGCTCCGCGCGCAGGTCCCGGTCGTCCTGCTGGTAGGTGCCGTGGAACTTGAGGAGCTGCATGTCGGGATCATCGAAATGCGATGCCTCGCCGCTGTAGACCTCGGCGATCGTCCCCGCCAGCCCCTCGCTCGACTCCTTGATCGATTCGTTCTTGCTCAGCTTTATCGTGCCTTCTTGCACCGTCTTTACGCCCCCGCAACCATGCCTCGGAATAGAAGATCGGCCCGGTTCCGACGGGAATCATCACTATCCCTATCGGATTGGTGATGTATCCTATCAGATTCCAACTGAAATGCAACCTCTTCTCGCCGCCGGACGCAACTCAAATCCGTCTGACGCGATGAACCCCGCGCTTTAGCTCGGTCCGGTGTCTTCGGGCTTGACGGTTGTCGAGATCGACGGGACCGGCGGCAGCGCCTGCCGTGGGGCCCGTCCGGCCCTGAGGGCATGCGAGAGCAGGTTGGGATCGTCGGGCGCGGCGGTCAGGGCCACCGCCAGGGCCTGGCCGGCCAGCGGGCCTTGCCCCTGAGTCTGATACCACTCGAACCGCCGCCGCCACCAACGTTTCCGGTCCGGCTCCAGTGCCAGGCCCTTCTCGAGCATCCCGTAAGCCAGGCGGGTCCGATTTTGCCGCAGCGTGGTCAGGTAGAGCCAATCAACCAGCTCCATGGCGTTGGGATGGCGGTTCAGTGCCTTCTGGATCGTCTCGATGGCAACGTCCTCGGGTTTGCAGAGCAATTGAAACAGGGCCAGGCGAATCGGGTAGAGCGTCTCGTAGGGGTTGAGCTGGATCGCTGTGTCGTAGGATCGAACGACCTGCAGGTAAAGCGATTCACTCCACTGAGGAGATCGGTTCATCGCCTCGCGCCAGGCGTGGGCCTGTGCCAGCGGGATCGCGGGATCGAACGGGTTGAGCCGTCGGGCCTTGAGCAGCTTCCCCCGGTAAGCGGCGGGATCGAGATGCCCGCGCGAGGCGTTCTCAAGGATCGACCGCCCCCGGACGGGCATCCACAGCGCGACGGTGACGGCCAACGCGCCGCAGGCCGCCATCCCCAACGCCAATCGCCGGCCAAACAGCGACGTGGCGACGCGACGCGTCCGCTGCTCGGAGTCGACCAACGCCAACGCGCTCCACCCCGCCAGCAGGAACATCGCCACCGCCGAACGCGCCCCCCCGACCAGGATCAGCCCGCCCAGCAGCAGCGCAATCGGCGTGGCGGCCCCGGCCAGTCGCGTGAGGTGCGAACTCCCCAGGGGATCGCGATTGGGCCGCCGCACGATCAGATAAGCGATCCAGATCGCGAGCAGCACCGTGCCGATCACCCCGCCGATGGCCAGCAAGCCGAACGGCCCGCCCCACGGCGAGACGATCGCCGGATGCGGCGCGGCGAGCACCTCGGCCAGACGAACCACCGCCCGGTGCCCCCACCCGACCAGGATCGACTGGATCCACAAGTCCTGCTCGGCCTCCGCGCCCCGTTCGATCGCCAGCGCGAGGGGGGTGGGCAGGTTCCGGACCGAGACCAAATAATGAAAGCCGATCCAGGCGCCAACCAGCACGCACGCCAGCCGCAGCCCCATCCGCGCCCCGACGAACACGCGCCGTCGGCGCCCAAACGTCATGATCTCCGAGAGCATCTCGCCCGCGATCCCGAGCCGCCGGACCGCCGCCAGCCAGAGGATCGCGATCAGCCCCAACAGGACCGACCAGCCCGTCGCGGCCCGCCAGGGGTGGGTCACGACCAGCCCCCCCTCCATCCCCTGCCCGGGCAGACCGTCCAGTTCCTGCGGCGTGTGGAGGCTCGCCAGCCAGCCCACCGCGATCGCCGCAACCCAGATGCTCGTGGCCACGGACGGGTTGGCCCGCGCCATCAGCCACAGCCCCGCCGCCAGGACGAAAATCACGCCGAACTCCTGCGCCTCGCGCAGCCCCTCGAGCGGCAGCGGCCCCGTCAGCGACAGGATCGCCCGCACCGCCGCCGGAGCGATGAGCAACGTCACAAACGCCACGTCGCGCAGTTCCACCGCCGGCAACCCCCGAACCGCCGCCGCCGCCCCCAACGCCCCCAGCGCAAGCGGCAACGGCCACCACCGCGTCCACGGCGCCGTCGGGAAATCGAGCGTAATCAACGCCAACGCCAGCGCCAGAAACAGCAACGCCCACGGCAGCAACGGCCCGACCGCCCGCCCAAACGCAACGACGCAACGGCCAAACTCGACCCATCGCCGCCGATCGGGCGAGGGGGAGGTGAGAGGAGTTTGAGCGACGTGCGCCATGTCCGATTCCAAGCCGCGGGATCCTAAACCGTCACGGCCTCGACTATAACCCCGAACCCAACCGGACCAAACCAAATTCCCGCTCCCGGCGCGGCAACGTTCTTTGTTTGGAATCACGGGCGGATGAGATTATAGTATCGGAACCGTGATGACGTGGCGGCGAGGGGTGGGAACGTAGTCGCCGTGGGTTGGAGGTCCGGTGAGAACGTGGTCGCGCGCCACATCACCCGGTCGCTGATTTCATTAAGGTCGTTACAGGCGCCGGTATTCCTCTTCCAGTTCGAATCCGGGGGAGGTGACGATTGATTCCATGCGCTGCAGACGCTTGTCGAGTGACTGGAAGCGGCGGTGGACCTTGCGCAGGGCGTCGGGGCGGGAGGTCTGGTACATGTTCCAGAAATCCTCTTCCTCATCGGTTACGAAGGGACGCGGGGGAGACTCCTTCAGCGTCACGCCAAGCACGAAATAGAGAATCACGGGGACAAAGATACCGACATTACAGAACAAGCAGATCAGCAGAAAGACAATGCGCACGCCCCACGGCGAGAAGCCGAAATGCTCGGCGATTCCCCCGCAGACGCCCATCAGGACGCGGTCCTCGCGACTGCGATAGAGGCGGTTCCTCGTGTGTTGGGTCCGACGTTTCATTAGGTCCACTCCTTGTGGTGATTCCCGACTCGCTACCGAATGCGGTTCATCAAAATCGTCTCGATGTTCGCCACGCGCTCTTCCAGGCTGTCCATCTGGCCCCATATCTTGTGGAGCAATTCGGATTCTTCTTGCTGCGGCGCGGGTTCGGTCCGTGCTTTGCGCGATCGCCGAGAAAAGATAAGCATCAGCGATGCGAGACCCGCCAATGTGAGGGCGCCAATCAAACCAATCATGCCCACTGTCCCACGAACGCCTATGAATGTCGTATCAAGACCACCGGCCCAGACTATTGAATGCCTTCCGGGTTGACCAAAAGGAAAGCCTGTTACTGGAAGATTGTAACCACCTATATGGCAGGAACATAGAAGCCGCTGCCCATAGAATAAGAATGAGAAGCGCAAAACCGATCAAGCGCACCATGCTTTCGTCCCCTTCAAATTGCCGGGCACAACCCAATCTCTATCGGACCCGGTTCATCAAGATCGTCTCCAGATTCGCGACGTGTTCCTCCAAGCGGTCCAACTGCCCCCACATCTTTTCCAGAACCTCGAGTTCTTGTTCATCACCGGGGTCTGAGTTCCCGTTCGAAGGCTTCCGCCCATCGCCCCTGCTCGGTCGGAAAAAGACCAGGCCGATGATTAAGAGGACGAAGAAAACGAAGCCGGAATTGAAAATCACCCAATCATCCTCACCAATCCTAAGGACTTGGTCACAAACATAGGCCGTCAAGATCGCGAAGCCCGCGCAAATAAGCAGAAGGAAAAGATATGACATCATATGACGCATGGTTGATCGATCCGTCTCAGTAGGTTCGCCCGTCATCGGTCTCGCGCAGGCGGTTTTCCAGCGTCAGCTCAAGGTTGGCGATCTTCCGATGCACGCGGCAACTGTATTCGCGCTGCCACGCGGCGAGATCGCCGGATCGCGAGTCGCGGCGCCGGCCGGTGCATTGCCGCCGGCCACATTGTTTGGACGCGCGGCGCTTGCGCAGGGCGAGCCATCCCATCCAGCCGAGGATCGCGGCCGCGATCAGCGCGAGGATCAAGCCCGCCTTGAAGATCAGCGCCAGAATCGCCAGGCCGATACCCAAAACCAGCTTGACCACCCCGAACACGATCAGGAACAGGAACTTGAACAGGCCGAAAATCGTCGTCGCGCCCACCAGCAAGATCGCCGCGCCGACAAGCCATAGGATGCATAGTTTTCCAAACACGGTCCGTTCCCTCCACCGTCTTGTATGAATGTGTTACTGTCCCTGACTCAGCACGATCGTCTCCAGGTTGGTCAATCGCTCGTCCATCCGGTCCAGCATCCCCCAGATCTCCTTGAGCATTTCGCTTTCTTCGCGACTCAGGCTGCGGGCGCGATGACTCTTGCGCAGCCCGGAATAGAGCAGCATCAGCACAAGTGCGACCAGGGCCGTCGGAACGATGATACATAGCGCGATCAGCATAACGGGTCCAATTGCCATCTCCGGCGTTCCCCCTATTTCATAATTCGATCCGCGCCGCGCCCGCGCTCAAGCAGGATCGTTTCGAGGTTCGTGATGCGATCATCCATCTTATCGAGCGCGTTCCAGTTCTCGTGCAGCAACTCATCCTCGTCGCCGTCGAGCGTACGACGCTCGGACCTTTCCTTGCGGGCTTTCGCATCCGCGGCGATCTTCCGTGCGATGAGTGAGTAGACCATAAGAATCGCGACTAAAACGATCACGAACATGAATGGGTCGAATCTCATGATGGGATAATTTCCAGCGCGTTCCATTTTCCCCGAAGGCGGGCTTTGTGTTCAAGCTCCAATTCGGTCGCATCCGGGCCTCGGCGGCGGGGATTACTCGGTCGGCGGCGCGGCCGGATGTACTTTCTTTTTCAACTTTTCAAGTTCCTGCTCGATCTCGTCTTCGTGCTCGAGCTCTGACAGTTCCTCGCGCAACGTGGGCTTGCGCGGGCGCAGGCCGTTGACCAGGTCGCCGTCGGCCTCCATCCGGTCGATCCCCCGCTCATAGGCCTCGAAGCGGGCAAACGCCTCCGAGGTATCGACGCGGCGGATCGAGGACTGCGCCTTCATGCGCGAGCTGGCCGCCTGGCGACGCTGGAGGATCGTGCGCTGCTTCTCTCTGGCGTCGGCCAGCTTGGATTCCAGTTGGGCGATGTCGTCCTGGAAGTTGGCGACCGTCTGGCGCGTGGTGGCCAGTTCGTCCTCGAGGGCCTTGGCGCGGGCCTCGGTGCGGCACTTTTCGTTGAGCGCGGCGCGGGCCAGGTCGTCGTGGTCCCTCTCGACAGCCAGCCGGGCTTTGGCCTCCCAATCCTCGGTGGCGGACTGGGCGTGGCTGACGGTGCGCTCGAGCTGCTTTTGATCGGCGATGACCCCCGCGCAGTTGGACTTGACCTCGATCAGCGTGTCTTCCATCTCCTGGATCATCAGCCGCACCATTTTTTCGGGGTCTTCGGCGCGGTCGAGGATGGCGTTGAGGTTGGAGCTGACGATGTCGCGGAATCGAGTAAAGATACCCATGATCACTTACCTCTTTTTAGTCTGAGCAGTGAGACGATTCGAGTGACTCACTGCTGTTCTCTTTTTAAACGCAAAAACCGGGCCAACAGGCATAAATTTATGTAAAATCAATGAAGCCAATGCTTTAGATGAAGTCTCGACCGATTCAAAGGGCGACGGGTAGTGGTGCTTATTTTAAATGAATGGTTGATACCGCCAATAAATGGTGTATATTCACACCATGGCTCTTCAAGCTGAAAAACCCGACCAACTCCAGGCACTGGGCCAGTCCGAGGCCTTTATCGCGCTCCAGGAAAGCATCTCGCCGGCGGCGCGGACCGACCGGCCGGTGATTTTCATCGGCGAGCGGGGGACCGGCAAGGAATTGGCCGCCGCGCGCCTGCACCTGTTATCGCAGCGCTGGGGTCAGGCCTACGTGACGCTCAACTGCGCTTCGCTGACCCCGACGTTGATCGAGTCGGAGCTGTTCGGGCACGAGGCCGGGGCGTTCACGGGGGCGGTTCGCCAGCGCAAGGGCCGCTTCGAGCTGGCCGACGGCGGCTCGCTGTTCCTGGACGAGGTCGCCACGATCCCGCTGACCGTCCAGGAGAAGATCCTGCGCACGGTCGAGTATGGTCAGATGGAACGGGTGGGGGGGTCGGAGACGTTGCGGGTCGACGCGCGGCTGATCGCGGCGACCAACGTGGACCTGCGTCGTCTGGCCGCCGCAGGGCGCTTCCGCGAGGACCTGCTCGACCGGTTGGCCTTCGAGGTCATCACGCTGCCGCCCCTGCGCCGCCGCCGCGAGGACATCCCGCTGCTCGCGGCCCACTTCGCCCGGCGGATGGCCATCGAGCTGGGCCGGGAGGCCGTCCCCGAGTTTTCGGAGCCCGTCATGAGAGAGCTGCTGGACCATGACTGGCCGGGCAACATCCGTGAGTTGAAGAACGTCGTCGAGAGGATGACCTATCGGTCCGAGGGTGACTTAATTGACGAGGTTATATTAGACCCGTTTCAGTCTCTTTATGCGGTCGATCAAGGGGCCGGAACTTCGGCCCGCCGCCTCCGGCCCGGGACGCCGATAGATGAGGCGCCCGTCACCGTTCGGAAGGGACCGGGCGATGGGGGCGGCCCCGCTACCGACCGCCCCGATCTCACCGCTGGTTACCCACAAGACATGGCGCGCGAGTTGTTCACCGTCCCCCTGGCCGAAGCCGTCAAGCGCTTGGAGATCGCGCGTCTGCGCCGGGCCCTCGAACAAACCCGGTATAACCAACGCAAAGCCGCCCAGCGACTGGGGCTGACGTATCATCAGTTCCGCACAACCTATCGGAAGTACAAAGAACTGTTGACGCCGTCGGAGTAAGCGATTATCATCCCCGCGCAATGTCCGCCCGCGGTTTCGTGTCGGGGCCACACGCTGAAAAGACACGAGTCATAACCGCCTCACCGATTTCACTTCTAAACAAAGGTCAGTCGAATGCGCAGGAGACCTGTTGAACCGGCATGGGTCGCCATGTTGGCGTTATTGATCACGTTGCTCGGACCTTCCATTGTTCTCGCGCAAACGCCGGCGGGCACGGCGTTTACCTACCAGGGGAGCCTGCGCGATCAAGGCATCCCCGCCACCGGGCTGTATGATTTCGTGTTCAGTCTCCACGACCAGCCGACCGAGGGCGAAGCGGTGGGACCATCGGTCTCGCTGCTCGATATCGAAGTGGACCGCGGACTGTTCACGGTTGCGCTGGACTTTGGCATTGACGCCTTCACGGGGGATGCTCGCTGGCTGGAAGCGGCCGTCAAGCGCGCCGAGAACGATGGTCCCCCCGTGCTCCTGCTTCCGCGCCGGTGCCCTACAGCATCCGCTCGCTGACCTCGGCCGAATCGGAGAAGCTGGTGCGCGGTTTCGAAGTCGCCGAAGGCGAATCGATCGCGCCGGGCGACATCGTGGCGCTGACCGCGGAGGGGGTCATCAAACGCGGCTCGGGCAGCAGTTTCGGCGTCACGGCGGTCTTTGGCGGAGCGGGTCAGGGACGCCTCGCCGCGCTGTCGGAGACGGCGTTCGTCCTGATCCATGAAGGCAAGGCGTTTGTGGGGTTGATATCCGACAATTCGATTGGCTTCGGGTCCGAGTTCGTCTTTTCGGAGCAGGCGGTCGGGGAGTATTCGGTCGCCCCGTTGTCGGATTCAAAGTTCGTTGTCGTCTCCCACGAAGAGGGCATGAGTGTCATCGGCGACGTGGCCGGGGATATTATCGGTTATGGCGAGCAAGCGGTCTTCAACGGGGACGGAAGCGTCGAGGAACTCTCGATCGCCGTTCTCTCAGCCACGCAATTCGCCGTTCTCTATCGGAACACCGCAGACTCGAACATGGCCATGTTGAGCGTCGCGGATGTTTCGGGCAACTCGGTGAGCTTCGGCCCGGCGGTTGATTTCGTCGATGGTCCCGTGACCTCCACCGCGATCGTTCCCCTGACGAGCGCGAAATTCGCGGTCATTCATTCCGGCTCGGCCGGGATGGCAAGGGTGGGGACCCTTTCGCAAAACAGCGTCACGTCGGGGACGGCCGAGGAGTTTAGCGCCTCCCCCACGCCGGACTTCTCCGCGTTCGGGCTTTCGGACAGTCAGTGCATGATACTCTACGCCGACGGGGACAACGGCGGGGCGGGCACGGCCATCGTCGGCACGGTGTCGGATTCTTCCATCTTCTTCGGGCCGCCGACGGTCTTTCATCAGGCGGGGGCGCGGACCTTCATGGCCGCGGGCCTATCGGACTCCCTATTCCTCCTCGCCTTCCAGGGTAACGACGAACGGGTGCGCGGCACGGCGGTGTTGGGTCACATCGCGGGCAACGAGGTCAGCTTTGGCCCCGAGGTGAGTTTTAATAACGGCGGGCCCATCTCGGTGGCCGCCCTTTCGGGCGCCCGTTTTCTGATCGCGCATGGCGACGTGTCATTCGACGCGCCGCGGGCGCGCACCGGCGTGGTGCAAATGGGGGAGGCCAGGGGCAACTTGCTCGACGATCTGCATCCCCTGGGGATCGCCGACGCGACCGGGGTTGGCGGACAGAAAGTTCCCGTCATCGTTCATGGTATCTCAGGCCGGCATGCTGGCTTGACGCCCACCGGGGTCTATACGCCCATCCCGACGGGACGCTGACCACCGCGCAGAACCCGATCCGCGCCGGCATGGCCGTCTCGCCGACCGAACTGCTTCTCGAACTCACTCAGTAAGACGGCCACGAGGGGGGAGATGCGCCTTGTCCCCCCCGCCGGCCGGCAAGATGCCCGGGCGCCAAAGGTCGGCTCCGGTTCTTGGGCGGCTCCTTTATGTGATCAGCCCGTCCCCACCACACTGAATAGCTTGTGGCGCTTAGACGGCCACCCACCGATTTCGCAACTCGCGCCAGTCAGCGGCCCCGGGGGATCGCCGATTGACTTTGGACCGGGTCGGTGGCTAAATCACCGGTTCGCGCCGCGGCTGGCCGGGCGTGGTTCGCGGGAGACCCCACCGTGAAGTGCGGGGGGCGGCCGAGACTCATGGGGGGATTCTTTTTTTTGGCTTGGATTCTGCGCACTTACGCCATCCGCGAGGTCGTCTCGCCGACGCTGCTTTCCCTGTTGTTGTTGACCTTCATCTTCATCATCGGACAAATCTATGATCTGATCGACCTTGTCCTGCAGCCCGGAGTCCGCTTGACCCACGTGTTGGACATCCTGGTCTCATTCGTCCCATCGATCCTGGTCTTCGTGGCACCGATGGCCGTCCTGATCGGGGTCTTGGTCGGGGTGGGCCGCATGACGCTCGATCGCGAGGTCCTCGCCATTCGGGCCAGTGGGATCAACCTGTTCGGCGTCTACCTGCCGCTGCTGGCCTTGGCCCTGCTCATCAGCCTGGGAATCATGCTGCTGGCCGGCGGGCTGGTGCCCAACATGATGGTGCGCGGGATGCGGCACGTCAGCGAATTGCAGTTCGAGGTCATCACCTCGCTGCCCGCGGGTCAATTCCACGAGAGCGAGAACCTCGGATCAAGCAAAGGGGACCTATCGATCTACTTTGCCGAACGCGACGAGGAAACCCGGCAGATGAAGAAGGTCCTGATCAAGATCGACCGCGAGTTCGATTCGGAGGGATTAGCCAAGGACCTGTTGGAGAAACGAGAGCTGGAAAGGCGCAATCGGGAGACGGCCCTCGCGCCGCCCGGGTCGGCGGCGGACGAGGGCCGGCCCGCGGACGCCCCGCAACGCTCGGGCGAGGAGACGGCGCCCGCGCCCGATCCACTCGAGGAGATCAATATTCGCGATAAGCTCATGACGCTCATCGTCGCGGAGACCGGGGAGATCAAAACGGGCCTGCGCCGAGGGGAAGAGGCGGGGGAAGGACCGACCGCGGCGATCATGCTGACGCTGAGAAACGGTCATTTCCAACAGTATGCGCCCGACGACCGGGATTTCTTATCCCTCCGCTTCAAACGGTTGCGCAAGCTGCTCTTCGCGGATCCCAAGATCAAGAAACGCCACAAGACCCGCACCAGCAAGGAGTTGCGCGAGTTCATCGCGGATAAGGACAACAAGAAACACCGGGGGTTGGCGCACAAGGAATACGTCCAGCGCCAGGCGGTCTCGCTCGCCTTTTTCGCGTTTGCCTTGATCGGCGTCCCATTGGCGATCTGGATCAGGCCGTCGGGAAAATCCTGGGGTATTTTGCTCGCCATCGGCCTGATGCTTATCTACTATGTGCTCATGCAATGGGGCCTGTCGCTGGTGGAGGAGGAGCGGGCGTTCGGCGTGGCGGTTGCATTCTTACCCAATATCCTGTTCTCTGTGATCGGCGCATTTTTGTGGTGGCACATGTTGAGGAGTTAGGCGACTCGATGAGCGGGCTCAAGCGCGGCACTTCGATCGGACCGGGGGTAGTCTGCCGATTGTTGGCGGCGGCCATTCTGGCGTTGGTTGGCACCGCTCCGCTGGGGGCGCAGTCGGTCTCTCAACTCCTGCGCGAGCCGGAACTCGAGCGCGGCGAGGCGCGCCGTTTGATCGCCCCCAGGGAGCTGACCCAGGAACTGACGCTCGATCACATCACCGTGCCGCCCCGCGCCGAACGCAAGCGGCAGGCGGGACTGCGCCAGCTCATGCGCCCGGTGACCGAGTCCGAGTCGCTCTTGCGCGTGCGGGCCCTCGAGCAGCTCATCGACTACGACGAGGAGGACCAGATCCTCTACGGCCCCGGTCGCACCCAGGTCTTCTACGGCCGTTACTTCCTGGAGGCCGACAAGGTCGTGCTCGACGCGCGCCTGCGCGAGATTCAGGCCGAAGGCGACGTTATCCTGAAAATCGATGAGGACGTCATCAACGCCGAATCGATGCGGTTCAACTTCGATCAGGGCGAGGGCGTGGCCTTCGACGTCAGCGGCGAGCATTTCCCCATCTTCTTTCACGACGCGGCCAAGAAGGGGGACCTCCCGGAGGGGATCCCCCAATTGCAGCGCGTTTCCGAGCACGAATCGCTCTTCCGCCAAACCGACGTGACGACCTGCAACTTCAGCGTCCCCCATTTCCACGTCAAGGGCCGCGAGGTGATTCTTTACGAGCAAGACCGGATCTTCATCCGGGGGGCGACCTTCCACATCTGGAGCGTTCCCGTCTTTTATTTGCCCGTCTACTCGCGCTCGCTGACCGAGAGCAGCCCTTGGTTCGTTCAGCTCGGGTATGGCTCGCGTTCGGGATTCCGCATCCGGGTGGGCTACGAATACAAGCACCGCACCGAGGAGCCGAGTTTCGAGGACGACGGGAAGTTGGTGACCCGGTCGGCCGGCACGGGTCGTGTGTACACCGACTATCTGTCCAAGGAAGGCCATGGAACCGGCCTGGATTATGATTACCAGTTCGAATTCAATAAGCACCGCGGGGATTTCTCTCTCTATGGATTCAAGGACTCGGAGCGCAAGGTAGCCAGTCCCCGCCTCAGAAGTTCCGATCTGCTCGACATCGGTGAACAAATCGACGACGACGACGATCTGGGAAATGAGAACGATCGCTGGCGCTTCAAGTGGCGTCACCGCACCGACATCACCGATGATCTCAACCTGATTCTCAATATTGACGAGTTCAGCGATCCCGACATCTTTCGCGACGTGCTGGATTTGTTCTCGGAGGATTTCGAGGAGCGCGAGCGGCAGGTGGTGCGGCGCAGCCGGGTGGCCCTGACCTATCTGAGGGAAGCCTACGTCGTGCGCATCATGGCCGAGATGAAAGACCGCATCGGCATCGACCGCTTTACCGATTTCTCGGATCCCCGCGACGACAACCGCGATTTCGACCTGCAACCCGACAGCAGGTTGGATGACGTTGAGGCCGACGGGATCAGCAACGACCGCTTTGGCCGGGTTTCATCGCGGTTGCCCCAGATAAACTTCGCCACGCGCTGGCTGCCGCTGGGCCGCAACCCGACCTACACCATGAGTGAATTCTATATCTACAACAACTTGGACAAGGGATTGAACGTCGTGGACGACGACGACGATACTTATGTTCAGGGGGTCGAGCTGTACCAGGCCCTTTTGCATCAATGGAAAATCAACCCGCGCTACACCCTGTTGACTCAGGTGGGCCTAGGCTTCGGGGGGGTTGACCGCGAGGACGACCTGGGCGGCGCGCCGAATCCATCGGACGGCCTGGAATTTACCGACGACAACGGCACGTTCCGGATTGGCAACGATACGCGCAACTTCAAGGACGTGAGTAACGCTTACGTCTGGGGCGATGCCAAGGTCCAACTCAACGCCCGCTTCTCCGACGCCCTGCGCGGCGACTTGCTGTGGCGGATTCGCGAGACGACCGACGACTTCCTGGGCGACTTCCACGCCTCGATGGGCAACCTGACCGCGCGCGACGACTTGTTCAACTACAAAATCCGCGAACACTGGATTGAAGGCGGATTGAACTACCGCTTGGTCCGCCCGCTCATTAATGTTTATGCGCGGGCCGGCTATAACCTGACCAGCCGGAGCGAGGTTTATTCCAAGGAGCAGCTCGCCTTCGCGCGGACCGGGTTCAGTTGGAGCAACCAGCGCCAGACCCTGGTCATCAACCCTTTCCTGGGCTGGGAACAGCAACAGAAATTTGATCCTAGCGACGACAGGGCGTTCGAAGACCAGGAGATCGACGTGGGGCTGAAAATGAGTTATTCGCCCATCCATGGGCGTTGGTATTTCGTCGTCGATGCCCGCCACCGGATCGACTTGGAAGGCCGGGCCCAGCTGCGCAATGGGGAGAAGTTAACGTTCTTCGAGGAAGAGGAAACGGCCACCGACGCGCGCCTGACGCTGGGGCGGGAACTGGGACCGAAATGGAACACCGAGTTCAGGGTCCATTGGGATGACGACGTGGGCGGTCTGCGTGAAGTGACGTGGATTCTCGAGCGCGACCTCCACGATGCGGTCGCGGTGCTGCGCGTCAGCGGGGAGAATGACGACGAGGACTCCAACGACCGGAAAGACCGCTCCTCCGACGCCACAAATCTCGACGTGCGGCTTGGGCTCAGGTTCAAGCTGCCCGACCGCAACGTGGCCTTCGGGGCCGATCAAATCCAAACGCTCAAGGGCAGCACACGCCGCGCGGCCCTGGCGTTCTGACCTGGGCCTCACGCGTGACATGACGATGAACCGGACGAGCAAAATTTCCCATATCACGTCTGATCTGGAGCCGGACCCGGACTCGTTGATCTCGATCGACGATCCGGATTGGCAAAAGGGGTTTCTGGCGCGGCGGCGGCTGGAAAAGGCGCGCGTCCCGCCGCGCTTCCTGAACAAGACGATCGACAACTTCGCCCATCGCGACAAGGCCCGCAAGGAACTGCGCCAGCAGGCTCGCGCTTACACTTCGGGTTTTCATGCCGACATCGAGCACCATCGGGCCAAGGGGCTGCCTCGCGGATTTCCCAAGGGGCTTTTCATGACCGGCGCGGTCGGCTGTGGCAAGACCCATCTGGCCGTGGCCATCCTTAAAGACGTGATCGCGAAAGGCTACTCCGGTCTGTTTTATAATTCGCCCGACCTGCTGCGAGATATCCGCGCCACGTTTCAGCCGACCAGCGACGTGACCGAGGACGACCTGCTCGAGGTCGTCACCCAGACCGACCTGCTGGTCTTCGACGACGTGGGAACCGAAAACGTCACGGGTTTCGTCCTCGACCGCTTCTACCTGATCATCAACGAGCGCTATCAGGGCTGCAAACCGTTGATCATCACCACTAATCTGGACCTGGAGACCCTCGAGGGCCGTTTGGGTAAAGCCATCGTCAGTCGCATCCTGGAGATGAGCGAAAGATTCGGCCCCTTCCCCGGCGAAGACTGGCGCCGCCGTAGTATGAGGTAGGGAGGCCGGGTCTCGGTCTCCGACGCGCCATAGCCGCTTTAGCACCGGAGCGGTCTCGGGTTGAATCAAACTGATCCCGGAATCCTCCTCCTTTTCCGAACATTAGTCTCAAACCTTTGCCAGATATCAACCCTGGACCCTGGACCCTGAACCCTGGCCATGCCCCCCCGAAACCCGATCTACTCCCTCCTCATCGCCAACTGGAACGGCGAGGCCTACATCGAGCGCTGTCTGGGATCGGTGTTGGCGGCGGTGCGACGGGCGGGGGTCGAGATGGAGGTCGTCGTCGTTGATGACGCCAGCGCGGACCGCTCGCCCGATCTGATTGCAACCGGCTTCCCCAAGGTTCGGCTGATCCGCCTGGAGCGCAACGTCGGTTTCGGGGCGGCGGTGGGCCGTGGGATGGCGGAGTTGGACGCCGATTGGGTCTTCCTGCTCAATAACGATCTAGCCCTGCGTGTCGATTTCTGCGAGCGGCTGATCCGGACCCTGAACCAACAAGACGCCGAGAACGTGTTTGTGATCGGGGCCCTCACGTTGGACTGGGAGACCCAGGAACCCAACCACGGCGGCCAGCTCGCGCGTTGGCGCGCAGGGATGATCGTGCAGGAGCCTTTCGATGCCGGGCGCGCGGAGCCGGCCGATTTCGTGCAGGCCGGGGCGTGTCTGCTCAACCGCGCCAAGTTTCTCAACCTGGGAGGATTCGCCGACATCTATCACCCAGGTTACTGGGAGGACTACGATTTGGCCTGGCAGGCCCGCCGGGCCGGTTGGCTGAACCTCCATGAACCTCGCGCGGTGGCCTATCATCGCGGCAAAGGGTCGATGCGGGAACTCCTGGGCCCGTGGGGCCTGTCGCTGGTGCTTGGGCGCAATCACTTGCTGTTCAACTGGGCGAACCTGCGGGACGCGGGCATGATCGCCCGTCACCTGTTGGCCCTGCCGCGATGGGTCCTGACCGATCCCTTGAGACCCTCCGAGGCGAGCCGGGGCCGAGCGCTGTGGGCCGCCCTGGGTCGTCTGCCGCGCCTGCTGCGCCTACGGCGGCGGCGAGCCGCGCTCCAGGGGCCGAGCGATCGGGAATTGCTGACCGGTTCCAGGCCCGCGACCGTAAGCCGTTCGGCCGGCTAAGGCCGCCAGCACGCCGGGTCGCCCAATGTTGAATCTTTTCGCTTTTGGGATCGCTTGACTATTGACCATTCTACCCGATTGACCCTATGATGAAAGATAGCAAAATGGAGAGGCGTTCAGCCTAGGGCAGCGGGTCGCTGACAGGTGAATGGTGCGTATCCAGGGACGGGTCCGAGCCACGCCACGCCAAACCTTGAAGTTACGGACCCCCAAACCGGCATCTCGCCGAGGTGCTATGTGAATCCATTGGGCATCATATTCATCGTCGCGTTGGCCGGGGGCCTTGCGTGGATCAACATCCTGCGCAGAGAGACGCGGCGACTACACGCCCTCGTCCGCCAGGCCCAGCTCGAGCAGGAAGCCGTCTTATCGTTCATTGACAAGATCGGCGAGAAGATCACCAGCGATATCGACCTGGACGAGACCCTCGATATCATCGCGCGATACATCGTCAACGCGACCCAAGCCGAGTCCGGGGCGATCTTCCTCGTCAATGAGGAGGAACAAACCCTTCAGGCGCGGGTGGTCGTCGGTCCGTTTCCATTGCTTCACGAGAGCCAAGAACACGTTCTGACCAAGCCCAAGTATCTGACGGAAAAGATTAAGAAGGACCCGATCAAGATTGGCGAAGGGATCGTCGGTCAGGTGGCCGAGCAGGGCGAACCGCTCCTGGTCACCGACGCCAAGACCGATCCGCGGGTGCCGCACCACGCCTCGATGCTCAGCGAGGTTGATACCATCATGCTGTGCCCCCTGCGCGTGCGCGAAGAGGTGCTGGGCGTGCTGGTCGTGGTCAACAAGCAGGGCGAGGAGCAATTCAATGATCGCAACGTGGCCTTGCTCCAGGTCCTGGCCGACCAGGCGGCGGTCACCACCGACCTGGTCAAGCTCTACGACGTGCTCTCCAAACAGAAGCGGCTGGAACAGGAGCTGAAGGTCGCTTATGAGTTCCAAAAGATGCTGCTGCCGCGCAAGTTCCCGTGCCTGCCCGGCTACGAGCTGCACGCCATGAGCGAAGCGGCCACGGTGGTCGGGGGCGATTACTTCGACTTTTTCGAGGTGGACGAGGACAGCCTGGGGCTGGTAATCGCCGACGTCTCGGGCAAGGGCATCCCGGGGGCGCTGATCATGGCCATGGTGCGGGCGGTGCTGCGGGCCGAGGCCAGGGGCAACCTCTCGCCCAAGGAGGTCCTCTCCCGCGTCAACGAGCGTATCCTGTCCGACACAAAAGAGAACGTGTTTATCACGATGACGTATGGTATCCTCAATTACAGGACGGGTGTATTGCGATTTATACGGGCTGGCCACGAGCCGTTGCTCATCTTTGGGGCCCACGGAGGCGGAAAGGTCACGCAACTGGCCCCCGAGGGGATCGCCCTGGGATTGGTGGATGACGAAATCTTCGACCACAACGAGCAGCTCGAAATCCAGCTGCATCCCGGTGAGATCGTCCTGCTCTATACGGACGGGGTGATCGAGGCGATGGACAAAGCGAGTTCTGAATATAGCCGTGAGCGCTTGATCACCAAAATGGAGGCGGTGGGCGACGGCTCGGCGAAAGGACTGATCGAGGCGGTGGTCGAGGACATCCATCAGTTCACGTTGGGCAACCCCCAACACGACGACATCACCATGCTCGCCATCCGCGTGCTGGCGAGCGAGGTCGCTCGATGGGATTCTCAATCGTGACAGCGCGCAGGTGATCTCGCACGCTGAATTGGTCGAGGCGCGGATGCCCGAGCAACTGATCGAAATGCTGACCGCTGACAGCTTGTGGTGCCCGATCCGCACCAACAAGGGCCTGCGCCTGCTTTTGGTCGCCGACAAGGTCTATCAGGACGAGCCGATTTCGGGCAATGACCTTTTGCACGTGAACTGGTTCGCCGGTCAGGTGGCACTGGTGCTCGAAAACGCCGAGATGTTTCATCATCTGGAATCGGCCTACAACAGCCTGCGCGAGCTGGACCAGATGAAGACCAACTTCCTGGCGACGATCAGCCGTGAACTGCGCACGCCCCTGACGGCCATCACCGGATACCTACAACTGCTTCTCGAGGGCAAGATCGGCGAACTCTCCTCGTCCCAGATCGAAGTCCTCAAACGCATCCAGGCCCACGGCGACATGCTGACGGGGAAAGTCAACGACGTGATCGAGATCGCCGAGCTGGATTCGGACCGTTCGTTGGAGGTCGAGCTCAAACCGATCGATCCGCTCAACGTCCTGATGAACATTTTGCCCCGGGTCGAATCGCGACGGGCGATGAAGGATATCAGCATTGAACCGATCCTCACCCAGTCCATCCCCTCGATTCTTTGCAACGCGCAGGGTCTGGGCCGCATCTTGTTTCACCTGCTCGATAACGCCATCAAGTTCAGCGACTCCAACAGCTCGGTGCGGGTCGAATTCCTGCAGATCGATGACGCCCTGCATATCACCGTCGCCGACAACGGCATCGGGATCTCCCGCGAACAGCTCAAGAAGATCTTTGACTCCTTCTATCAAGTCGACAGCGAGCTGACGCGCTGCTACGACGGCCTGGGCATCGGCCTGGCGATCATCAAGCGGCAAATCGAATTGACGAAAGGTCAGATCGAGGTTGAGAGCGAGCTGGGCCGGGGTTCGCGATTCACAATTATCTACCCGCTGGCCGAGCAGCCGTGAGCCAAGCCGCCGTCCGGGTTGAAAACCTCAGCAAAACCTTCCGTCTGGCGCGCGTGCGCGATCAAGATGACCCGCGCCGTGAACCCCTCGGCCGGTGCCACGACCGCTTTTGGGCCTTGCGCGATGTTTCGTTCTCGATCCCGCGCGGTCGTACCCTGGGTCTGATTGGGCCCAACGGTTCGGGCAAATCGACGTTGCTCAAGATCCTGGCGCGGGTGATGGCACCCGAGAGCGGCCGGGTCGAGACCGACGGGCGGGTGGGCGCGCTGCTCGAGCTGGGCGCCGGCTTTCACCCCGACCTGACCGGCATCGAGAACGTCTACCTCAGCGGTGCCCTGCTGGGGCTGTCCGAAGGCGAGGTCGATCGCCTCCTGCCCGACATCATCGAGTTTGCCGAACTCGAACGCTTCATGGACATGCCGGTCAAGCATTTCAGCTCGGGCATGACGGCGCGGCTGGGCTTCGCCGTCGCCACCCGCCTGGCACCCGAAGTCCTGTTCATGGACGAAACCTTCGCGACCGGCGACGCCCGTTTTCAGGCCAAGGCACTGGCCCGGGTCGCGGAATTGAAGAGCCGGGGCCACACGCTGGTTCTGGTCAGTCACAATCTGGACCTGATCATGCAAATGGCCGACGAGGTGCTCTGGATCGACCTCGGCCAAATCCATCGCCAGGGCAACCCGCGCACTGTTTTGACCGAATACCGCGGCAGCAGCCGGGGCCGGATCGAAACCATCGGCCATGGACCCGGACTGCTCGACCTGAACGCGATGTTCCACGGCGGGGTGCCGCCGTCACGCCAGGTCAGGATCGAAGACGTCCGTCTCTCCGTTGCCGAAGGAGGAACCAGCGACATGCCGGGGGGAAAGCCGGGTTCGGGCGTTGAGGCCGACGGCCCGCTTGAGATCGGGATGGGCGATACGTTGCGGCTCGAGCTGGAACTGGCCCACGCCGGGCCGCATCCGGCTCATATCCACGTCGAGACGGCCTGGCTGCGCGCCGAAGATGGACAAATCCTGGCCCAGTCACGCACGCCGGCCCGGCTCGATCCCGAGAGACCCACCACCCGCCTCACGCTGGACTTCCCCGACTGGCCGCTGACCGAGAGTGTCTGGAGATTGGCCGTGGCCATTTCCAGCCACCCCGACGATCCCGACCCGAACGGCGGCGTCGAGGAGGCGGTCTACCATGATCGCGTGGCTCCCGCCGGCGCCGTTCGCGTGACCACCCCCAACCCCTTCGAACTGCCGATGACCCTTCACATTCCCGTCAACTGGGAAGTGTGACCCGAGCACTGGCACCAGACGCAACCGGATTGGCTAACGGCTAACCCCCGCGGCTTTTGGCGGTCCGGCTCTTCGCCTGGCCTCGCTTCTTCTGGGAGGGCGGACGTCGAAGGTATGGGGCCGCGGCGGCGTGGCGGGCGGGTGGATCGACTTCCGGGCCGAATGCGAGCAGGCTGTCTTTACAATGAACCACGTGGATGCGCTCAATCGTGCGCAGCTCCGCGCCCGGCCGGGCTTGCTCGACGAAGGCGAGGGCTTCGTTGACGGTCCGCATGCCGGGCGGGTGGGGACGCCGGCGCATGTCCCACAGCCACTGACGCAGCAGCTGGCGGCGCAGCAGCGGCCCGGCCTCCGTCCAACAGGGGTGGCTTAGGTCAAGCCTGTCGCCGGCGGGCTGGGGCGGCTCGCACCGCATCCGGCCGAGCAGTATCCGAGCCGCTTCGGTCAGGACCGTCGCCTCCTCTTCGATCAACGCCGCCGCCCCGGCAATCCGCTCGGTCGGGTCCAGGCCGATTTTCTCGCGCATGAGCGGCAGGACGGTGTGGCGCACCCACGCCCTCTTGCCGGCCTGGTCCAAATTGGTGGGA
The DNA here is from genome assembly GCA_963580245.1 of Candidatus Sumerlaeia bacterium. Taxonomy (GTDB): domain Bacteria; phylum Sumerlaeota; class Sumerlaeia; order MVZB01; family MVZB01; genus CAUZJO01. Next base: position 1,776 of record CAUZJO010000054.1, on the reverse strand, counting down.
TCCTCGCGCCAGTCGATCCCGCGCGCGCGGAGGTACTCCCGCATCTGCCCACGGCGCCCCCCGAGCAGGGGCCGGACCAGCGTGAGCCCCCCGAAGCGCTCCACGGCCCGAATCGATGCCAAACCGGTCGGCCCGCTTCCGGCCAGCAGGCGAATCAAGAACGTTTCGGCGCGGTCGTCGGCCTGATGCGCCAACAGGACGGCCCTGGCGTCCCAATGCTTGGCAACCGCTCGCAGCCGTTCCAGGCGGGCCTCGCGCATGACCTCTTCGCTGAGGGGCGAGGCGGCGACAAGGTCGTCCGGCAACCGCTCCACGAAGCATTCCAACCCGTAACCCTCGACCTGTTCCATGACAAAGCGGGCCTCATCGGTGCTCTCGGCCCGTTGGCGATGGTCGACGTGGAGGACGGCCAATTCCCATCGCGCACGTCCCGCTCGCCGCGCCGCCAGGTCGAGCAGCGTCATCGAGTCCCCGCCGGCCGAACAGGCGAGCAACAACCTCGCGCCCGGCCGTAACGGATCGAGACCGCGACAGGATCGCCCAAAGGCATTCTCGACCGCGATCACGCTGGCCGGTTGCTTCACTCGTGGCATAGTCTCGCGATACTCCTTCGCGATCGAATCGAACTATTTTCATATTCATTAAATGTTCCGGTTGTCGCAACGGCCATGGTGACCTATTCTGTTCCTTAAGATGTGCCGCTTGTCAGCGATCCTCTTCATTCTTACAGCCTTGTTTCCGCCAACCCTGGTTCCCGGCCAGGACCCGTTTGAAGATCCCATGGAGCCGCAAGCAATCGCCCGAATGGGCGAGCTGGCGCAGGCGTTGGAGCAGTGCGCGGGTGACACCGGTTTCTTTGTCCCGCTCGAAGAGCTCAACGATACGACCAACCCAGCCGCCGATTCCCCCGGCGATTACCTGAACGATCAGGGGGGCGTCCATGCGATCGATTCCGGCCGGGGGAGCTTCCTGGAGGGGCGGCAAGACCTGAGTGCCGCGTGGGGCGGGCCCTACCTGACCTACGGTCCCGGCGAAGTCCAGTCCCCCGAGGGGCCGTACGAGGCCGGCTCCCCACTCGATCCCTGGGGCGAGCCGTACTATCTTCCCCCCCCCTGGGGCTGGTTCGCGGAGATTCGGGCACGTTGAGCGCCGAAATCTTCGGCGACGGCTTCGAACGCTTCACGATCGTTTCGCTGGGACCCGGCGGCGTCCCCGGAAGCGGCAACGATCTGGTCTACCAACTCGGCGCGACCCCGGCCGGTCCGTCATTGGCCGGCATGCAGGGGCCCGACGTGGTGCGCGAGGGCGCGCTGCATCAGGTCACGGCTGGCGCCGAAGTCCAGTTACGCGGCTACGGCCTGGGTCCGGCCCAAACCGACGCCGCGCTGCTTTTTGGTCCCAGCGAGCTGTCCGATATTGGTTTTTGGCGGGATACGCGGATCGAATTGATGCTGCCGACCGACGTGGAGGGCCGCGAGGGCTTGTTCGTCGAGCGCGGGGCGGAGCGCAGCAACGCGCTGGACGTCGAGATTTCCATCCCGCAAAATGCCGCCCTCGATTGGGCAGTTTATCCCTGACCGAAAAAACCTAGTCCGTCGATCCTGAAAAAGACCCCTTGCCCAAGAACAATGGGATCAAAACGCTGGTGGGTAGTGTATAGTTTTGCAAGAAAAGCGGTCAGTCGCCGCCGAAACCTTGCGGAAGTTGGTGCCATGAAACCCAAGCCCTCCCCGTGCGAAGACCTGCAAGGCGATCTGTTCAAGTTTGGACTGCAAG
>CAUZJO010000053.1:0-29317 GCA_963580245.1 Candidatus Sumerlaeia bacterium | reverse complement strand
GGGATTGTTGTAACGGAAGTCGTCCTCGAGCATGATCCGCCCGGTCGACTGCACCACCGGCACCACGGTCGGCGCGGGGGTGGGGGTCGGCGTTGGGGTGGGGGTCGGCGAAGGCGCGACCGATACAAATTCCACCACATTCCAGCCCACGCTGGCGCCTACGCTTGTATGCTCTCGCTGTATGGTGAGTTGGGATGACGACAAACTCATGGTGAATGAAGCCGCACCGGCGATATCGTCGTCAGTGATGGGTGCAGTGCCCTGATTCTGTCCCCCCGCAGCACACTGAACCGAAGCAAAAGCGATTGACCGACTTGTGTCCACCGAAGAGTTGAGCGTAACGACTTGTTGATCTTGACTGGCTTCAAAGTTCGCTACGCCGTGCTGGACCCCAGAGCCATCGTTCAGTTCGATAACCTCCCAGCTAATTTCCGGAATTTCAAAACTGTCGAAACTTCGTTCGATTCGCAGCGTTGTTGAGTCAATCAATTCGGCTTTAAGGAGCCTATCTCCAATGTCCGTGGAGCCCCCACCCGTTGCAAAATAGCTGACTAATGGAAACGAAGAGCCCGTGTTCACGGCTTGACTCAGGGTAACATCCACTGATAAAACTCCTTCATTTGATCCCGTCATTGAGGTTAGCCCCCTTTGCACATTGATGTCAGCAGGATTAGTGAACTCGATCACTTGCCACGCAATATCTCCAAGAGATTCCTGATGCTTGATTCTAAACTGAACCTCAGTCGGACTTGTAATCTCTCCCAGAATCGTATCGGACAGATCCCATGTGCCATGGTGGGAACCGGATGTGGTGGAGAAAGTGACGAAGGCTTGGTCGATGGAGCTAAGTTGCTCGAGGGTAATGTCATAGTCCGTGGCGAACTCAGCCTCAAATTCCGGCAGGGTTCGGGGATATTCCCTCATGCGCCGAGATACACCATCTTGTATCTACATCAGTCAAGGGGATACCCCCTTTCCGCGAAAATCGCCTTCTCTCGGATAATGCTTCGATGGTTGACCGAGTCGAAACCGCCAAGCAACCCTTCCAGAATCTTGTTAAGGCTTGTAGAAGATTGTTTCCATTACGTTTACACGGGCACGGACTTTCCGCGGAAGTTGGCGTGATGCTCGAGTCGAACCAGCGGATAAATAACGGAATGCGGTGGCGAAGGATAATTCGCCGCTCCCGGGTCATGAAATGGCTCGAAACTTCAAGCCAACCCATGTTAAACTGATCCCGATGGAAACAAAGGTTGATGAATCAATGTCTACCTAGGAACTCTCGAGGATACGTAGGAGGGCTCGCGACCATGAAAATAATTTCTTGCTTGCTCATGGCATTTACATTCATGGCGGGTCTTGCCGCGGGGCAGACGCTTTATGTCGAGGACAACTTTGCGGGGCATTCGGCCGGGGACTTGTTCGTGGCGGGGGACGGCGTGGGTCAGTTTCCGGTCGGCGCCGGCGGCACGCCCGAGTTCGGCGCTTGGCAGTCCAACCAGACCGGACCGACCGCCCCGACCTCCGACGGCAACACGAACATCACGCTGGTGGCTTTCGGAGCGTGGGACCAGTACGTGGATAGTCGCATGATGAGCCAGATGTTGGACAACGGATCAGACGTGGCCATGCTCGCGCTGATCACGCTGAACGACGCGGACATCTTCTTCGGCTTTGCCGACGTTTCCATGTCCAATCCCAACGGCGTTCGGCTCACTTCGAGCTCCGGCGCCATCACAATCGTTGACAGTGCCACCGGCAGTCCAGGCACCGACACGGGGCTGAGCTTCAACAACAACTCCAAGTTCGGCATCATGGTGACCCGGCTCTCCGGCGGCGCCGAGATCAAAGTGGCGACGCACAATCTCGCCAGCGGCACTCCCACCAATCCGGCCGATTCGGGCTGGACCGACAGCGGCCAGAATTACCTCATCAGCACTCCGACCGTCAACCAGAACGTCATGTTCAACGCCTGGTGGGGCGGCGGCGGGAGCTATACGATCGACTACGTCAAGATGGTCGACATGCCAGCCACCGGCGGGCCGACGCCGGAGCCGACGCCGACGCCGACGCCCATTCCGACGGTTTATCCGGATCTGGGCACGCTCATCTTGGAAGATGATTTTCGTAGTCCGGCCGGGCTGATGCCGGCCCTGGGCATTCGCGAAGGGTTCATGGAGTTTCCCTTTGGCAACACCGACTTCGGCGAGCCCAACGCCGGCTGGACGAGCAATCAAACGGTGGGCGAAAACCTCAACGCATGGGACGGCGCCACGACGTTGGAGATGCCGATGGATTCGTTCTTCGTGCAGTACATCGACAGCCGCAATTCGGGCATTTCAATCGAGCCGGGTAACGTCTATGCGTTCGTGGCCGTCTTCACCATGCCCAGTAGCGGGGCCATGGCGATGGGCATCTTGGTCGGCGGCGACCACCAAAACCCCGACTTGCGCGCGGTGAGCGTCGATGCGGACAATGCCGGCGTCATCAGCCTGACGAACACGGTCATGGACAACAGCGGCGACGTCGCCACCGGACGGTCCTCGCTGCTGGGCGCGGCCCAGTCCTTGGGGATGCTGATAGACGACACCGACAATGATGGAACGGCCGACATATCGGTCTATTATAACAACGGCGTGGCCAAGAACGCTCGCTTCAACAACCCGGGCATGGGCTGGATGAATATCACGCCGTCGGGATCGAGGACGCGGATGCCCGTGCCGATAAGCGCGAACGTGGGCGTGAACACGCGCACGGACAGCCCCGACGACGTTTTTCGATTGGACTACATCCTGCTGGTGCAGGACCCGCAATTGTTCGTGGAACTGGTCAACACGACCCTATACTGGACGCTGTATTGATCGGATTTGACGCGTCACTATCTCACACGTTCGGTCAAGGAGTGGACTCTGCATGAACAAACGAAACCGCCATCATCCTCATTGCGATCACGGTTTTGGGCCCGCGAGACCAGCCGCGAGCGGGGGTCGGCGAGGGGCGTGAGCGTCCCGTGCGTACGACCGTCGACGGCGTGCCCGTCTATTCGTTTGGTCACACTTACATCCTTGGGCAGAGCCCCGACTTCACGACGGGCCTTAAGCTGCAAAAGGATAACGACAACGCCATTACGAAAATCCGGCTCAAGAAATCGTGGGAAATCAAGAAGGGCTGGACCGGCGGCAGCAGTCCCCACATGCCCCGTAGCGAAATGATGGACCGCTTCCAGGCGCCGTATCTGCCGATCAATTTGATCGACGGAGACTTGGAGACCTATTGGTGCAGCTGCGGTCAGCCGGTCCCCAACATGGAGCCGACCTGGATCCGCCTCGATCTGGCCCGGGAGACGTGGATCAAGTCCATCGTCCTGCGGTGCCGTACGCGGCCCTTCCGCGTCTCGTGGCAGATCGGCTCGCCCCCGGGTGTTCACGCCGCGGGCGACGGTGTCCCACGCGACCTCACGATCAAGGTCGCCCAGGATGCGCTCAACTGGATCACGGTCGCCGAGAAAAAAAAACTACACCCCGCCCGAGGACGATAAGCAGCTGGTCTTCGATCTGGATCCTCCCCGTCCGGTCAAGCAGGTGTGGATCATCGGCAACGAGTTGCCTCCGGTCGATTGTTGGGGTTGCTGCTTCTCGCTTGCCGACGTCGAGGTGATCGACGCGGCCGGCAACAACGTCGCCAGCGCCTTGCACGGCGCCGGCGTCACCGTCTCCTCGACCGAAGACACTTACCCCGACAACCGCGAAACGACCGAAAACCTGTGGGCGACGGCATGGGACCTTGGCATCAAGTGGGTGCGCGTCGCCGCGTGGACCTCGCCCTTGATGTGGTCGTACGTCGAACGCGAGGAGAAAGGGAAATACCATCTCGATCCCGTCACCGATCAGGCCGTCACCGATCTCGCCGAGAACGGCGTGAACGTTTTGCTTGGCCTCTCGTACGGAAATTACCTCTACGACAAACCCCGCCAGTGGCAGAAGGAGCAGACCGACATACTCGAGTTGCCGATGCCCCCGCTGGAGGGCGGGGCGCGCCAGGCGTTCCTACGCTGGACGCGGTTCATGGTCAACCACTTCAAGGATCGGGTGCAATACTATTACATCTGGAACGAGCCCTATCAGAGCCCGCCGTACGGCTGGGGCGATTCGAAAAAATTCGCCGACTTCGTCAAGGACGTGGCGCGCGTGATCAGGGATGAATACCCCGAGGCGAAGATCAGTTGGCCGACGGCCCTGACTTATGGCGAGTTTCTCGAAGGCTGCCTGGCCGAAGGCATCGCCCCGCTGTTCGACATGGTCCACACCGATCTTAGCCCCCAGGGACTCAAGGCCAAGCAGCTTTGGCGCGACGCCGGTTTCAAGGGCGACCACTTCATCACCTACGAGTGGTCGTCATTGGCCACCTATCCAACGCCCACCGAAGCCGTTCCATACGCAAGCCCCGGCGCCGTCGTCTCCGAGATCGAGAAGGCCAAACGCGTCGCCCGCAGCGCCACCCACCAGGCCGGTCACCAGATCATCATGAGCATCAGCGAGTGGTTTAACACGTATCACCCCATCTGGGACGTCGGCATTTTTCGCAACACGTTCTCGGCCGATCCCGTCTCCCCGACCCAGCCTCAACCGGCCTATTACGTCCTGCGCAACATGTCAACGATCCTGGCCGAGTGCGAGCCGGCCAAGTTCGAGTACCAAATACTCGGGACGGACAAGCCCGCCCAGGTGGTGCCGTTCGAGCGCGAAGGGGGCAACCGGCTGATGGCATTGTGGTTCGAATCGGGCGCGCCAAAGAAATACAGCGATTTGACAACCGAAACCAGCTTTGTCCTCAGCATCGCGCATCAAACCGCGGCAACCGTCGATCAACCCGAAGACGTCGTGATCGACCTGCGCCTGCTAAGCCAACGAGCATCAAAAGTGGTCGCGATCGACAGCCTGAACGGCGTGCACCAGGAACTCAGAACCGATAGCTCGGGCGGGGACTTGTTGATCACCGGTTTGCTGGCGAAGGACTATCCGCTTTACATTGAGCTCGAACCCTGAGGACGAAGGAAGTGTCCTTTATGCGTACTACGTTTAGAGTCACCGAGATGGGCATGATAATTGTCACGGCCCCCGCCCGAAAGTTTCAAGCGCAACGTCTACGGCCGACGCGCTAGAGGAGGCGGGAAGGCGAAGTGGCGAGGGTTTGGAACGTCGGGAACGGTCAAACCAGCCCTTCGATGGGCTGCCCGGTTTCGTCGTTAAACGAGTTCGCGATTTTGATCGGGCGACCGATCGGGTGCATGTAGGTTTTGGTCCAGTCGATGCCCATGGCTTTATGGATGGTCGCGTAGACGTCTCCCATGGAATACTCGTTACCGTCGGGATAGGCGCCCTGGTCGTCGCTGGCACCGATGAGCTGGCCTCCCGCGATGCCCCCACCGCCGATCACCAGCGACCAGCAATCATTCCAATGATCGCGGCCAAGGTCGACGTTGATGGTCGGGGTGCGGCCGAACTCTCCCATGCAAAGGACGACGGTGGACTCGAGCAGGCCCCTTTGGTGTAGATCGCCCACCAAGGTTGACAGCGCCTGGTCCAGCATCGGCGTCAGTGTGTCACGGTGGGATTTATCGTTATCGGCGTGGGTATCCCATCCGTTGGTATGGTTGCCCGAAACGGTGACGAATCGACTGCCCGCCTCCACCATGCGCCGAGCCAGAAGCGCGCACTGCCCGTAACCGTGCCGGCCGTACTTGTCCTTCACCTCATCGGATTCCTTGGAGAGATCGAACGCCTCTCGCACGTCGTTCGACATGATCATGTTCAATGCCTGCGATCGAAAGGAATCCATGTTGGAATATTCGGCCAGTTTCTCCCGCTGGCGGTGATGCTGGTCCCACACGCTGAGGAAAGCGCGGCGGTCTTCGATCCGTTCGGGCGTGATCGACTTGGGAAGTCTCAGGTCCGCGACCTGGAAATCGTCCTTGGTGGGGTCGGGGATCAGCATCGGGTCGAACTCGGGGCCCGTGAACGCCCCTCCGAACATCTTGTTATACTGCCGTTCTCTCTCCCACATAGCCGCCAAGACATGAGGCGGCACGCTCCCGCGGGCGCCCTTTTCCCTGGCGATGATGGAACTGAAACCCGGGAACTGCATCGCCGGGTTGGGCCGGTGGCCCGTCAAGGCGTAATAGGTGGCTTGTGGATGGTTGTTCTCTTCGGTGTGCATCGTCCGGATGATCGACATTTTGTCCATGTGCTTGGACATTTTGGGGAGCAGTTCCGAAAGTTGAATCCCCGCGACGTTCGTCGAAATGGGCCGGAAGTTACTGTTCGGCTTGGGGTCCCACATATCGACGTGGCTCGGTCCGCCCTCGAGCCAGAACAGGATGCAGGCCTCGGCCTTCGCTTTGCGATTGAGCTGTCCGGCCGCTGCGAAGGCCGAGCGGTCGGCTAAAAATTGACCCAGACTCATGCCGAGCAGGCCCAGCGAGCCGACCCGCATAAAGTCGCGGCGGCTGATCTCCGAGCAGTCTAAACATCCGATTTTATTCATCTTACGGTTCCTTCCGAGGCGGGCCAAAGCCGTCTCAGCTAGTGATTGTACGCGAATTCCCTGGATGAAATCAAGCCCCAAATCATATCCTCGAAGGCCCGTTTACGACTCTCGACCCGCCCGAAATTGGCGTGCCTCAGAGAGGAGGACCGCCTGTGGACCAGCTCGCCCAGGGTGATCAGCTCTTCCTCGGTCGGATATCGAGTCAGGGCGGCCAGCGAGAGCTCCTCGATGATCTCATGATCCCCCGCCCATCTGTTCAACAACCGGTCGACCCGCCCCCCCGCACCCGCGAGCTTCTCGGTATAGGTCACGCCGGCCAGCATGTGCATGGCCTGCGTGACATTCGCTTTCCCTTCACGGTCGGGTATCGATTGGCGGTCCGGCCGGCCGTAGACGTCCATGAACAGGGAGCCGACCGCGTCCGACGTCTTCAGTTGAATCGCGCGCGTCCCGGCCGGTAGCGTGGAAGAGCCCATGGAAACGCGGGTGAAGACCTCCGGGATATCAACCACGTCCGAGACGGCGTCCAAGAGCACCTCGGCATCCAGCGGCCGGACCACCGAACGAGAATAATTGGTCTCATCCGCGAGGTTCGAGGCATTGGGCCTGTTCGAGAGCTGGTAGGTCCTGGATTGCACGATCGACCGGATCAGATGCTTGAGATCATATCCGCTTTCGCGGAAATCGGCGGCAAGTGCCTGGAGGAGGTCGGGATGGGTTGGGGGGTTGGTCGTGCGGAAATCGTCAACCGGGTTGACCAGTCCCTTGCCGAAGAAGTAACTCCAGGTTCGATTGACGGCGGCTTCGGCGAAGAACGGGTGGGCAACGATCCTCTCGGCCAACTCCATGCGCGGGTCTATTCCTCGGGTCGCCGAGAGGGGAGTCCCGTCCAGGAACGAGGGTGCCACATGCTCCTTGGTGCGAGGATGGATGATCGGCCCGCCTTGGCCTCGGTCGCCATAGCCGCCCCCCGGGGTATCGACGAGGATGCCCTTGAAATCTTCCCCATGTTCCACTCGCACCCCCGCGAGCTGACCAAAATAGGCGGTCAGACCCCAGAACTGGTTCTGGCTCCACGGCTCGAAGGGATGATTGTGGCACTGGGCGCATTCAAAACGTCGCCCCGTGAACACTCGCATCTGCTCGCCCATCATGGTCTCGGGGAGAGGCAGGGCGACGAAGTTGTCGGCGGCCGCGAAATGGTATGAGGCGTTGCGCATTCCTTGGCCTTGCGCGGCGATCCGCTCCTTTGCGATCTGATCGTAAGGCTTGTTCCGGTCGATGGAATCGCGGACCCATTCCCAATAATACTGGGCGCCCTTGTTGGAGTAGCCCGAGGCGTAGAGCGCGACTCGAGTGACGTCCGCCAGTCGCCACGTCCAGTATTCCGCGTATTCCGGGGATTCAAGCAGGACCTCGATAAGTTTCTCGCGCTTGTCGGGATCGGGATCGGCTAGGAACTCTTTGACCCGATGCGTGGGAGGCAACCTCCCCGCCACGTCCAGGCAAACCCGCCGCAAGAACTCCCCGTCACTGGAAAGCTCCGAGGGGAGAATGTGAAATCTACGCAGCTTGGCGAAGACAAGGTCGTCGATGAAGTTCGCGCGCGGGAATTCGGGATAATCAGTGATCGGTTCGGAGATGACGCCGACCGTCGCGGTTGTCTGGTGTCCCGCGGCCCGGATGACGAGCGTGGTCTCGCCCGGCGCGACGGCCTTGACTTGCCCCTCGTCCGTGACTTTGGCGACATCACCATTGATTGCCTTGTAATGCACCTGATTCGTATAATCTTCTCGCTCCCCGTTCGACAGACTGGCGGTGACCAAGATTTGGCGGGTCCCCTCGAGGTCCAGCACGACTTCCTTTGGGAATACCTCGATTCCGACGACCTCGACGTGGTTTTCGGCCTCATCCGTGTAGCGTCCGCCGTCGCGGATCCATTTGAGCAGCGTTTGGTATTCCGAATCGTCCAGACTGATCAACTCTCCGCCGCCGTGTGGGATCGTGAACGTGGGCTTGAGCAACAACAGGCTTTGATCCGGCTGTTCCAGATTGATCCGAGGATTCAGTTCACCGGCGGGCTCCGGCGACAACACCTGAAAGGTTCCCCCATTGACAATCCACTTGTAGTCCTCATGGGAATACAAAGCATTCAATGAAAGCTTGAATCCGCCTTTGCCCTTCACGCCTCCATGACAGTAGCTGCCATTGCATCCCTTTTCGGTCAGGATGCCCCCGATATCCCGCTGGAAGTTAAAGGGACGTTGTTTTTCGGAATCGATGATCTTAATTTCCGACGTGGCCGCGTGGCCTTCAAACTCGGCCTTCAATTGCGTTGCTCCGTCCGAGAGTGGCCGCGCGAGCCCTCGCTCTCCAATGGCCGCCAGTTTGGAATCGGCGATGGTCAAACGGCAAGCCGCCGTGAGGTCGCGCTCCATCCGATCGGCGAAGGTTCCGAGCACCAGGAATCGCTGCGTCCCATAGGCGCCGCGGATCGTGACATTCTCCGGGACGATCCGAATGGAAAGAAGATCGGGTGAACCTTCGGGATGCGATGGGGATTCAGCGTTTAGAGGAGAAATGAGGCCGCCGACGAGCAGCATCAACCCAACGACCCATGCCACCTTCGCGAATTTGATTCGGTCCCCGACGGCTGTTTGGGAATTCATATTTAACTTGCGAGAATCCATGATCTCTTCTCAATCTTTATCGACAATTGATCCGGCTTGCGAGAGCGATTTCCTGGTCCCTACTCTAATGAAGACTCGTCGCTCGTGGCGATGGTTTGAAGCTGTTGCATCGCCAAATCCTTGTTCTCCGGCCGCAGCACCATGATGGGGAATTCCTTGACCAGGAAAGGGGGCCCCGGCTTGTTGGCGGAGATCGGCCTAACTTCCATGCGGACCATGCGCGGCAGCGGCGTCCCGGGCGCGTCCTCGCTCGCGAGGAATATCATATTGACCTTCTGGCCCTTGGGGACGAACCGCTCCTTATCGATCATCTCGAAGGGTACGCCGGTATCGGGATCGACTTCGGCCGCGGAAAGAACTTGAACCCCCGGCGGGAGGTTCTCGAATGTGACGGCCAGATCGCCGCCGAATCCTTCTTCCTGAGCGATGTTCGCCGTCAGCTTCGACACACCGCCGGGATTGAGGTTGAAATGATCTTCCATGACCTCAATTCTTCCGACGTGGGGGATCTGAGGTCGAACAAGGATTCGATACGCGAAGCGCTCATCGCCTTCACGCGAGGTCACGTCGCGAACATGCAAATAATACTCGCCTGCGGTCTTGAACGTATAGATTGTCTTGGCTTGCAGGGAATTGATCATGATTGTGTTCTCGACGTGTTTGAACACATTGGACATCAGTTCCCCTCCCTCGCCATCGAACACATTGATGCGAGGATTAAAGTTCGGAGGAATCGTCTCGGGAGTCTCGATCTCGAAGGCGAGGGCCTGTTCGGCTTCGACTTTAAAGCGAAAAACGTCGATATCGGCCGGGAATCCAATCCGCCCCTCGATAAGCACCGGGATCGATATTTCGAGCGCTTCTTCGTGGGTTTGGTTCGGTTCCACTTCCGAGGCGAGGCTCAATGCGTCGATCGTCGTGGATGGTTCGACATCGACGGCGGCTTCTTCGGTCTGCGGCTGGGCGTCGCCCTGGCTATTCGCGGCGGCCCCACCGGCCTGAATCACCATCTTCTTCGGCGCATCGGCCGTTCGCGTCCAAATCTGTTGGATCCGCTCGGTATCCAACACCCGGTCGAAGTTTCTCTCATCCCATTCGGTGTTCGCCGCGTGCGGAGAGGTCAGCGTGAACCAATCTTCTTCGCTCGAATCAGTCACGTCTTCGGTGGAGGTAATTCGCAGCAGGTAGGGCGCATCGGCCGGCGCGACGCCGACAAAGGCCGCCACCGCCACGAAATAGCGACCCGGTTTTGCAAATCGATACGTCAATTGCGGAGTTGTGGATCTTAGGACGTTGGTTTCGTCGCCGTAGGCCAATCGCTTGAGTCGTTCTTCGTCAAACCAGCTCCCGCTCTGTTCATACAGGGTGAGGGTGGGATCAAAACCGCCGTCGCCCGAACCGGCTTCAAAGAGCAGCTCCCGCCCTTCCTCAACGTCAAACGAATAGTAGTCGATGACTCCACTGCTCGCATCGCTGAGCTTGCCCTGCACGACGATTTGAAAACCGACGTGTTGCGCGTCACGCGGCGTATTGTTCGGAGTCGTGCCCTGCAGGATCGTGGGCTCCTCGCTGACTTGGAGCCAAAGCAGCTTCGATACGCCGGCCGGCGAGACCAGACGAAACGCGTGAGCGCCCGGCACCGTTTCCCCGGCCGCGTCAACCTTTAGCGAGTACTGTTTCTTGGTGACCGACTTACCGTCTTCCTCGACTTCGATTTCGCTCTCGACGACTTCCCCCGTCAGAGAGTCACAATCAAACAGGACGGCATAAGCGCCGTCATACCCCTTTATCTCGGCCGTGAGGGTCGCCCCCCGCTGGACGCAAGGGGGAAAGAGTGACTGCGCGGTGGACGCGACCGCGCAGAGCAGGATGAAAATCGCGAAGAAGTATTCTCGGAGCCTCATTTTTTACCAACAGGGCCTTTCATCAGGAAAACCTTCAGCTGCGGCATACATCTTGCTAGAAGCATAATGTCTGGCACCACACTTAAGTCTTTCGTATTATATCCGATCCGACCCCCTTGAATCTAGATTTATTCCGAATCCCATCCGACTCCGCACAGGCGGGCGTCGGTGCTCTGGTCTTGGCGCGAACCGGCGGTCGGGACGGACGGGATTCGGGCCTTTCCAGCGCCTCGGACCGTTACCCCACTCCATCTCTATAACTTATCGGGACAGTCGCGACAGCGCAGTAGCGGAGGCATTCGTTCGCACGGGCCGGGGCGGCTTGGGGCGCGCAAGTTCAGCGGCGAAACTTCCTCTCCGGCCCCTATCCCACCACTGCTCCCGATCCACGGACCGACACGCTCTTTGCGCGATCGGTCCTGATGGCTTAGACTATGCGGAGGCGGTTAATCGCTCCACGGCAACAAACAGGAGCCCCGCGGATGGCGAGCAGGCATGCGCCGCGATCATCAGGTGAACCTTTGCGGAATCAGGTGCGATAAGATGCTTTGCCGGGCCCGGCGACTCTTCATCACGGTCTTTGCGCTTGGAATGTCGGTCGTGCTCGCCGGGGAGTTTACGCGCGCGTTGCCGGGCTATCGTTATCAGTTTCCGCGCGACCACGGCCAACATCCGGATTTCCGGACCGAATGGTGGTACTTCGTCGGCAACGTGCGGAGCGATGCGGGAGCGCGGTTCGGATATGAATTGACGTTCTTCCGCACGGCGACGACCCCGCCGGGCGATCCGGTGGCGAACAAGTCCCCCTTGGTGGCGGGCCAGATCTATTTCGCCCATTTCGCGATCAGCACCATCGAGCGCGAGACCCACCGCTCCTGGGAACGGATCGGACGCGTGGGATTCGGGCAATGCTCGGCCTCGGAGGAGGGGCTGGACCTGCGGATCGGCCCCTGGCGGGCGGTGATGGACGCGGACGAGACCATCACGCTGCGGGCCGAGGCCGGCGCCGGCGCGATCAACCTGCGGCTCGACCCGGCCAAGCCGCCGGTCATCCACGGCGCCGACGGGGTCCATCAGAAGGCCGCCGACCCCGGCCAGGCGTCCCATTACGTCTCATTCACGCGGCTGGCGACCAGCGGCACGCTCCAGTGGGAGGGGGAAACCCACCGCGTCGAGGGCGGCTCCTGGATGGACCATGAATTCGGCAGCGACCAGCTCGGCGAGGAGGAGGTCGGCTGGGACTGGTTCGCGCTCCAGCTCGAAACGGGCGAGGAACTGATGGTCTACCAAATCCGCCGCGCCGACGGCTCGGCCGCCCCGTTCTCGGCGGGCACGCTCGTCGCCCCCGACGGGGCCGGCCGGTCGCTGCGGGCGTCGGACTACCAGATCGAGCCGACCGGCCAATGGCAAAGCCCCGAATCCGGCGCCGTCTACCCGATGGGCTGGATCGTCACGCTCCCCGCCCAGCAGGCCCGCCTCACGATCACCCCGGCCTTCGAGGCCCAGGAAATGCAAACCACGCGCACGACCGGGACGACCTACTGGGAAGGCACCGTGACGATCACCGGCCAGTGGCGCGACCAGCCCGCTGAAGGCCAGGGTTACGTCGAACTGGTCGGGTATTCGGGTAGATTCAGCAAGTTGTAGTGATCAACGCGAACATCTTCAATCCGCTAGTTTTGGTTTGGGCGCTACCGCAACGTGGATATCATTGGTAGAATGGCCAGACTTCGGCGGCGTTTTGGAGGGGTGTCAGGTTCTCATACCAGGCGATTTTGTCGTCATCTTGTGAGGCGGACAAAACATCGATATCGCCATCGCCGTCCAGGTCGGCCGCGTAGACGGACCGGGGACCTAGGGTTGAATTTGCGATGATGCTTTGCTGGGGCCCAAACGTGGTTTGAGCGCATATCGGCTGGATTACGAAATGGTGAAGGGTGATGAGGAGGAAAGCGCGGGCAAGGGCCGGGAATCGGCTTCTGTAACGGCTGAGATTGAGAAGCCGAGGCCGGCTGGTTCTGAGAGAAGCATTGACCTCAATGGTGGTTTTGCGCCGCATTGGGCGGGGCGAATCCTTTGGCGGGTTGGTCATTGTGTCGTATTGGGGGCGCCACATTTTTCACCATCCAGGGCCGGTTAGAGTGGGCAATGGGACAGAGGATCGACCGATGGCCGCCTACATCCCCTCTCCATCAGTGTCTCGGCTCCCGGCCATATTGCCACCGACTTCACACATAACAGGGTCTCGGCGCCGACGCCTGTAACGCATTTTTCGCTGGTTGGGGGATTTATTCTGTAAAAGACCCAAAGGCGGGCATCCACGGATTTTCTCCGCAGAGGCCCCTTGGGGCTTGGGGAATGCGGGGCCGAGCCAGGTCTTACACACTGATTGTAGACGAACCTGTTGCAGTCGAAGCGTGATCCAATACCGCCCGTCGCCGTGCTCCACCAAGCCGGTGACCGGCACGGAGACTAATGGGAACCTCTAAAAATCCGGTTTGCAGTCGTCCCTACGGGACTCGAATTCATTATCGGCTCGTTTTCCCGCCACTTGCGTGGCCGGCTGAAAGCAATCGTCCCTGCCGGGACTGAATTTTTAGAGGCGCCCTAATGGGGAAAAGGGGCCTACTCCAGCGCGCGGGGGCGGGCACCGGCTAGGCGGTAGAGGACGGCCATGCGGATGGCGACGCCGTTGGTGACCTGGCGGTTGATGACCGAGTGGGGGCCGTCGGCGACTTCTTGGTCGATCTCGACGCCGCGGTTGACCGGGCCCGGATGCATGATCATGACGTCGGGGCGGGCGGCGCGCAGGCGCTCTTGCGTGATGCCGTAGAGCAGCCGGTACTCGCGGATCGAGGGGAAGAAGTTGGTCGTCATCCGCTCGCGCTGGATGCGCAGGATGTTGATCACGTCGGCCTGGTCGATGCCTTCCATCAGGTCGTGACAGACGCGGACGCCGAACTGCTCGAAGGTGCGCGGCAGGAGCGTCGAGGGGCCGACCAGCGTGACCTGGGCGCCCAGCTTGGTCAGGGCGTGGATGTTGCTGCGGGCGACGCGGCTGTGCAGGATGTCGCCGACGATGGCGACCTTGAGGCCCTCGAAGGCCCCCTTGATTTCCATGATCGTGAACGCGTCGAGCAGGCCCTGGGTGGGGTGCTCGTGGGTGCCGTCGCCAGCGTTGATGACGCTGGCCGAGACGCGGCGCGAGAGTAGGTGCGGCGCCCCGGATACGCCGTGGCGGATCACGATGAAGTCGGTCCCCATGGCCTCGATCGTGCGGGCGGTGTCGAGCAGCGTCTCGCCCTTGTTGATGCTGCTGGTGCTGTGCGAGAAGCCAATCACGTCGGCCGAGAGGCGCTTGGCGGCCAGTTCGAACGAGGTGCGCGTGCGGGTCGAGTTCTCGAAGAACAGGGTGCAGACGGTTTTGCCGTGCAGGGTGGGGACCTTCTTGATCGAGCGCGTGAAGACCTCTTTGAGGCCGCGGGCGTCCTCGAGGATGAGGCGAATCTCGTCGGCCGTCAGCGACTCCAGGTCGAGCAGGTGTTTGTGGGGGAAAACGGGTTTTTGCCGACCGGATAGGGGTGGGACGGTCGGCTTTTCGGGAGGTGGCGGTGTGGCAATTGCTGCCTTAAGCATTTCAAAATTTAAGCATGACAGGGCGTCGGGGGGAAATCAATGGCGGAATTGAAAAAAAACGACCATCCTGATGCCGGGGTGTTGGTCTGGGACGGCCCGCCGATCCGCCGACCCGCAAGAACCCCAATCCCCTTAGTTGAAAGGGCCTGATGCGCAGTCGTCCGCTTCGCGTGCTCCAGTTGGCCTCGACCTCGCGGATGGGGGGGGCCGAGCGGATGATTTTGAACCTCGTACGCCACGCCGACCCCGCGCGCGTCCAGCCGCAGGTGTTGACGCTGACGGGGCCGGGCCACCTGACGCTGCTGGCGATGCAGGCGGGGGTCGAGGCGCACAACTGGGCGCTGGAGGGTTTGCGAGACCCGCGTCTGCCGAGGCGCATGCAGCTTTTTCTGCGCGCGGGGCGGTTTGATCTGGTGCACACCCACGGGCCGCGGGCCGACTTGCTTGCCCGGGGGGTCGCCAATGGGATGCAACTGCCCTGCGTCTCGGCGGTCAGTTCGGGCGACCCCGGGCGTCGGTGGTGGCAGGCGTCGCTCGACCGGCTAACGGCCGATGGGGTCACGGCGTGGGCCGCCGTCTGCGAGGCGGCCCGCCGCGGTCGGATCGACCGGGAGGGCTTCCCAGGCGATCGCATCCACGTTGTCTACAATGGGATCCCCGATGCTTCCCCTCCGGACGACCAGGCCCGGGCCCAGGCGCGCCGCCGACTCAAACTCGGAGATGAGGTTCCGGTTTTGGCGACGGTGGCCAGTGTTCACGCGGCCAAGGGCTACCCCAAACTGATCGATGCGGTCGCCATCCTGCGCCGGCAATACCCCGACGTGGTCTGCCTGGCGGCGGGCCGGGATGATTCGGGCGGGAGCATCCCGCAAACGGCTGCCTCGCGCGGCGTCGCGGACTCGATCCGCTGGCTGGGGTTTGTCAACGATTCCACGGATGTCCTGGCCGCCGCCGACGTGGTTGTGGTCGCGTCGAAGTGGGAGGGATGTCCGGACAGTCTGATCGAGGCGATGCGGGCGGGGCGGGCAGCGGTCGCCACACGCGTGGGGGGCATCCCCGAGATGATTGAAGACGGGGCGCAAGGGCTGCTTGTCCCGCCGGGGGAGTCCGGGCGGCTGGCCGAGGCGGTTCAGGCGCTCCTGGGGGATCCCGATCGCCGCCGGGAGCTTGGCCACGCTGGGCGTCGGAGATTCCTGGAGCGATTTACGGTTGATAAGATGGTTGAGGGATTGAGCGCGCTTTATGAGCGGTATGCTGTGGAATCGGCGGTTTGATGGTAAGGAGAGAATAGAACGCGGATAGCGCGGATTATACGGATTGATGCGGATTTGGTTGGGGCAGAGCGGCCTGACCGTGTAGAGTAGATAATATGCTGAGATTTAGTTCATACAGTTTGCTCAGCCGCATCCGGGTTGTTATACGGTCGGTCGGGTCACGGGGGATTTGACGTGGCGACGCAGGGTTGGAAATGGCTGGGAACCGAGGATAAGGATGCGATCTTCGATTGCATCTGGGACCCGGACCGTGATTGTGGGGGGCCGTATCATCTTGAGATCGACCCCGTCGACAGTTGCAACGCCGACTGTTACTTCTGCAACAGTGCCGAGGTGCGCAGGGGCGACGTGCTCGGCTGGGACCGCGTTCAGGGGTTGCTCGATGACGCCCGGCCGCGGGGTCTGCGCAGCGTTCGGCTGTCGGGGGGCGGCGAGTCGCTGCTTTACCCGCACTTCGTCGAGATCATCAACTGGCTGGAGCGGCACGGGGTCCAGCTCGACAACATGACCACTAACGGCGTCACGCTGGCCGGACGCCGCGCCGAGGCGCTCGCGCGTGTTCCGCCGGCCTTCCTGATGGTCAGCCTCAACTACGCGACGCCCGAGCGTTACGAGTGGGGGATGCGTATTCCCCGGCGGAGTTTCCATAAGATCTGCGAAAACCTGACCGCCTATCATGGGATGCTCGCCGGGGCGGGCCGCCGCGACGAGTGCCAGACCCAGCTCCAGTTCATGATCTCGCGCGAGACCATTGAGGACTTGCCCGAGATGTTCGCCCTGGGCAAGCGGCTCAACGCCACCGCCGTGACGCTCAGGGGCCTCTATGACCAACCTCCCGAACGCCGGCTGACCCCGGAGGAGAGGCGCGCGTTGATGAGGGCGCTGGCCCCGCTCGCCATGGAATACACCGACGAGTTCTGGATCATGCTTGACCTCGGGATGGAGGGGCTGGAGCAGGAGGCCGCCGAGCTGAGCAATGCGATTCATGCGCGCCACCGGAATGCGGAAGACAACGGCGGCGCGGGAGACTCAGACCCCGCCGGCGCGAAGCTTCAGGGGAACGGCGCCCATGACCTAGACCGCTTCGCCTATTGCCTGATGCCTTGGTATTCGATGACGGTCGTGGGGAGCGGGCGGGTCTATCCCTGCTGCATCCTGCTGACCAATCAGGAGATCGACCCGCTGGGCAACCTCAATGGGCAGACGCTGGCCGAGGTGTGGAACGGCGAGGCGTTCAAGCGCTACCGGGGCGAGATTCGCCGCGCCATGGTCCTGGACGGACCGGCGCCGATGTCGGGCAAGCTCTGCCGCCACACCACGGCGATGTGCTGGAAAGCCGGCGGCTGTCACATCGCCTCCAAGCTCGGCGACCCCGCCGACGTCGCCCGCCTGGCCCGCCAAATCACCGACGCCCGTTCCAGCCTGCCGGGCCGCCTGACCCGGATGCGGTTCGGTCTGATCCGCAAGGGCATCAATATGGCCCGGGCCGTCGGGCTGCGGGATTAGGGCCTTGCCATGTCGCCTCTATTTCTATCGTAACGCCGACGTAATCCGTCGCACGAACAGATTATCGGGAGTTGCCGCGCGTCGGAGCGGCGTGCTAAACTGATAAGGCAATGCGGGTTCGGCGCTTGGAGTGAAGATATCTCCATTCTGTATCATTCGGCGGTCATTGACGTCCATGAAACCACTATCCAAAACGCTTGGTGAATTGCGGGCCACGGGTTATCGACCCGAGCGCGTGCGCCAGGAGATCCGGCGCAACATGGTGCGGGCGATTCGGGAGCGGCAGGAGCTTTTTCCGGGGATTATCGGGTATGAGGATACCGTTGTCCCCCAGGTCGTCCACGCGGCGCTGGCCGAACATAACTTCTTGCTACTCGGCCAGCGCGGGCAGGCCAAGACGCGGCTCATCCGAGGCCTGACCGAGTACCTCGACGACGTCATCCCGATCATCGACGGCTCGCCGGTGCCCGAAGACCCGCTCCACCCGATCACGCCGACCGGCCGGCGGCTCGCGCGCGAGGCGGGCGATGATTTGCCGATCGTCTGGCTCGAACGCGCCAACCGCTACCAGGAAAAGCTGGCCACGCCCGACGTGACGATCGCCGACCTGATCGGCGACATCGACCCGATCAAGGCGATGTCGCGCAAGCTCGATTTCTCCAACGAGGAGGTCATCCATTACGGGCTGGTCCCGCGCAGCAACCGCTGCATCTTCGCGATCAATGAGATTCCCGACCTCCAGCCGCGCATCCAGGTCGGCCTGCTCAATATCCTCGAGGAACGTGATTTTCAGATCCGGGGCTTCCCGATCCGCATGGAGATCGACCTGTTCGTGGTTTTCACGGCCAACCCCGAGGACTACACCAACCGCGGCAACATCATCACGCCGCTCAAGGACCGCATTGAGGCCCAGATCATCACCCATTACCCCACCTCGCTCGAAGACGGCATCGCGATCATCAAACAAGAGTCGTGGGGGGCGCGCAACGGGCACGTCGACCTGAAGGTCAGCGAGTTGTTCTATCACCTGATCGAGGCCACGGCGATCGAGGCGCGCCAGAGTGATTACGTCGACCGCAACAGCGGCGTTTCGGCGCGCATGCCGATCACGCTGCTGGAGACGGCGATGAGTTCGATGGAACGGCGTGCGTTGCTCAACGGCGACCGGGCGGCCCACGCGCGCGTCTGCGACCTCTACCTGGGGGTGCCGGCCATCACGGGCAAGGTCGAACTGGTCTACAAAGGCGAGCAGGAGGGGATCGCGCAGGTCGCCGAGCACCTGGTCGGCAAGTCGATCAAGGAACGGTTCAACGAGCTGTTCGTCCCGGACTACAAACGCGGCCGCGACCCCAAGCACGAGTTTACGGAATTCCAGGAAATCATCGGCTGGTTTGAAGACGGCAATACGATCGACTTGAACGATACGATGACGATTGACGAGCTGCAGGCGTCGCTTGACCGCATCCCCACGCTGGGCCGGATCGCCGCCCGCACGTGCCCGGGCCTGGTCGGCCCCGATCTGTATAGCGCGATGGAATTCCTGCTCGAAGGCCTGGCGCAGAACTTCATGCTGAGCAAATTCAAGTTGGTGCGCGGCACGCGCTACGCCGATGAGCTGTATTCGATGCAAAAAGTCGAGGATTGATTGAATTCCATTAAGGGAGCCTCTAAAGATCCCGTTTTGCAGTCGTCCCTACGGGACTCCAATTCGTAATGGGTTTCATTTCCCGCCACTTGCGTGGCGGGCTGAAAGCAATCGTCCCTGCCGGGACTGAATTCTTAGAGAAGCCTTTAATGTTTATGATTCGCGAATAACGCGTCTCGATTCCTCGTCTATTCGCGTTGATCCTTTGGTAACGAAACGACCCTGTCGACATGGAATTTCGCTACTCCAGTTTCGATGAACGCTTCCTCCAAGCCGCCCGCGACGAGCAGCTCACCAAGCTTTTCCTCGAGTTGCTGATGCACGTGGGCGGCGACGTCGATGAGGCGCTTCGCTGGCTGAAGGATCTGGCCGACCGACACGGCCTGTGGCCCGAGGGGATGGACCTCGAAGACCTGAAAGAGATGCTCGTCGACAAGGGTTACATCTCGGCTGCGTCCTCGCCGCGCAAGGGCCAAACCAAAGGGACCTCGCGCGCCCGCTACAAACCCACGCGCAAGGCTGAACGCGCCATCCGGACCGACGCGTTCGAGGAGCTCTTCTCCAAATTGCGCCAGGACACGCTGGGCGGAGAACACGTGACGCCCTACGCCGGCGCCGGCGGCGACCGTCTGCCCGAGACGCGGCCGTTCGTGTTCGGCGACCGCGTGCAGGATATCGACTGCCTCGGCAGCATGACCAACGCGATGCGCCGCGCGGCGTCGGAACAATTCGACATGATCGAGGACGACCTAGCGGTCCATGAGGTCGAGAACTCGACCAGTTGCGCCACGGTCCTCGCGCTCGATATCTCGCACTCGATGACGCTCTACGGCGAGGACCGGATCACGCCGGCCAAGAAGGTCGCCCTGGCCCTGACCGAGCTGATCCAGAGCCGCTACAAGAAGGACGCGCTCGACGTGCTGCTGTTCGGCGACGAGGCCTTCGAGGTCGACCCGCGCGAGCTCCCGTTCGTGCAAAACGGTCCGTATCACACCAACACCAAGGCGGCGCTGGAGCTGGGCCAGAAAATCCTGGCGCGACGCAAACACGCGAACAAACAAATCATCATGATCACCGACGGCAAACCGAGCGCCATGTACGTCGGCAAGAAACTCTATATCAACTCGTTCGGGCTCGATGCGCGCATCGTCAACAAGACGGTCGAGGAGGCGCAGGCCTGCCGCCGCAAGAACATCATCATCACCACGTTCATGATCACCTCGGACCCTTACCTGCGCCAGTTCGTCGAACGCCTGACCGAAGCGAACAAAGGCCGCGCCTATTACGCCGACCTGGACAACCTGGGCAAGTTCGTGATGCGCGATTACCTGAGCAACCGGCGCAAGAACGTCTGACCACCAATCCCCGCGCGAATCAAGAAGACAGTCTGTTTCATCTCAGGCTGACATATTCGGCAAGCTAACCGCTCACGGTCCGGGGGCGTGTCAGTTCCAGGCGGGAGGCTTGCCGGGCGGGGGGGATGCCCGCGAGCAGCGTCGATCCCCACACGAGCAAGGCGACATGGGCCACGGTGGCCCAGGGGATGTGATACTGGATGGTCCAGCCGAAACTTTGCAGCATGATGACCTTGGCGAGTATCCAGGAGAGCGCCAGTCCCGCCGCGACGCCCAGGATCGATCCGACCAGACCGATCAGGCCCGACTCGAGGATGACCAGCCGCGCCACGCGCCCCCGCGTCGCCCCGATCGTGCGCAACGTGGCGATCTCGTCGCGGCGGTCCAGGATCTGCGCGAGCAACGTGTTGGCGACGCCCAAGACCGCGATCACGATGGCGATCAGTTCCATGACGTAGGTGACGCGGAAGGTTTGATTGAAGGTGTCGAGCGCGTTTTCACGCAACTGGTCATTGGCCCGGATCGTAATGAGGGGCATCCCCTCAACGTTTGCGGCGGCTTGCCGGATCGCCCCGCGCACGGCGTCACGATCCGCCCCGTCTTCGAG
Source organism: Candidatus Sumerlaeia bacterium (assembly GCA_963580245.1). Lineage (GTDB taxonomy): Bacteria > Sumerlaeota > Sumerlaeia > MVZB01 > MVZB01 > CAUZJO01. The sequence continues at coordinate 8,154 of CAUZJO010000053.1, read as the reverse complement.
GTAAATCGACAGCGTATCGATCATCGGGTCGTCGAAGTATTCCAGATAGAGCTCGCGATCCATGATCACGTAGCCCTGCTCGCTGCTGTATTCGTAATAGACGCCGGCGATCCTCAGGTTGACCACGCCGCGCGGCGTCGGGACGGCCACAAGGTCGCCCGCCGCAAGCACTCGTTTTCGGGCGAACGCCTCGCTGACGATGACCTCGCCCTGGTCACGGGCCCGCGTCAGGACATCCAGCGCCCGTCTTCCATCGACGATGCGGAATTCGACGTGATAGCGCGCCAGGTCAAACCGCCCCGCGCCCAGCTGGGCCGGTTGGCCGTCGATCATGACGGGCCGGACTCGGAACGGATCGACGGCTTTGACGCCGGGCAGGGCTTCGATGGGGTCGGCCAGCGCGGCGGGCATCGGCTCGGGACGGAGCGTGGCGTCGACGGCGCGCGGCGAGAGATAGAGGTCCGCCCGCAGGACTTGATTCATCCACACGACGACGGTCTCGCGGAAGCTGGCGACCATGACGCCGATCGAGATCGTCATCCCCAGGGCGATCATCAGGCCGCTGATCGCGACGCCCGTCCGGCCCAGGGCCCCCCGGGTCGAGGCGATCGCCAACAGCCCCTCGGCCCCGAACAAATATGCGAAGGGCCCGCGCAAGGCCCCGGCCGCCAACGCCAAGATGGGCCGTGCCCAGACGACAAACGCCAGTACCAGGCAGAGCGAGGCGCCGTAACCGGCCCAGGGGATGCCGGGCGTCCGGTTGGCGGATAACAATAAGGCGGCCGCCAAAGCGAGAGCCAAACCCACGGCCACGCGGCGAACCAGACCCACCGGCCGGCCCTCCAGCGCGCCGCGTCGGAGCGTGTTGGCGGGCGCGGTCGCCGCAGCGTCGTTGGCCGGGCCTAATGCCGCGACCACCGAAAAGGCCACCCCCAATCCGACGGCGGCGAGCACCACGTCGGCGGCCGGGACCAAACCGCCGGCATGGACCTGCACGAAATTGAGCGAGATGGTCTTGCTGACCACGTCCAGCAGCGTCCCGGCCAGCAGCACGCCGCCGACCGCTCCCAATGCGCCTCCCGCCAATCCCAACAGCGCCCCTTCGACGATGAACACGGCCCGGACTCTCCCCCGCGTGAGCCCCAGCGCCCGCACCGCGCCGATCACCGCCGTCCTACGCGCCACGGCGACGCTCATCGTGTTGAAGATCAAGAACGCTCCCACCAGCAGCGAGATGTGACCCAGCGCATTCAGGTTGAAGCGGAAGGCGGCCAGTATGGCGTCGACCTGCCGGCCACGCGCGCGGGGGCGCTCGACCTGGACGTTGCCGCCCAGCATGTCCTGGAGCGACTGGCGGACATCCTCCACGTCGGCCCCTTCAGCGGTCACGAGGTCGATGCGGTCGATCAGGCCCTGGCGGGTGAGAAGGACGTCGGCCATCGCGATGTCGACGACCACCACACCGCCATCGAGCGAATTGGCAAAGGCGTCGCCCTTCGCAATCGCGCCGACGCTGAAGCGACGGGGTCGGCCGCCGACGTGGAGCGTCAATTCATCGCCCAACCCGGCGCCGGTCCGCTGCGCCAACCGTTCGGTGATCATCAGCAGCGCGGGATCAACGAAGAACCGGCTGAACGCGAGCCCCTCCTGGACGGTCAGTTCCAGGTCGCGGATAGGCTCGTCGCCGTGTTCCTCACTCGCCAGCAGGTCGACCCCCAGCAGCAAGAGCGTCTCGGTCGATCGGCCGTCCCGGGCCGCGATGGCGGCATGGCCCTGAATGAGGGGCGCGGCGCTTTGCACGCCTCGATGGCGGGCGATTTCGGGCAGGAGGCTCGGCGGCAGGCCGATCCCATTGCCTCGGACCGTCAGCGTCGCGCGGCCCGCGACGTCCCGCATCGTGCCTTTGAAACTCGCCACCGCCGACTCGATGGCCAGGTCAATGGCGATTAAGACCGCCACGCCCAACGCCACGCCCAGGATGGTGAGCAGCGTGCGGCCTCGCTCATGGCGCAAATAGACCCCGATCAAGGCATGGAAGGCGGTTCGCCACATGGCGCGGGACGGACCTCTTAGGGCTGGAGCAGGATTTCGATGTCGCGGACGAACCGTCGGATGCGTGCGGGGTTGCCGGGTTCGTAATCGGGGCCATGAACGCGCTCGATGCGATCGGCCCAGTTGGAAAGCTTCGTCAGGTCCTCGGCAATCCCGCGGCGCGCGGCGTCGAGCGCCGTCGGCGTCGAGGCCCCGCTCTCTTCGAGATTCTTCAGGCGGAGGGATTCGTAAAACACGGTAGCCAGGGTGTGGGTCATCTCGAGGGTGTCTCCGGCCCGTTCAAAGGCGGACCGCAGTTCATCAAAGTCCGCCGGCTCCAGATGCGGCCTGGCTTCGTTCAGGTCCTTGACCGATTGCTTGATGAAGCCGCGGGCCAGGTCGGCTTCGGAATCCAGCCGCCTGAACGTATCGTCATCGGGCCGGGTCAAGTCGTCGTGCGCGCGGTCCAGCTCGGGACTCTTGATCCAATGCCGGACCCACGTCTGTTCGGATTGCGTCAATTGCAACAATGCCTCCTCCCAACTGGGCACGCGGCCATCGACCATGAGTGAATGTTGTAACGGGAAGAGCGCGATGTTCGTAACATCGTAGGTTCGCCGCAGCGCGCGCGCAATCGGTGGGCCGGCTTCGGGGCCGTAGCGATTCGCCGTCCATGCGAACAGAAGCTCGTCGGGCGTCTTGGAATCGTCGAGCAGCAAGCGACTGAAAGCATCGATGTTGACCTCGCTGGGGGTGCCCAGCGCGTGACGATGGAGGTCATCGACACGCGCCACGGCTCCGACCACGCCCCGTTCCCTTGCGTACTTGAGAACATGGTATACGTATTCAACGGCGCAGTATGGAAGCTTGTTTTCCCCCGTGTTGCGCTGCCCCAGATCGATCTCGACGATCTGCGGCGGTCGGCCCTTGAACTCCCCCAACAGCTTATGATACGGAAAAATGGGTGAACCACGCGGGACGCACTGAGTCATGAAGATCAAGCTCTCGGGATTCGCCTCGCTTGTGGGGCGACGGGCATGGGCTCGGAGCCCCGCCTGGATTAAGCCGCGCTGAACCTCCTCGGGCGTGAACGTGCGGACGGTAAGCAACTTCCCATGCCGCCGGCAAACCTTATTCATCGCCTCGACAAGGTGGGCGATGGTGATGTGGGGCGACCGACTCGTGATGATTTTATCGAGCCGATAAATCGGGTAGTCCGCCCCGCTCAGGCTCAATACCAAACCGTCGAGACCGGGCGCCTTCTTAAACAGCCGTTCGTATTTCTCATCGAGCCACTTCCACAACTCCGGACCCAGTTTGCAGCGATCGTCCTCGGTCAACAGCCGCTCGGGGACGCCGGAAAGTTCATGCGTCCATGCGTCGACCTTGAGGCCGTGTTCGTGGGCCAGTTCGATCGCGTTGTTGACGAACTCCAACCGCTGCTCATGCCCCTCGCCCTCCCACAGTTGCTCGGCGTTCATTATGATTTCGTGCGAAAGCTGGATGCGGTTGATGCCCGCGGCCGCCGCCTTGGGAATCGCATCGGCCAACGCGAACCAATCATGGGCCTGGAACTGCCAACAGCGGTATGGCAGGGCATTGGGGTACGATGGCGGGGATTCGACAACGGTCGCGGTCGTCGCCGCGTCCTCGGTTTGCGCGATCGATAAACGGGCGATCACGGAAAAGATCCCCGTGAGAACGATAGAGAGATTACGGCAAGTCATGGTTGCAGCCCTCTTCAAGTTCTACATGCATGGATGGTATAGGCGCCTCTAAGAATTTAGTCCCGGCAGGGACGATTGCTTTCAGCCCGCCACGCAAGTGGCGGGTAATCAAACCGATAACGAATTGGAGTCCCGTGGGGACGACTGCAAATCGGATTTTAGAGGTTCCCATATGACTATTCGGCGTCGGCCCCGGTTCCAACCGCCTTTTCGATGAAGGTCCGGTCGGGCTCGCTCAGATCGAGTTCCAAGGCCATTTGCCGACCCCGCGGCGACATCTTTCGCCATGTCTTTCGAATGATGCCAACCATCTTCTCTTCGGGGTGCTCCTTGGCGAAGTCCGAGAAGGAGCTCTCGAGAAAGACCAGGCAGATCACGTCCTCGAGCAGTTGCATTTCGGGATCCGTCTTCAGATGTTGCTTCCGGAGGAGCCCCTGGACGCGCTCGACCGTCGGCTCGTCATAACCCACCTCGCGCAGGATCCCACCGGCCGTCTCGGCGTGGAAGCCGTAAAGCTCGGTGCGCCACCGGAGATAGCCGACGCGGTCCCGTGGATAACGGCTTCGGGGGATCTTCCAGCGCTCGATATGCTGGCAGCGCGCGGCCAGGCGCAACGGCTCGGAGGCATCGGGGGCCAGGTGCTCCAACCAGTGCGTCATGCGCTGGGCGTAAAGGAGTTCCTTGGGGTGGTCCTCGCCCTTGAAGCTCTCGGTGTTGGGGTCCTGGCGGTTGGCCGCGTCCAAGTGTTCAATGGCCGCCTCGAATCGTTGCGTCCGTTCGCTCATCGGTTTCCTTTCACTTTCCTGACGGTTATCCTAGCAGGCTGCAAGGGACGCGGCTACCCTCGGATGGAAATCTGAGCGGCGCGATTTCATGGATATGGCGAGTAACACCGGGTGTGATTCAGTTTTGGGAGTGAACGCCACTTCGATGAAGGGTCCCTGTTGTGACTGATGATCGTCTCTCGTCCTCGTAATCGACCTCGTCATCGCGCCCCCGGGTCGATTGTGGCCCGGGAAAAAGACCGATTACGAGGACGAGAGCCGGGAGCCGATTCGCTAGGGCGCGACGGGGACGGTGGTGAGAAAGGAACAATGCTTTTGCGTCGGACGTTGATCGCCGTTTGCCTTATTTGCGCGGGGCTTTGGCCGCCGGGGGGCCACGCGGGGGAGAAACCCGCGCCGGACCGGGGGGCGGCGGGCCTGCTGCAAGCGATCGAGCGGCTGGGCGTGGTCGCCGGCGTGCTCGTCAACGTCGCCCATCCGGATGATGAGAACGCTGGGCTTCTGACTTACCTGGCGCGGGGGCGTCACGCGCGCGCGGTGCTCCTGACGGCCACGCGAGGCGAGGGCGGGCAGAACATGATCGGTCCCGAAAAGGGGGCGGCCCTGGGGTTGGTTCGGACCGGTGAGTTGCTCGCGGCGGATCAGTATTATGGGGTCGAGCAGCGTTTTAGCGGGGCGATCGATTTTGGGTTTTCGAAGACGGCCGAGGAGACGCTCGATAAATGGGGACGCGAGGCCACGCTACGTGATTTCGTGCGCGTGATCCGGCGCGAGCGCCCCGACGTCATCATCTCGCGCTTCGAGGGCGCGCCGCGCGACGGGCACGGTCACCACCAGGCGGTCGGCATCCTCACGCGCGAGGCCTTCGGGGCGGCCGCCGACCCCGGCCGTTTCCCGGATCAATTGGAGGCGGGTCTGCGACCGTGGCAAGCCCAGAAACTGGTTCTGGATCATAGCTGGACGGATGATCTCACGGCGGACGACGATCGTTTAATCGTGGACGTGGGCCGATTCGATCCGCTGTCGGGTTTGTCTTTCCATGAGCTTGGGGTCCGGGGTTGGACCCATCATCGCTCGCAGGACATGGCCGGTCGCATCGCGTCGAAGGGTCCGCGTCCGGTGGCGCTGACGTCGCTCAAGAGCCACCTCGCCGATCCGCGCAATGGGACGGACCTGCTCGGCGGGATCGATACCTCCATCGTCGGAATCGCCAAGCGCGTCGGCGCCGAGGGCGACCTTGCCGCGCGGCTGGCTGAAGGGCTCACGGAGATTCAAGACGCCGCGCGGGCCGCGCTCGAGTCGTTCGCCCCGCGCGACCCGGGGGCAAGTGCTCCGCACGTTCTGGGCGGCTTGGAGGGGTTGCGAACGTTGATCGGAGAAGTGGATGCGCTCACGGACGACGAACGCGCGCGCAGCGAATTGCTTTTCCATCTGGGCCGGAAGGAACGCGACTTCCTCGATGCCGCGCGGCGCGCGCTGGCCCTTGAAATAGAGGCCCGCGCTAAAAAGATAATGGTTGTTCCGGGTGAGACCTTCAATGTTTCCATTAGTGTTTTCAACCGGGGCCGCATTCCGGTTCGGCTCGAGGCAGTAAACCTCCATGCGCCCGGCGACTGGGAAGTCAGCCGAACCGGCGGCAACCTGGCAAATCTTGAACCCGAGTCCCACGCGCGCTTTGAATACACCGTCAGAGTCGCGACGAACGCCGAAGCCTCGCGCCCCGCAATTCATCGAGGGTCCGGCTCGGAATATCGCTACGAGGCCGTGGATGGGGCGGATATCTCGCTTGCCGACTCGCCGCCGCTTTTAACGGCCGAACTGAACGCCGAGGCGTTGAGCACGATGATCCGACTGACGCGGCCGGTGAAGGCGGCGGACGTCAGCCGTTCGCAAGGGGTCCTCTTTCGCGACGTGATGGTTGGCCCGGCGGTCTCGTTGGACATTGAACCGGACTTGGTCGTGGTCCCGACATCAAGTCAAGCGCGCGTGAGGACGGTGCACGTGAACGTGACCAATCACTCGCCCACGGCGGTCGAAGGCACGGTCGAGTTGCGGACGCCAACCGATTGGCGCGTGAGTCCAACTTCAGCCCGCTTCGAATGTCGCTACGCTTCGGCCACGGCAACCATCCCATTTCAGGTAACGGTCCCCACCGGTTATGAAACTGATGAGACCCCCATCGGGGCCGTCGCCCATTTGGACGGCCGAGACTATGCCGAATCGCTACGGGTCATTGATTATCCTCACACGTGGCGCCGCCAGCTTCTTCGCCCGGCCCGGTGTGTTTTTAAGGTCTTTGACGTCGAGGTCGCGCCGGATTTGAACGTCGGCTACATCCTCGGCAAACAGGACGAGGTCCCCGGCGCGCTCGACCGTTTGGGCGTGAGCCATGAATTCTTGGATGAGCGGGATTTGGGGCATGGGGATTTCGATCAGTATGACGCCATCATCGCCGGCCCGCGCGCCTACGCCGAGCGCGAGGACCTCAAGGCCCACAACGGGCGATTATTGGCATACGTCAACAAGGGCGGCGTCTTCATCGTCCAGTACAACAAGACCTACGACTGGGACCCCGCCCTCTACGCCCCCTACCCCGCCAAGATGACCCACAACGAACGCATCACGCGCGAAGAGGCCCCGCTTAAAATCCTTCAGCCCGATCACCCGTTGTTCAACCAGCCCAACAAGATCACTTCGCGCGACTTCGAGGGCTGGGTGCAGGAACGGGGGCTTTACTTCATGACCGAGTGGGACCAGCGTTACGTCCCGCTCCTGGCGGGCGCGGACCCCGGCGAGGAGCCTCTGCGCGGCGGGACGCTCGTCGCGCAATACGGCGAAGGCTTATACGTCTACACCGCCCTAGCCTGGTTCCGACAACTCCCCGCCGGCGTTCCGGGCGCTTATCGCTTGTTTGCGAATCTGATCAGTTTGCCGAAGAGTCGGCGAATTGACTAATAAATGGCGTTCTCCTTGGCCTAAACCTCGGTTTGAGCCGAAAAAGGAAGCGGTTGGCTCAGTTGATAGGTGATAGGTTATGTGATGAGGATGGACCGGCCAGCCATTCCATGATGGTCACACTGTTCGTCGTATTCGATCCGATTGAAGCAATGATGTCTGCATCAGTTCCCAGGGGGCCGTCATCATCGAACTCAGTCCAAACCGCGATCCATCGGCCTTTACCATCGGTCGCGAGGTCGGGCATCTGTCCAAAGTGTGCCCCGGCAAGGTCTGTCCATGTCTCGCCAGTGTCGGTTGAGTAAGCAGCGCCGTTTCCCCGATAAACGACCCAGGATCCATTACCATCGGTGATCACTCGTGGAAACAAGGAACCAAAATCAAATTGTTCAAATCGAATGACTTCACCTTATCTGTTCCATGTTTGGCTGATATCATCGGAATGCACTGTCAATACCCACGGCGGGTATTGGAATCCGCTAGCCCATTTCCCGCAGTACTTGCTTCAGTCGGGTGATTTTTCGGGTGATCGCACGATACGGAGGATTGATTTTGTTCAAATCCGTCTCTGACATGCCCATGTAGTGCAGACCACCCCCTTGCCACGGGCCTTTCGCATTGTCAAAATTGAGCGCGATCCAGGAGGGTCCGCGCTC
>CAUZJO010000052.1:0-29603 GCA_963580245.1 Candidatus Sumerlaeia bacterium | reverse complement strand
ATCGCGCCGGTCCTGGCCCTGTGCGTGGCGATCTTCAACGAAGAATGGGACCGCCTCTGGTCACAAAACTGACCCCCCTGCCAACTACGCCCCCAACAACCATCTCCCGGATCCGCGAGATGCACCCGCAAGCCGCCAATCCACGCTCAACTCAGGTGCTTGATATCACTCGCTGATCCCCTCAGCCGTGGGCGGAATATACGAGCCGTTCATCCCCAGGGGGCGGATGGACGATCCCGGACGCGCAAGGCCTTGGCTTGTTAGTCCTCGAATGTTTCAAGGGCCACGAAGGCGACGATGATCTCCGGATCGGCCGCTTGATCTGAATCGGGAGGGTTTGAACCGGGGAAACTCGAGCTGGGGGATTCGGCGCGCAGGCGGATGGTTGCCACCGGTTCCTTGAGGCCGAACAGGGGGAGGCGTGACTCGACCCATGAGGTGCTTGCCAGTTCGACCGATGGGCATTTTCGTCCGTTGGCCCAGATCGCCAGACGCGTCGGAACCGGCCCAACGCGGGCGACGCGCAGGCGCAGCATGTCGCGCTTCTCTCCGGTCTCCATGCCGAGCGTGCACGCCGCTTCGCGGGCCATCCGCCGGCCGACTCCCCCCTCGTGCTGGACGGTCTCCAGCCAACCGCGATCGAGTTCGTGGATCTGGCTCTGGGCCAGGTCGCGCCGAGTGGGCGACTGAGCATGACGCGCCAGGAGCTGGCGGCGGATGCGGCCCACCACCTCCCGTTTACGGGGCAGGTCGACCACGCCCTCCTCGATCTGACCCGGAGCGACGCGGAACAGCTCGGTCAGTTCTCGAAGGTCATCCGCGGCCTGCTCATCCTTTAGCTCGCCGGCCGCGCCGGGACGGTTGATCGGGCGGGCGTCGCGCTCGGCGAAGATGTTGATTGATGCGTTCACGAAGTGCAGGCACGGTAATTTCCAGCCGCTCACGCGTGCGCCAGGACCTATCCGCCGCGCCAGCCAGGCCGCCACAACCGGCACCAGGCGTCGCAGCCGGCGGGTAGGCGGATTCGGCCAAACCTTGATCACGATATTTCGGGCGAAAGGGCGGATGGGATCGAGGAATCGCGCGAGCGGCCACACCCGCTCGTTCATGCCCTCCTCGCGCTGAACGCAGTGATCGTAACAATCCTCCTCGCTCTCGAGCGGCGAGCGGATCGGTTCGGCGCAGAAGACCATCCGGCCGCCCGGTTTGAGCACGCGCGCCATCTCGCGCATCGTGCGTGCGTGGTCGTCGAGGTGGTGGAGCACCGACCGGCAGAAGACCACATCGAACGCGCCGCTGGGAAAGGGAAGATCACCCACGTCGCCAAAGACGCGAGTGAAGTAGCGCTGCATTCGGCGCGGTTCCTTGAAGTAGAACTGGGCGCCGGAGTCGGGATAGCGGTAAGCCGGCGTGTTGGCGGGGTCGATGCCTTCAAAGGAGAGATAGCGCAGCTGACCCAGATCGGCGTCCAGGACAACCGTGCGTGCGCCGAGCCGCTGGAACAATTCGGTCGTCCGGCAGGGTCCCGCCCCCACGTCCAGGATCAGTGGGCGGCGGGAGAAATCGATTTCGTCCACGGCCGCGGCGAATAGGGCTTCCATCTGGGCCTGGACAGTTTGCTCCTGGCTGTCGTAGGCGGCGGCGCGGCCCCGCTCCCAGCGGCGCGGTTCGAGGGTGCGAAGCGTCAGGGCGAGGCGACTCTCCATTTCCCTGAGCGGCGTGAGCCAGGCCGGGCCGAGATCGGTCAGGCAGGCCACGCCCTCGAGTATGGGATAGTCGGCTCCGCAATCGGCGCATTCGAGCCGGCCTTCCCATGCCATCAATTGCGGGTCGAAGCCGGGGGGAAAGTATCGAGCACCCGCCTCCGGCCGGCAATTCAGACCGCCGCCGCACGCCGGACAGCACAGCAGCGGAAGGTCATCCAGCCACATGGAGCCGTCCCTCCCCGGCGCACCGTCCGTCTGTTCTCGTTTGCCGTTCCCTCACGCGGGCCATCTTATGGGAAAGCCGCTCGGGTCACAAGCATGGGTCGGAAAGCCCGTCTGTCCCCAAGGCGCTGCGAGGCCGCCTGGGTGAATCGTCAAAAGAAACCTCGAAAATAGAAAAAGGGGTAATAAGTCTTGCGACCTATTACCCCAGTTAATTGACATGAGTCGATTAGACGTTCGATCTCCAACTAGCCCCTATTGGGCGAAGTTGACGACGTCGACACTCATCCTCTCGAGGATGATGCCGCCCGTATTCGACGACTCGCCGTTGAAGGACAACGCCGTGTTGCAGATGATGTCCATCCGCGGACGCAACCTGTTGTGACCCTCCAGAGTCGACTCGGTGACGCTGTTGCCTGCCGTGAAGGCGAGGTACTCTTGTGCAGCACCCGTCGTTGGCATGCCAACCGCGCCCATGCCGGCCGTCTGGACCGTCAGGCTGATGTTTTCCTGGGTCGGATTATCCGTCCCATGCCTGAGAAGGTCAAGCGGCGAGCCCGCAGTCGCGGCCACCCAGACCCTGTGCACGAAGACCGCGTCTTCCTGCTGCGGAACCGGGTAGTTGTCCAGAACATCCGCTCCACCTGTCGTCAACGGATTGTTTGTGTCACCTGGCGTGAAGCCGACCAACTCGTTGGTATAGCCACCAGCATCAGACGGGGTAACTGTCACATTACCGCCGCTGAAGGCGATATTGCTGACAAACCCGGCGACCGTATGGGTACCATTTGTCGCACTCGTGGCTATGCTGATGTCGGTCACGTCGTATTCGTTAGACACAACCGCCATGTCGCCAAGGTTCCACCTGGCCCAGTCATAGCCCGTCAGGCAGACCTGACCCAAGTCGGCTTCAGCATTCCAGCCGCCGCCATCGAGATCGAAGACGCGGAACCGGATGCGGAAGTCGTTGATCACGTCATTGCCCGCGGTAAAGGCCCCGTTACGCCACTGCGGCGTGCCGACCGCGGAAGGCGCGAACCAGACCGAATGGGACGGCCGACCAAATCCACCTGTACTCGCAGGCGAGTTAGCACCGCCAATGTTGTCCAGGAAGAACGTCTCTTGGTTGTAGGCGTTCGCGGCGCCGAACGGATCATCCGGGTCGGAGTTGTCCAGGATGAAGCTGATCAGCGGTACGTTCCCGACAGTTCCCTGATTGGTCGTGGTGTTGAACCGGAAATCATAGACCGAATTGTCGGTCAGGTCCACACCCGAGGCATTCTGGTTGCCGGTCGCCCCGTAGGGGCTGTACCACTCACCGTCGTTCAGGCCGGTGGCCGTCACCGTCATACACATCTGATCGGTAGTTCCAGCATCTGTCACCGTTCCGAACCCGACAAACCCCTGAGCGAACCGCCAATCCGCCGGTCCCGTGCCCGGGACGAACGTACTGACCGTCGTCCGGGGAGCAGACCCGGGCGAGAGTTGATCCACGCCATCATTCTGCGTGTAGATGACCATCTCGGTCATGGCCGAGAGTTCGCCGTCCGAGACGAACACCATCACCACCTCGGTCTCCGACGCCACAATGCCTTCCGCATTGTTGCCGCCCGGATCAGTGTTTGGACCACCAATCGGGGACAGGTCCACGTTACGCACGGTAACCGTGGCGGCACTGGCGTCCTGGCCGGGGTTACCGGTGTCCAGATCCTGATCTTGGAACGATTTGGCACCCGGTAAGACCGGATCCTCGGTCCCAAGATCAAGCGGGGCCACGCCGTTGATGTTGTATTTGCCACCACCGGAGTAAGACCACATCAGCGGGCTGACGGGCCCGTTGTCCGAATCATTGGCCCGATTGGTGATATCGAACGCGTCCGGGAAGACGAATTCATTATCCACCGGTCCATTCCCCTGGGTCACGCCCAAGTCGTCACTGACGATTGGATCGGGCAGTTCCTCTACCGTTGGCGCCATGGCCATAAGCGGTACAGAAATCAAAGCGACAGCAACCGTCGCAAGGGTTAGTTTCAACCCTTTTCGCATACTGCTTCCCTCTCTTCCTTGTCTGGAGTACGTGCCTTAGGGTGATCAGATAAGGCAGGTTCAAAATAGGTTCCAGAAAACAGGCCGAGAGGGGCCCTCCTTGGGACGGTTGAGTTGATGAGTTGCTTGATTTGGTGACGCAAAGGCATATTATTGAGGTACAGTTCCTTCGGTTGCGATCGTCAAGCCTTCGTAGCGTGTGAAGAACATGTATATTATCGGATGCATCCCGGTGTCAACACAAAAAATCGGTTTTTTTGGGGCCGCCTAAATCTCCACCGACGGGCGGAGACTCGGCCCGCTGAGGCGTTTCGGCCCCAACTCTTCTATTCTATCGGTTCCCCGGCGTGGACTGTCAACATAAACCTCAGTCTGTATTGCTTTTCTGACTGCTCCTCTCGGCTGGGTTCTCGACACCGAATCAGCAACTCGAAACAGGCAACCCGCGCTTATTTTTTGGAGCGAGAAGGATGCCAAAGCCCAGAAAAATCGGGCCGCCACGTCAATTCTCGCGATCGGCCGCGGGCGGGTCCGGTGGACCGTAAAAGGTTCTTACCAAACAGCTTACGGCCGCTCTCGGCGACTCGCCGTTCTGGGGGCGAGACGCTGGCCGGCCCATGCCTCTCAATCTAGTTGATGCTCAACGGCTGGTTTTTATTTCGACCCATTTCGGCCCAGCCGCCTTGAGGATGGCCGGGGCCAGCGCTCGCGTCAGGCTGCCCACGCCGGCCGGGGCCAGGTGACACAGGTCGATGAACTGATCAGCCGACTTGGGGACGGCGGCTTCCCCATCAACCAAACCCAGCTTCATCTGCTCGGCCAGGCCGCGAACAGCCTGATTGTGAGCGGCCAGGCCGGCCAGCAGGTGTTCGGTGCGTCCCCAGATCTCGTTGGGTTGGGCGAAATCGGCGTAGAGGGGGGCGGCGTAGGACAACTGGCGCGCGGTGTCGAGCGGTCGGGCGGTCCGGGGCTGGACCCGTGCCTCGCTCAGGCCCTGATCGTGGAGCAGCGCTTCTTTGGAATAAGCCGGGTCTAGATAGTAGGCGAAGGTTGACACGAGCAGGGGCTCCCCACGCTCTTGTGCCAAAGCTGCAATCTCTTGCAGATTTGACGTGAAGGATGCGCGCGTCTTTATCTCGCCCCCATCAGCCATCGCCTGGGGTGAGGGAATGCCATCGACCGCGACGACCGGGGGTCTCAGAAGTTGGTCCACGCCGGCCCACGTCCAGCCCGCAAGGCGGGGGAGCGCCAGCCAACTCAGCGACGCCGCGAGGGGCCGCCCCGCCACCCGATTGACCTCCGCGTACCAGGCCATATGCGAATAATCGGGGCGGAAGCGGTCGGCGGGGACGTTGTTGGCGCGCAGCTCGTTGATCCCGTGGTAGACCAGCACGGCATCGAACCGTTTGTGGCCGAGCCAGCGATACTTGGTCAAGCTGTCGCGCGAGCCGTGCGCCGGCCAGGCCATGTTCCAGACGCGCGCGTTCAAAGTGCCCTGGGCTTCGAGGGCCGTTCGCAAGTGCATGGCCGGCCCGCCGTAGTAATCGAAAAAGACCGAACCGGCGAGGATAAGCAGGTCGAAATGGCCGTCGTCGGGTGCGATGGGGGTGACCCAGGCGGGCCGGAGCTCGGGATAGTAGGCCAACGCCAGCGCGTCGGGTCGACCCGCCGGCATCCCTTGGATGTAGACCAGCCACAGGCGCCCAATCGCCTCGGCGAGCAGGACGAGGGCCACCGGCAACGTCAACCCCAGGAACCAGGCCCGGTGGCGGCGTCGTGGGTCGGGGGATTTCGGCGTTGGGCTGGCTGCCATATTTCCTGAGAAAAGAACTGGATAATTTGCTCGGCGCAGTTTAGCCTGGTCTCACCAAGTCGAGCGAATCCGGGGAATCCGATATGAGAGACCAACAGAGTCTAGCAGGTAAGTGTGGGGGATCCTAATTGATCCAGCTTCGTTCAGCCAACCAGGTGATGCCGAGGCCCCGACTTTGTCCCCCCGACTGCAGGACCCTATACCAGCGCGTAACCCCGACGCTCAGACGTTGTTTGAATTCACCATCATACCCTAGGGGAGGGACGTTCGATGGGTAAAGGGCCGAAGATCGTCATCATTATCGTGCTGCTGGTTGCGGCAGGCGTGATTTTTTATAAGCGGGCCAAGCCGTATATATTCCCTCCGCAGTTGCCTCCAGGGGCTGGGCAGGGGTTACCTATGATGGGAGGCCCGGGGGGTATGCCTGGTGGGCCCGGCATGCCGCCTGGGGGGATGCCGCCGCCGGAGGGTGAGCAATAGCCACCTTGCCTGCTCTCAGGCGTGGCTCCGACCCTTGTGACCGCGAGAACTCCCGCCGCGCGGCCTTGGTGCCGAAGGGGAGGACCATGGGGCGTCGGCGTTAGAGGCCGGACTCCATGCGGCGGCTCGGTCGTGGCGTGAACTCATGTTCCAGCCACTTAGCCATATCCTTCTGAACAAAGCTCCACAGACGGTGGGCGGTCTTGGGGCGTTGTGAGTGCTTGAGGACCGCCCCCCCGCAATGTGAGGGGGCGCGGGGGCTGGGATCGACCACGGTCCAGCGGGCCCACGAACTCATGTGCTGCACGATATGGGAGGTGTGGAGGAGGCCAAACCTGATTTGGCCCTCACGAATCCCCTCCAGCAAGCGCCCCGGGCACTTTGCCATCTCCATGGTCCGCTCGAAATGGCGAGGAAGTCCCCCGGTCGCCAGTGCTTTATAGATAAGGCTCGTGGCTCGTTCGCCATCCCTGGACAGACTGGCCAGCGGTGCCAGGTCGGAAGAGAGGAACCGGTCAAGCGACTGGACCGTTTCGGCCTCGTCGGCGCGGCTGACCAGGGCCACTTTTTCGCGTTCGATGAGGAAGCGCCAGGGAGGATCGGCCAACAACCCCCTTTCGGCCAACTCATCCATGATTTTCGGGTCATAAAAGATGACCACGTCGGCTTGCGTCCCCTCGGACAGGATTTGGGGCAGTCGATCCTCAGGGACGAATTCGACCTCCACGATGGTTCCATCCATATAAGCAAACCGGGACTTTAAACGAACCGTGACGTAGCCCTCGGCCTTTTGGCCAGCGATGACGCGAACGCGAGGCCAGCGTTCTCGGTCCGCGATGCCGCAGCCCGAGGTGGACGCCAAGACATATATCAGGACGACATATAACAAGCGGCGGATGGGGGGGAATGGAAGCGGCGGGGCCAAGGGGCGCGCGGGGTGGTTCATGGCGCCTTTCCGCGTCAAAGAACTTCTTACAGGACATGACCGCTAGCGGGATTTAGCCTGCTGCCCTCGCCGACGGGGCCAGTCGGGGTCTTGGACCAATCGGACGCTCTGGGCCCGACCGTCGGACTCGTCCACGTCCATTTCCAAGGCGCAGACGCGCGCCGGCCCCTCCCCGACCTCGTGGCGGACGGGCATCCCGACGATTAACTGTTCCAGGATGATGTCGGTCCGAACGCCGATGACCGAATCGCAGGGGCCGGTCATCCCGACGTCGGTGATGGCGGCCGTGCCGGCGGGCGACACGCGGGCGTCAGCCGTCGGCACGTGGGTATGGGTCCCGATCACCGCCGTCGCGCGGCCATCGACGTGGGCGGCCATGGCGACCTTTTCGCTGCTGGCTTCGGCGTGAAAATCGATGATCACGATCGGAGTGGCGGCCTGGGCTTCTTCCAGTAAGCGTTCGGCGGCCCGGAAGGGGCAGTCGACGGGCTTCATGAAGGCCCGGCCCTGGAGGTTGGCAACGGCCACGCAAGGGCCATGGGCGAGCTGGTAGATGCCCAACCCGCGCCCGGGCGTCCCGGGGGGCAGATTGGCCGGCCGCAAGACCCGTTCGTCACGCTCGAAAAGCGGGTAGCTGTCGCGATATTGGAAGCTGTGATTGCCGCCGGTCAGCGCGTCGATGCCCGATTCGAAGAACTCCTCGGCGATCTCGGCGTTGATCCCCTTGCCGCCGGCGGAGTTCTCGGCATTGGCGGCGACGAAATCCACGCCGCGCCTTTCGCGGTAGTCCGGTAGCCACTCCTGGACCTTTTGCCGGCCGGGCCGGCCGAAAATATCCCCGATGAACAGAATACGCATGGATGAGGGTCCAATCCAAATCAGGCGACAAGGCCGACGAACGCGCGACCACGTTGGGTCTCCAGTTCGAGTCGATCCGATGGCCTATTTCGCCATCTAAACACGAACCACGCCCCAAGGCAAGCGGTTCGCCCGGTTCGGCACAGACTCCGCGGGGAGGGCTCGGACACCCCCGACCATCGTCCGATGCTCGTGAATTATTTCCCATGGATGCCCGGCTTGATAGGCCCCGCCCAACCTTCCTCCAACGCTCGGAAGGGCCCCTTTTGGGGGTTGCAACACGGCGGGGGTTTGTGGCTAGATGATGGGGTGCCCAAGAGTCAGCCCGGGGGTTTTATCGAGGGGTGCTCACCGCTAAAGCTCGCATGGAGACTTCCGGCGCATGGTGGCGCGGCTCCATCTGGAACAGCCGACCGATCGTGCCGGGGAGGGTTCCGGCCGTCCCGTTGATTTGTCGAATATGGTTTGACAAGCGCTCAAGATTGTGAAAAAATGACCGAAGTGCGGGTTAAAAGGGGAGCCATCGGACCCGAGATGAGGCGCCGATTCAGCCGACCCGAGAATGAGATGACGGCGTCGCCGCCCTCGTCGCCTCGCGCGCGACCTTTGATCGGGGGCGGCTTGTGAATTACCTGCAACCTTACGTGCCCGTTTTGATGATGGTCATCGTGGCCGTCGGATTTGGGGTAGTGACGCTTTTGGTCTCGGGGTTGATCGGTCCCAGGCGGCCCAATTACGCCAAGCTTCTGGCCTACGAATGCGGCATGGAACCGGAGGGCGAGGCCAACGTCCGCATCCCGATCAAGTTCTATTTGGTCGGCCTGCTCTTCCTGCTGTTCGACATGGAGACGGTGCTGATCCTATTGTGGGCCATCGCCTTCCGCAATCCCACGATCCCCGGCTTTCAGGGCTATGCGTTCCTGGTCATGGTTTTTTTCATGCTGATCCTGATCGTCGGATTCCTCTATGAATGGCGCAAAGGGGCATTGAAATGGACCTGAAAGACCGGCTGAAGCTCTTGGATTCGGATTTGGCGATCGACAATAAGCTCAAGACGCCGCCGATGATCAACGAGGAGGCGTTGCGGCTGGGCGACAAGTTGACGCCCATGGAGTTCGACAACCGGATGGCCCAGAGCCTCGATGAGGTGCTGGCATGGTGTCGCAAGAACTCGATCTGGCCGGTGATGATGGGCTTGGCCTGTTGCGCGATCGAGATGATGGCGACCGCGGCCAGTCGTTTCGACCTGGCGCGTTTCGGCTCCGAGGTCTTCCGTCCCTCCCCGCGCCAGTCCGATTTGCTGATCGTCGCCGGCTGGGTCAGCAAGAAGATGGCGCCGGTCGTGCGGCGGGTCTACGACCAGATGGCCGAGCCCAAGTGGGTGATCGCGATGGGCGCGTGCGCCTCGTGCGGGGGGATGCACAACGTTTACGCGGTCCTGCAGGGCGTTGATCAGATCGTGCCGGTCGACGTCTACGTGCCGGGCTGCCCGCCGCGGCCCGAGGCGTTGATCTACGGGATCATGCAGCTCCAGAAGAAAATCCAATCCAGCCCGCAGGCACTGGTGTAGGGCGAGTCGGATCAAACCTGTATGGCCAAGAACAGATCGATTCCGATCAGACTGACACCTCATTCGTATTTCGAAGCAGCCGTGGAACACATCAAGTCCGCCAGAATCCTACACGAAGACATGAGACAATACCCGTTGGCGATATACGTGTCCGGGTTGGCGGTTGGTTGGGCACGCAAAGATGGAAGACCTCAAGAAATTGAGCGAAAAACTGCGGGGGCTTCTCGAAACGATGTTCTCGGGTTCGAGCGTTGAATTGGAGGACCCCAGTCCCAAAGTCAGAATCGGGGCGACGATCGTCTGGAATGAGTTTATCGGAAAGGACCAGTTGGAAAGGCAGAACATGGTATGGGAAGTGATCGATCGAAACTTCGAACCCAGTGAAGCGCGGCACATCAGTTTGATCATGACCCTGACCCCGGACGAACTGGCCGCCATTCAGGAATCTTAAGATCAGGCAACATTCAATCATGGAAACCCAGTCAACCGACCGATTGAAGGCAGTGGTCGAAGACGTCGTGAAAGGAACGGCGCCGAACGCCTTGATCGAGAGTAGAGTCGCTCACGATGAAGTCACCTTGCTGGTGGACAAACGTTGGATCCACGAGATCGTCAAGGCGTTCAAGGAGGACCCGCGGCTCGAGTTCGGCATGCTCTCGGAGGTCACGGCCATTGATTGGCTCGAGGAGGCACGGGAACCGCGGTTTGACGTCGTTTATAATCTCGTCTCGCTGACGCAGGAGCACCGTATCCGCCTTCGCGCGCCGGTCGGCGAGGCCGAGGAAGAGTGCCGCATCGACACGATCACCGACCTATGGACGGGGGCCAGTTTTATGGAGCGCGAGGTCTTTGACATGTTCGGCATCCGGTTCGACGGCCACCCCGACCTGCGCCGCATCCTGATGCCGGACAACTGGGACGGCCATCCGTTGCGCAAGGACTTCCCGCTGGGCGGCTCGACCAGCTTCTACTATAAGCAGGACACCGATGAATACGCGGGCGAACCCGATGATCTGGTTCCGCGCATCAGGGTTCAGGATTCGGACGTTTGACAGGGATGAGGAATGAGAGATGAAGGACGAAGCGTGGCTTCCAGCCTTTTGGGGTGATGCGAAATGGGTGATGTGATAACCGCCCCGCCTTCGCCGTCGGTGCGCCGGGTTGTGGAACACGACTACCCGACGGCCGAGATATTGGCGTTGAACATGGGGCCCCAGCATCCCTCGACCCACGGCGTGTTGCGTTTGATGCTCGAGATCGAGGGCGAGACGGTCTTGAGCCTGAAGCCCATGATCGGCTACCTGCACAGTGCCAAGGAAAAGCTGGCCGAGCACAAGACCTACCACATGTTCATCCCCTACACCGATCGGCTCGACTACCTGTCGCCGATGGCCAACAACTACGCCTTCGTCGCCAGCGTCGAGAAATTGCTGGGGATCGAGGAGACCGAGCGTTGCAAGTGGCTGCGGACGATCCTGTGCGAGCTGGCGCGCATCTCGAGCCATCTGCTCTGCATCGGCACCCACGCCATGGAACTGGGGGCGATGACCGTCTTTCTTTACACGTTTCGCGAGCGCGAGACGCTGTACGATCTATTCGAGGAGATCTGCGGCGCGCGCTTCACGGTCAGCTACATGCGCGTGGGCGGGGTGGCTCGCGATTACCCCGATGGGTGGCTGGATAAGGTCAAGAAGTTCATCGACGATTTTCCCGCCTGCCACCGCGACTACACCGACCTATTGGCGATGAACGACATCTTCGTCGGCCGCACGCGCGGGGTGGGCGTCATCACGGCCGAGGATGCCGTCGATCATTGCCTGACCGGCCCCATGCTGCGCGGTTCGGGGGTCGATTGGGACCTGCGCAAGCGTGACCCTTATCTGGTATACGACCAGCTCGACTTCGACGTTCCCACGCGCGCCGAGGGCGATTGTTACGCACGGTTCCAGTGCCGGATGCAGGAGATGCTGGAGAGCTGCAAGATCATCGAGCAGTGCCTCGAGAAGATGCCCAAGGACGGCCCGATCAACATCGACAACCCCAAGGTCATCTTCCCGCCGCGCGAGCGGGTCAAGCAATCCATGGAGGACTTGATCCATTATTTCCTGCTCGCCAGCGACGGCATCCACGTCCCCGAGGGCGAGGCGTATCGCCCTATTGAGGCCAGCAAGGGGGAGCTGGGTTTCTATCTGGTAAGTCGCGGCGGCTACAAGCCGTACCGCTGCAAGATCCGCAGCCCGTCCTTCGTGAACCTGCAGTCGTTGAGCAAGATGAGCGAGGGGGCGCTGATCGCCGACGTGGTGGCGATTATCGGGTCGATCGACCTGGTGCTCGGCGAGATCGATCGCTGAGGCGAAAACCATCTTGGTATTTGGGAAGAGGCCATGCCGGAAGTAAAACTCCAAGAGACCATCGAGCGGAACGGGGTCTATCGGCGCCACGAGAAGGAAATCGTGCGGCTGCGGGGCATGTATCCGGATCGGCGCTCGACGTTGCTGCCGATTCTATGGCTGATTCAGGAAGACGAAGGTTGGATTTCGGCCGAGATGATGGAAGAGGCCGCGCAAGTATGCGACTGCACGCTGGCCGAGGTGATGGAGGTCGTCAGCTTCTATCAGATGTACAATCGCCGGCCGGTCGGGAAGCACGTCCTGAGCATTTGCGCCACGCTGCCTTGCGCGTTGTGCGGCTCGGACGGTCTTTATGATTACCTGCGCGAAAAGCTCGGGATCGGCTGGAACGAGACGACCGAGGACGGGCTGTTCACGATCCAGCGCCGCGAGTGCCTGGGGGCTTGCAGCGAAGCGCCGTTGATGCTCGTGAACCAGGAGCTGGAGATCAAGCTGACGCGGGCGCGGGTGGATGAGATTTTGGAGGAGTGCCGGGGGGGAAAGAGAGCGGCTTATTTCACGGGCGGGCCAGCGTGACGCATCGAACATCCCGATCCATCGTGCTCGTAATCGAAAGTTTCCCGAATGTCGAGTCGAACAAAGCGGAAGACGATACCCAAATGAAGTTTGACCACGAGAAGCTCCACGTATACCAAGCAAGTCTTGAGTTCATGGCTTTTGTATCGGGTCTGGTGGATAGACTGGCCGGAAAGAGCCGCTTTGCCAGGGACCAGTTACTGAGATCGAGTCAATCCATTGCGCTGAATATCGCTGAAGGAAACGGAAAGCGCTCGGTCGCCGATCGGAAGCGCTATTTCGAGATCGCGCACGGCTCGGCGATGGAGAGCGCGGCAACGTTGGATGTCATTGTTGCGATTGAGGCGACCAATCCGGAGGACGTGGCGGCAGGCAAGGAACTTCTTGGGCGGATTGTTTCGATGTTGACGAAGATGACGGAAAAGTGTGGCGAGTATGTGAGAGAAGATGAAGTGGACTATACGAGAGTCGTTGGTTGTGAAAGCTGAATGAGATGGCGAATCGGTTCGATTACGAATTACGAGCACGAGCACGAATGGGAGAGGGACGGGAATGGCTTTAGGGACGGTTGAACAGTACACCCCCATCCTCACCGCAGGCGTGACCGGCACGTGCTACTCCGGCACGTCCGAGTCCCTCAAGGACTACCAATCCAAGGGCGGCTACGAGGGGCTCAAGTGCTCATTGGAGATGGGCCCCGACGAGGCGTTGCAGTTTGTCAAGGACGCCAACGTGCGCGGGCGCGGTGGCGCGGGGTTTCCGGCGGGGGTCAAGTGGGGTTTTATCCCGCGCAATCGCGACAAACCGCATTACATCTGCGTCAACGCCGACGAGAGCGAGCCGGGGACGTTCAGTAACCGGCCGATCCTCGAGCAACGGCCGCACATCATGCTCGAGGGCATCGTCATCTGCGCCAACGCGATCCTGGCCGAGACCTGTTACGTTTATATCCGCAAGGAGTATTACGAGGCGCGGCGCCAGACGCAGCGGGCGATCGATGAGGCGTATCAGGCCGGGCTGCTCGGCAAGAACATCATGGGCAGCGAACTCAACCTGGACGTCCATATCCACTTAGGCGCGGGGGCGTATATCTGCGGCGAGGAGACGGCGTTGCTCGAATCGATCGAAGGCAAACGGGGTTACCCGCGCATCCGACCGCCGTTCCCGGCCGTCCAGGGGCTTTATCAGTGCCCGACGGTGGTCAACAACGTCGAGACGCTCGCGATCATTCCCGAGGTTTTCCGCCGCGGGCTGGATTGGTATGCGTCGCTGGGGACCGAAAAGTCGCCGGGGATGACCGTCTACTCGATGTGCGGTCACGTGAAACGGCCCGGCAATTACGAATTGCCCTTGGGCGTCACGATGCGTGAATTGATCTACGACCACTGCGGCGGCATCCGCGACGACAACAAGTTCAAGATGGTTTTCCCCGGCGGGAGCTCGGTACCGGCGCTGTTTGAAGATGAACTCGACGTCAAAATGGACTTCGACGACCCGAAGAATTACGGGACGTATTTGGGATCGACCGGGATCATCGTGATGGACGAGACCGTATGCCCGGTCTGGCAGGCGCTCAATCTGATGCATTTTTATTGGGACGAGTCCTGCGGGCAATGCACGCCGTGCCGCGAGGGGACCCATTGGATGTACAAGATCCTGTCGCGCTTGGAGCAGGGAGACGGGCAGGCGGGCGACGTGGAATTGCTCGATGATATTTGTCGGAACATCACGGGACGGTCGATTTGCGCGTTGGGCGAGTTTTCGACCGGCAGTCTCGTCAAGACGATCCCGCGGCTACGCGAGGAGTTCCAGGCGCATATCGATGAAGGCAAGTGCCCATTTGAGAAAGGATACACGAAGTTCGAATGAGATATACGAACGTTGGCCGGCAAAGGCACGGCGTTCGCGCGCAAGCGAATATGAATGAGTCCCGTCAGGGACGAGTGCCAAAAGGTAAAAAACCGCCCATGGCCCATACCTATGGCAGTTATCTTTACCATTTCCTATACTCGACGCGGAATCGGCAAAAGGCGATCGAGACCGAATGGATGGAGCGCGTGTGGGAATACATGGGTGGGATTGCCCACGAAAACGGGATGCGGTCTATCTGCACGGGAGGAACGGAGAACCATTGCCATAACCTGTTCATGCTCCCCCCGGCGATGGCACCGGCCAAGGGGATTCAGTTGATCAAGGCGGGATCATCGAAATGGATCAATGAAACCTTCAAGCGACGATCGGAGTTTGCATGGCAGGAAGGGTACGGCGTTTTCACCATCGGCTTTTCGCAGGTCGATGATACGGTCAGATACATTCGGAATCAGCGGGAGTATCATCGCAAGAAGACGTTCGAGGAAGAATACCGGGCGTTTTTGGACAAGCACATGATCGAGTTCAAGGAGGATTATGCGTTTGGGTGAGTGGCAGTCGTCCCGCCGTTGGCATGGCAGGCTGGAGGCAGACGTCCCTGGCGGGACTGGGACGACAAACACGGAACGTAATCCCGCCATTGGCATGGCGGGCTGAAAGCGGGCGTCCCTGACGGGACTCCAAACGGATTGAAAATCAGCAACGGAATATTAAAGCCATGACATTTTCCACCATACCCGCGGCTTCTGAACTCGTCACGGTGACCGTTGACGGCGTTGGAATGCAATTGCCCAAGGGCAAGAACTTGCTCCAGGCGTTGCTCGACGTGGGGCATTATATACCCCATTACTGTTATCACCCGCGGCTGACGGTGGACGGCAACTGTCGCCTGTGCCTGATCGAGATCGAGGGGCGGCCCAAACCCGAGATCTCGTGCAACATGGTCGTGACCGACGGGTTGAAGATCAATACGGCGAGCGAGATGGTCGAGGATTGCCGCCAGGGGATGATGGAGTTCCTGCTGGTCAATCATCCGCTTGACTGCCCGGTCTGCGACCGCGGCGGGGAGTGCATGCTGCAGCGCTACAGCATGGAGTACGGCTGGGGCACGGCGCGCACGTCCGATGAGCGGAGGCGGTTTCAGAAGCCGCAGTTCGACCCGCTCATCGATATCGAGCGCAATCGTTGCATTATGTGCACGCGTTGCGTGCGGTTCTGCGACGAGGTCGCGGGCGAGCACGTCATGGGCGTGTTCGGCCACGGCAGCCGCAATTACATCGGCACTTACGGCGACGGGCCGGTCAGCAACCCTTTTTCGGGCAACGTGATCGATATCTGCCCGGTTGGTTGCCTGACGTCCAAGCCCTTCCGCTTCAAGGCGCGGTCGTGGGAATTGCAGCAAACAACGACCACCACGCGCGCCTGCAACGGGCCGGTCACGGCCTGGACGCGCGGGGGCGACCTCTACCGCGTCACTCCGCCCGCGCACCAGTATCACGGCCAGTATACGATCAACGAAGACACGCTGATCTTCATCAGCAACGAGGCGCGTTTCGGGTCGCTCTACGGCAACAGCGAGGAGCGCCTCGCCACGCCGCTGGTGCGGCATGATGGAGAATGGATCGAGGCGAGTTGGGATGAGGCGCTCAATTCGGCGGCGCAGGCCCTCAAATCTTGCGAGCCCGGCCAAAGCTGCTTTCTGGCCGGTGAGCGCTCGACCAACGAGGAGTTCTACCTGCTTTCGGGCCTGGCGCGGGCGGTTTGCAAGACGCCGCATATCGACTGGCGCATGCGTTTCACGTCGGAGGAGGCGGCACGGGCGGCGGGGCTCGCGCTCGGCGCGGGCGACGGGAGCCTTGAACGGCTCGATCAGGGGGCCTACGGCGCGACGCTCATGATCTGCGCGCAGGACCTGCTCGGCTCGGCGCCCGACATCGCGCTCCACCTCAAGGAAGCCGCGCGTAACGGACGGACCAAACTGGGCCTGCTCGACGTGCGCGTCGACGATTGGTTTTCGCAGTGGGCCGAAGCCATCTTTCTGGAGCAGCCGGGCCAGATGGTCGGGACCGTCGAGCGGTTGGCCAGGGGGCTGGCGGCCGAGAACCGGCAGGCGCCCGAGGGCTACGAGACGCTCTTCAATCTGCTCAATGGGAACGAAGGGGGGTTGGTGGTCCTCGGTTTGGACGCGGCCGGCGGCGCGCTTAATCCCACGATCGTGCCGACCGTGCTCAACCTGATGTCGGCTCTGGGCGAGGGCTGGCAATTCCTGCCGGTCACCGCGGCGCGCAACGCCAAGGGCGCGTTCGGCTGCGGGGGGCAAAGCGATCGTCTGCCCGGCGGCGCGCTGGCTGATGAAAAAATCCGCGCGGCGGCCTCGGACCTCCATGGCGGCCCGATCGAATCCACCGACCAGCCGGCGGCGGCCCCCGAATTGCTTCGCCGGGCGGCGAACGGGGAATTCCGCGCCCTCGTCCTGCATCGATGCGACGAACTGACGACGCATCCGCAACGCGAACTGGTCGAGCAGGCGCTCAAGAACACGCCCAACGTCATCCTGATCGACATCTTCCCGTCGTGGATGATGGAGTACGCCACCATCGTCTTGCCCGGGTCCGTCTTTTATCAGAACAACGGATCGATGACCGACATCGACGGCACGCTTCAGCGCATGAGCCAGGGAAGCCGACCCGGGGGCAAGGCCCAAGAGGAGTGGCGCATCCTCCAGTCGCTCGCGGCCAAGTTGGGCGGCGGGCGGCATTACCGGCGGGTCGAGGATATCTTCCGCGACCTGTGCCTGGCATGGGGCGCGCCGCAGGCATTCCGGTTGGGGGACCTGGTGCTCGAAGGACCCTCGACCCTGACGCCGCAAGAAAACCGGTCGGTGATCACCAAACGCCGCAGGCCGAGTTTCAAGCTGAATTTCGCCGAGCAGCCCGCTGGGGTCGGCGAACCGGGTGACGTTGCCCACGAGGACGAAGGCCTCAAGCTGGTCTGGATCCACCACTCCCAGGGGCCGGACCACCTCAGTTCCCGTTCCTCGGAATTCGACGCCCTGCGGCCTCAGCCCAAGATTGAGCTCCACCCCAAAGACGCGGAGGCGGCGGGGTTGGATCACGGGGATTGGGTCGTGCTCGAGGGCGGGGCGGACAGTCCCAGTCAGGTCAGCCTCAATCCGTATCTGGCCGAGGGCGTGGCCTACGGCGCGGCCAACGTCCTGGGGTTGCGCATGGGGGCCGACGAGGCGGGTTTGCCGTCCATCACGCTGAAGAAGACGGACGCGCCGGCCCAACAGGCCCAACCGACGCCCGAGGAGGTCCAAACGGCCCCATGACGATCACGATCAGCCAGACCGTCATCGAGGTGCTCCTGGCCGCGTTGAAGATACTCATTGTCTTTCACGGGCTGCTGATCGCCGTGCCGTTCATGGTGCTGTGGGAGCGCAAGCTGATCGCCCGCATGCAACAACGGCCCGGACCCAATCGCGTCGGACCTTTCGGGTTGCTGCAAACAATCGTTGACGGTGCCAAGCTGTTCCTGAAGGAAGAACTGAGACCGACGGTGGCCGAATCGGGCTTGCACTGGCTGGCGCCGCTGCTGACGGTGGTCCCGGCCATCGTTGTGCTGGCGATCGTGCCGATCGGGCCGGCGGTGATGTTGCATCCCGTCGACTGGGGTTTCACCGTGCCGCTGATTGGCCTCACCATCGCGTTCGACTCAGCCGAGTTGATCATGCCCCTGGGCATTACCGACCTGGAAATCGGCATCCTGTTCTACCTGGCGATCACGAGCATCGGCGTCTACGGGATCGTGTTGGCCGGGTGGGCTTCGAACAGCAAATACTCATTGCTCGGTGGCATCCGCTCCAGCGCCCAGATGCTCAGTTACGAGTTGGCGCTGGGGCTGTCGCTGGTGGGGGTGTTGCTGATCGCCGGGACGTTTGAGCTGCGCACGATCATCGGGCAGCAGGACGGGGGTTTCTGGAACTGGCACATATGGAACCAGCCCGTTGGGTTCTGCCTGTTCCTGGTCGCGGGATTCGCCGAGACCAACCGTCTGCCGTTCGACCTGCCCGAGGGCGAGGGGGAACTTGGTTCGGGATTTCACACCGAGTACAGCTCGATGAAGTTCGCCCTGTTTTTCCAGGCCGAGTATATGAACATGTTCACCTTCTCGGCGATCCTGACCACGCTCTTCCTCGGCGGCTATCATGGGCCGTTCCCGAGCCCGTTCGCCGAGCTTGGCGCACTCAACGCGCTGTGGGGCGTTTTCTGGTTCCTCGTCAAGATCTTCTTGCTCATCACGTTCATGATCGTCGTGCGCGGGACGCTGCCGCGGTTCCGCTATGATCAACTGATGGACCTGGGCTGGAAGGTGATGTTCCCGATGGCTTTGATCAATATGATGCTGACGGCTGGCGTGCTGGTGTTTTTTTCGGGCGAGGCGGGGCTGACGCGCGAGGATTTACTCGCCCATCCGGTGACCGCGGGGTTGACCATGGTGTTGCTCGTGGTGGGCATCGCGCAAATCATTTTTTACGACCGTATCTTGACGATTCGAAA
The DNA here is from genome assembly GCA_963580245.1 of Candidatus Sumerlaeia bacterium. Lineage (GTDB taxonomy): Bacteria > Sumerlaeota > Sumerlaeia > MVZB01 > MVZB01 > CAUZJO01. The sequence goes on along the minus strand of CAUZJO010000052.1, from coordinate 10,607 downwards.
GAAAAGGATCCTGGGCAATGCTGTATGACTTCTTTAAAGGCTTCTCGGTGACCATCAAGCACATCTTTCGAAAATCGATCACGCTTGAGTACCCCGAGGAGAAACGCTGGCAACCGGACTATTTCCGCGGACGCCACAAGTTGCAGCGCTACGAGAACGGGTTGGAGCGGTGCGTGGGATGCGCGTTGTGCGCGGCGGTCTGTCCTTCAGAGGCGATTTATTTGGAAGCCGCCGAAAATGATCCGGAGAACCCGGTCTCGGCCGGCGAGCGCTATGCATCGGTCTATCAGATCCATCAACTGCGCTGCATCTGGTGCGGGTTCTGCGAGGAGGCGTGTCCGGAGGACGCGATCGTCATGGGACCGGACTTCGAGCTGGCAAAGCTGAATCGCAGCCAGTTCGTGGCCGAAAAAGAAGACATGCTCGATCCGCTTAGAAAAGGGTTTGGAGATCCGCCGGACCTCAAGGTCAATACACCGCTGTAAGTGAGTTCTTTGGCTCCCTGAAGGGGCGCAATATGAATAGCCAGGGGTGACAACCCCTGGAAGTGGAGACCCAAAACGTCACGACCCTGAAAGGGTCGAACAGGCCGTATCACGCCATGGTTCAACCCTTTCAGGGTTGTCGCGAGTTTGGCGCCGCGAACCGTGGGTTGATACCCACGGCTAATCACATTCGACCCCTCCGGGGTCGAGCATGAGGACAGATTTGGTTTATGCCCCGGCCGGCAAGGGGGCATCTCGCGGATCTGTGAGATGCCCCCCTTCTGGGGCAAAAAGGATTGACTTTTCGACCACGGGATGCGCGTTTGATACCGGTGGATAGTGGCCTTTGACGGGTATCAATCACGAGAAGCGGTGGGATCGGGGAGAAGGGTTGTTGAGAGAGGCGCGAGCAACGATAGCCATGAGGCCTTCCAGGGGAGATCACGGGTGAAATCGCTTTACGACATGGTCAGCCCGCTGGACTTCCGCTACTACGGTGACGATGCCGAGGCGTTTGATCGCCTGTCTCCGTATGTCTCGGAGGAAGCCTTCATCAAGTACCAGGCGAAGGTGGAAGGGGCCCTTGTCAACGCTTTCCATGATTTGGGTTGGTGCAGCCGCGAGGTGGCCCGCCAGGCCGTGGAGGCTTGCAACGCCGTGACGGCCGAGGAGGTGTATCAGGAGGAGAAAAAGACCCAGCACGTGGTTCGGGCGCTGGTGAACTGCATCGCGCGGAAGGCCGGTCCCGAAGTCCGCAGGTTCGTGCATTTGTTCGCGACGTCGGCCGACGTGACGGACACCGCGATCGCGCTACGTTTTCAGGACCTGGTGCGCGACGTCATCTTGCCCGACATCATCGATTTGCAGGCAAAGCTGATTCAGTTGGCCAGGCAGCACGCGGATACTCCGCAGATCGGACGCACTCACGGACAGCACGCCGTGCCCATCACGTTCGGGTTCGCGATGGCGCTGTACGTGGACCGCTTGGGGAGTCGGATCGAACAACTGGAGTCCGCCCGGCAGAACCTGTGCGGGCAGCTTTCGGGAGCGGTCGGCGCTTACAACGCGCTGTCGCTTCAACTGCCCAAGTCGGCCGTCTTGTTCGAGAAACTGGTGCTCTCGTACCTTGGCCTTCAGCCCTCTCCCGGGAGCATCTCGAGCCAGATCGTCCAGCCCGAATATCTGACGGATTTGGGTTACGCCGCGCAGTCATGCTTTGCGGTCCTGGGCAATCTGGCCGACGACATGAGGCACCTGCACAGGAGCGAGATCGGCGAGGTCCAGGAGGTGTCCACGAAGGACGCCGTGGGGTCCTCCACGATGCCGCACAAGGTGAATCCGAAGAGTTTCGAGAACGTGAAGAGCCTGTGGAAGGCATACGCGCCGCGAATGGTCACGATGCTGATGGACCAGATCTGCGAACATCAGCGCGACTTGACCAACTCCGCGTCGCAACGGTTCCTGCCCGAGCTTTTTGTCGCGCTCGATTATTGCACGCTGCGCCTGGCCAGGTCGATGGACGCCCTGAAGGTGAACAAGGAAGCGCTGGCGAAGAACCTGGCGGCGAGTGGGGACCAGATCATCGCGGAGCCGTTATACGTGCTCCTGGCGCTCGCCGATTACTCCGCCGCGTATGACAAGGTTCGGGTACTTGCACGAGAGGCGAGAGAACAGGGCGAGGCGCTGATTGATCTGGCCGAGCGAGACCCGGAGGTGGGGCCCGTGCTTAAGAAGTTGGATCCCAAGTTATGCGAGATCCTTAGAGATCCCAGCAAGTATACGGGCCAGGCATCCGAGCGTACAATGGCCGTTTGTGCGCGAAGGGAGCGTGAAAGCGCGACGCTGCTGGCGTATTTGAAGCAAGAGAAAGAGGTCCTCAAAAGGATTGAGGTCGGACGCTTCCAGGGTCTTCGTGGTCAAATCGAGGCCGTTGAGAAGGGTGAGACCATCCTCCCGACGGACTTTTGCCCGTCCGAAGATCGTCGAGCGTTTATTCGTGGATTGATCGAAGCGGAGGAAACGGAGAGGAAGCAGCCCGAAGCGAAAAGCCGGATGATGGTGGAGAAGGCGACCCTTTGATCGCCGACGTTGGCCGCCCATGAAAAACTAAAATGCCACGCAACCGCGAAACCCGACTTTTGCCCATGACGGTGCTGCTTCCACAAGACTAGATCCAGAAGGATCCGCGACTCGTGCTGATTGAACTCATCTACGGCATCTTGTTTATCCTGGCGCTCTTTTCGGCGTTGATGGTGGTGTTGTCGCCGCACGTCGTCTACGCGGCGCTCTATCTGGTCATGACGATGGTCTCGATCGCGGCCGTGTTCGTGTTGATGAACGCGCCGCTGGCCGGGGCGTTGCAGATCATCGTCTACGCCGGCGCGATCATGGTGCTGTTCCTGTTCGTGATCATGCTGCTCAGCCTGGGGCGGCACGAAGGTCCGCGGATGCACAACCGCGGCGTGCGCGTGTTGGGCGGACTGTTGGCGGGGGCCTTCATCATTCAGATCGCGGTGCTCTACGGCTCGCTGCGCGACGACCTGGGCGGCTACAGCCTGACCAACGCCGAGGGGATCACGATCGAAGAGGTGGCGCGTATTTTGATTACCGATTATCTCTACGCGTTCGAGATGACCTCGGTGTTGCTACTCGTGGCGGTGGTGGGGGCGGTGGTGTTGGCGCGCCGCCATTTGATCCAAGGCGCCCAGGACGCGGACGCCTCGCATTAAACTCATGGCGATGACCGACAAGGCGAACTGATGGAATTCATGTTGCCCGGCAACCTGATCTTGGCGGCGGCGATCTTCACGATCGGCGTCTTAGGCATTCTGCTCAAGCGCAACGCGATCTCGATTTTCATGTGCGTGGAGCTGATGTTCAACGCGGCCAACCTGGCGTTTATCACGTTCGCGCAGAGCCTGGGCCGGCCCGAGGGCGTGGCGGTGTTCTTGTTCGTGATTACCGTGGCCGCCGCCGAAGCGGCCGTCGGTCTGGCGTTGTTTATTAAGATATTCAACGACAAGGACAACATCGACGCCGACGAAATGGACATGTTGAAGAACTAAAGGAATAGAGGACGTGGCCGAGCAACTTATCCCACACGTCATTGAATCGCTGATCGGTACGGGGCCGCTGTTGATCATGATCTTCGGCGCCATGGCGGTGTTGGTCGCCGACGTCTTGCTGCCTCGCGATCGACGCCCTCTGCTTTCGGTCATCAGCCTGGTCGTCGTGGCGTTGGCCTTTTGGGACTTGCACATGGTCGGGTCGCCGGGGGGGTCGGGCTCGGAGTCCTACTATTTCGGGGCGTTGCGGGCCAACTCGCTCGTCTTTCTGGCGCAAAACGTCATCCTGGGCGGCGCCTTTTTCCTGATCCTGATCGCGCCGCGTTACCTGGACGGCAAGCGGATCCCGCTGGGTGAATTTTACGCCCTGCTGCTCATCGCGGTGACCGCGATGCTCGCGCTTGCGGCCTCCACCGAACTGCTGACCCTGTTTCTGAACATCGAGCTGCTGTCGATCACGCTTTATGTGTTGGTGGGGATCGAGAATCGCAACTCGCACGCCACCGAGGCCGCGTTCAAGTACTTCCTTCTAGGGTCGGTGGCCGCGGCGTTCCTTTTGTTCGGGATCGCTTTCGTTTTCGGTGCCACGGGCCAGACGCGCTACGACCGGATCGCCGAGGTCATCGCCGCGGGAGGGATCGTACAGCCCGCGTTCCTGGCCATCGGGCTGGGGCTGATGCTGGTCGGGTTCGGGTTCAAGCTTTCGCTGGCGCCGTTTCATATGTATGCGCCCGACGTCTACGAGGGGGCGCCGACGCCGATCGCGGCGGCGGTCGCGACCGGTTCCAAGGTGGCCGCCCTGGGCGCGTTGTTTCACCTGATCGAGCTGGCCTCGGGTTGGAGCGACGCGCCGGCCGGACTGTGGGCCGCGCTGTACGCGATTACGCTGATCAGCATGATCGTGGGCAACGTCGGCGCGATCATCCAGCCCAACTTCCTGCGCATGATGGCCTACTCATCGATCTCGCACAGCGCCTATGCGGTCGTGCCGATGGTGGTCCTGTTGCGGCGGCCCGATCTGCTGATCGACGCGCGCGACGCGGTGGGGTATTACATGCTGGCCTATACGATCATGACGCTGCTCGCTTTCGGCGTGGCCACGATCTTGGGCCGCCAGGGCGAGGGGCGGATCGCGAGCTACGCAGGGCTGGGGCGGCGCGCGCCGCTGCTGGCGGCCCTGATGGCGCTGGCGATGCTCTCGCTGCTCGGCATCCCGCCGGCGGTCGGGTTCTTCGGCAAGTTGCGGCTGTTCGCCGTTGCCGTCGAGGGCGGGCATTACTGGCTGGCCGTCATCGGCGTGCTCTCCTCGGTCGCGTCGGCCTACTATTACCTGCGCGTGATCGTGACCATGTACATGCAGGAACCGGCCGAGGGCGCCGAACCGGCGATCCCCACCCTCGACCGCGTCAACGCCGTCGCCCTGAGCGTCTGCTCGGCGTGCCTGTTCGTTTTCGCCATCTTTCAGGGGGTTTACTTGTTCGGCTCGTGAGGGTTCGAGCTAGGGAGCAACAACGTTCATGATCGGTTTCTGGATCGTTCTCATCCCGCTGCTGCCGTTGATCGCCTTTGTGGCCAATGGTCTATTCGGCCGGCAACTGAAGCGGGCGGGGGGCTGGCTGGCCGTGGGGTGCATGGGCGGTTCGGCCTTGATCGGCACGGTCCTGTTCCTGGGTGCGGTCACCAACATCCTAACCCTGCCGATCGAGGTCCGGTTGTGGGAATGGATGGTCGTCGGCGACTTGAGCGTCTCGTTCAGTTTCTACGTCGATCAACTCACCTGCTTCATGCTGTTCTACGTGACGTTTGTCAGCTCGCTGGTTTTCCTCTACTCGATGGGCTACATGGAGGGCGATCCGGGATTCAATCGGTTCTTCGCGTATCTGGGCCTCTTTGACTTCAGCATGCTCATCCTGGTCCTGGGCGAGAGCCTGCCGGTGGTGTTCGTGGGCTGGGAGGGCGTCGGGTTGTGTTCATATCTGCTGATCGGCTACTACATGTCACTGCCCGGGGCGCCGGACGCCGGCAAGAAGGCGTTCATCATGAACCGGATCGGAGATTTCGGGTTCCTGGTGGCGATGTTCATGCTCTTCGCGGCCGTCGGGACCCTCAGCATCCCCGAGGTCGTCGAGCACGCAAGGGTCACCGGACTGGATGAGGAAGGTGCCTCGCCGCTGCTCAAGTATGGCGGCGCCTACGTGACGATCCTGACGCTGATGTTCTTCCTGGGCTGCACGGGCAAGAGCGCGCAGATCCCGCTGTTCACCTGGTTGCCCGACGCGATGGCGGGTCCCACGCCCGTCTCGGCGTTGATCCATGCGGCGACGATGGTGACGGCGGGGGTTTACCTGGTGGTGCGCCTGGCGGCGCTGTTCGCCCTGGCGCCGACGACGATGCTCGTGATCGCGGTGATCGCGGCCCTGACCGCTTTTATCGCGGGCTCGATCGCGCTGACCCAGCGAGACATCAAGAAGGTCCTGGCCTACTCCACGGTCAGCCAGTTGGGTTTCATGTTCCTGGCGTGCGGGGTCGGGGCCTTCGTCGCGGGGATCTTCCACGTCTTTACCCACTCCTTCTTCAAGGCCTGCCTGTTCCTCGGGGCCGGCAGCGTGATCCACGCGGCACATCATGAGCAGAACATGTTCAAGCTGGGGGGCCTGCGCAAGGCCATGCCGGTTACGGCAATCACCTTTTTCATTGCCTGCCTCGCGATCGCCGGCTTTCCGCTCCTTTCCGGTTTCTTCTCCAAGGACGAGATCTTGTGGAAAACTTTCTCCAACGGTCACTTTGTGCTCTGGACTATCGGGATCGGGACGGCACTGATGACGGCCGTTTACAGTTTTCGGGTCTATTTTCTGACGTTCTGTGGCGAATGCCGGATCGAGGACAAGCACGCGCGCGAGCACGTGCACGAATCGCCCTGGACGATGACAGGGCCGCTGTTAATCCTGGCCATCGGGGCGGCCATCGCCGGTATCATGAACCTGCCCAAGGTGGGGTCCATCACCCAAATGCTGGATCCGGTCGTCGCCTCGGCCCATGAGATCATCAAGCACAACAGCGAGCATCATGCGATCCATAATGGGTGGTTGGAGATTGGGCTGATGCTGATTTCGACGTTGATCGCCGTGTGGGGCATCTTTCTGGCCCGGCGTCTCTTCCTCAAGCACTGGCCCGAGGCGCCGACCGAGCTGGGTCGCAAGCTGGGGCTGGCCTACAAGCTCAGCTACAACCGCTGGTGGTGGGACGATATCTATCGGGTCTTTGTGGGCGGTCTGTTTGGGCTCGTCGCGAAGCTCTCCACCCTGTTCGATCGCTGGGTGATCGACGGGATTCTCCATACGATCGCGGGCGTCTCGCGGCTGGGGAGTTTTATCGTCCGCGCCACGCAGAACGGCCAGGTCCAGGCCTATGCGCTGATGTTCCTGCTGGGGGTGAACCTGGTCGTCTGGCTGGTGCTGTGGTACGGCTAGCCGGAGCCGATCGGTTCGGCCTCTGACCCCTTGGGCTTTCCATCAAACCATTTTCCAAATTCAATTTCGTAAATCGGTGCCCGCGCGTGTGCACTGTACATTGGGACCTCAAGACACAAGCGGAGGAGGCATGCCTACTGGGGCATGGCCTTGGTGGTGGAGCTTGAGGCCCGAGGGACGGGCGCCGGAAGGCGGCCTAGCGCGAAACGTCCACCCGCAACTCCGAATTCTAACCAAGTCGAGAAGGGGGTTTAGATGAATGTGTATCATCATTCCCATCAATGGGTGGGAACGAAGCTGGGACGGCGAGTATTGGCCGTGCTGGCGGTTGCGCTAATTGGGCTCGCGCCGGTGGCCCAGGCCGAGATCGTTAATATGGTCGCCGTGGTCAACGGTGCGCAGGTGGAGGTGCCGGTGGCCAGCACCACGCTGGGCGTGGGCAAGTTCATCGTCGACACCGACGCCAACACCATGACCTACGAAATCACCCATAGCGGCCTCACATCGGGCGAGACGGCGGCGCATATCCACGGATTCGCGGATGCCGGCGTCTCGACGGGGGTAAAACATCCGCTGCGGGGGGGGTTGTTCAAGACCGGGGGATGGAACTATCCTGATGGCGATGAGGCCGACATCTTGGCGGGCCGCACTTACGTGAATATCCACTCAGGCGACCACGGCGGAGGCGAGATTCGCGGCCAAATCGTCGATATGGTGGCCATGATTGACTCGGCCCAAGAGGGCGATGTCAGCAACACCTCGGCCGCGGTGGGCACGGGGTTGTTCCTGATCGACACGGTCGCCAATACGCTGAACTACCATATTATCTTCAGCGGGCTTGAGGGGGCCGAATCCGCGGCCCATATCCACGGCTTCGCGATCCATGGGACCCCGGCGGGCGTCCAGCATCCTTTACCCGCGGGGAGCTCAAAGATCAGAGTCTGGAACTACCCTGAAGTCGACGAGGCCGCGATATTGGCGGGCCAGACCTACGTCAATGTCCACAGCGGCCCGCACCCGGGCGGGGAAATCCGCGGCCAGATCACCGATTGCACGGTGCCCGTTGACTCCGGACAGGCAGTCAGCTTGACCTCGAATGGGTTCGGGGCCGCGGCGTTTTCCAGAGATACCTCCGCCCAGGAGCTGGGGTATTACGTCACTTATGATGGACTTGCGAGCTCCGAGCTCTTCGCGCACATCCACGGCTACGCCCCGGCCGGCACGAACGTGGGCGTTTTGCACCCTCTACCCGCGTCCAATCCCAAGGTGGGCGCGTGGGACTACGGAGCGCAGGGCGGGGCTCCCGGAATATTGAGCGAGACCTACGTCAATATCCACACGGCGAACAACGGAGGGGGGGCCATCCGGGGCCAGATCTGGTGCCCGATCGACCTCACGGTGCCGACGGAGCTGAGCGCGTTTGTAGTAGACTAAACGACTAAACTTACCCCCCCGCTAATAGGTGGCAGGGATGGATCGGTTGTGTTATTCGTAACGCTTGGTCCGCCCTGCCACTTTTTATATGGTGGATACGCCAGCGGGCGGAGGAATCATTCTCGTGGACAAAGGATAGTGGTTCGGCCATGGACCCGTTGATCAATCAGGACGCTTTTTGGCTCGGCCTGATGACGTTGCTGCCCACGATCTTGGGGATCGTCATCCTGGCGCAGGCGCGCGAGCGCGAGGGGCAGGCTCGGATGATCGCGCTGATCGGCTCGATCGTGACGCTGTTCATCTCGCTCAAGTTCGTCGCCGGCATGTTGGGCGAGCCGGGCGCGTTCACCGCGTCGATCAACGTGCCGTGGGTCGAGCGCTACAACATCTCGGTGCTCATGGGGCTGGACGGCCTGTCGGGCATGTTGGTGATCTTGACCAACATCCTGGTGGTCCTGTCGGTGCTGGCTTCGTGGACGGCGATCGCGAAACGCCAGAAGGAATTCTACTTCTTCCTGCTGTTGCTCCAGACCGGCATCCTGGGCACGTTCCTGGCGCTGGACCTGATCCTGTTTTACATTTTCTGGGAATTGATGCTGATCCCGCTCTATTTCCTCATCGGCATCTTCGGCTCGGCCAACCGCATCTACGCCACGATGAAGTTCTTCCTCTACACGATGGCCGGCTCGATGCTGATGCTGGTGGGCATCCTGGCCGTGTATTTCATGACCGGCTCGTTCGCCCTGCCCGAGATCATGCAGAACCTGGACAAGATCGGGCCGACCGCCCAGATGTACATCTTCCTGTCGTTCCTGATCGCCTTCGCGATCAAGGTGCCGCTCTTTCCGCTGCACACCTGGCTGCCCGACGCCCACACCGAGGCCCCCACGGCGGGGTCGGTCATCCTGGCCGGCGTGCTGCTCAAGACGGGCGTCTACGGCCTGATGCGGTTCGCGATCCCGATGTTCCCAGGGCCGGCGACCCAGTTGGCGACGCCGCTGATGGTGTTGGCGGTCATCGCGATCATCTATGGCGCGCTGACGGCCTTCGCCCAGGACGACCTCAAGCGCCTGGTCGCCTATTCATCGGTCAGCCACATGGGATTCATCGTCCTGGGTCTCTTCGCGTTCCGCGAGGAGGCGATTACCGGCGCGTCGCTCCAGATGCTCAATCATGGGATCTCGACCGGTGGGTTGTTCCTCTGCGTCGGCTATCTCTACGAGCGGCGCCACACGCGCGACATGGAGGCCTTTGGCGGGCTGGCGCACAATATGAAGATCTACGCGGTGTTGACCACCGTGATGGTCCTGTCCTCGGTCGGCCTGCCGCCGCTCAACGGCTTCATCGGCGAGTTCATGATCCTGGTCGGGTCGTTCAAGGCCGTGCCGGTGTTGACGGTCGTGGCGACGACCGGGGTGATCCTGGCGGCGTGCTATTTGCTGCGCATGATGCAACTGATCTTCTTCGGGCCGCTCGACAAGCCCGAGAACAAGGGGCTGAGCGACCTGAACTTCCGCGAGGCCTTCACGCTGGGGTTGCTGGCGGTCTTGGCGGTGGGGATCGGCCTATATTCCAAACCCTTCACCGATGCGCTCACTCCGGCTTCGGAGCGGATCGTTCAAGCCGTCGGCCCCCATCAGCCCGGCGATCCCGCCACGGTGCTCGCCAGCCGGGGCAAGAACTGATCGCGCAACTCCCAGTGTTCAAGATTTCACGCTCGCCGCCGGGGTAAAGCCGCCCCTCATGGGTCAAATCGGTCTGGGTGCCGACCGCCCAGCTTGATGCTGATTTTCTCCGCCCCGCCCCGCCCCGTGCCGAAAAGACGATGAAACGATCAGGCGGGATGCTTGACCTAATATGATCTTAGCCACGTAAGACAACCAAAAACATCTTCACCGGAGTTTGAGGTCCTGTGGTTGGGGCCGTCAGCAGGGATCCATTGCTCATGGTCCCAGACGTGCCTTTCCAGCGTCTTCTCAGGCCTACCCTTTCTCGCCGCCGATCAGGTCCACGGACTTGACTTTCATTAGTCGATCCTGAAAAAGCCCTACTCAAGCAGCCCAGCCGATCAGAGCTGAACTCGGGTGAACCAGAGGCATCCGTTTTCGACTCGTGATTTGCGCCAGACGCAGCAAAAGATAATGAAAAACCGC
>CAUZJO010000051.1:0-29615 GCA_963580245.1 Candidatus Sumerlaeia bacterium | reverse complement strand
AATTCCCTAGGGTGTACGCCAGGGCGAATAGTTGCAGGCGCACCTCGTTGTCCCGGAAATCATGACACGACAGCCGCGTCCAGGTCAGCGCAATCTTCCCCTCCTTGATCCACTGCTCGGCGGTTCCTCGCTTGTTGTAAAAGTGCACCACATTCTTGGCCCGCCGATTCAGGTTGGTTAAGATGAACCCCACGCGCGGGAAAAGTTGGTCGCAATGCCATTCGACCTTGGCCACCACCCGACGCGGCCGATCCCAACTCCCGGCCTGATACATGAAGCTGTGATAGAAGACCTTGGGTTTGAGGGAGGGTCGTCCCACCGGCCGGGTCATCAGGTGCTCGATCTCTTTGAATGATGATCACGTCGGGATGGCATTGAATGATCTCATCGAATATCATCCGAACCCGAAAACTCGCGTAAGCATGCATGCAGACGTTGTGAACTTCGATCTTGCGTCCGCCAAAGGCCGTTTGCAGCGCTTCCAACAGGTATTCGCTGGATGTCTCCCTGGGTGGATGGGGCCAGCCGGCGCCGGCCGATCCCCCCAGGTAAAAAGTCCTCACCACGTTCGCGTCTTTTTTCACGGGAAATATGGTGTTCCGGGCCTTGTAATACTCCGGATGGGTCACTTTATAATAGTTAACGCCACCGATTTCGGCTTTCAAAAGAAAAGAGGCGATAGGCGTCATGTTCAAATAGGGGTCGTCCGCAAATTCCGGACCAAACAGGCGCAACAGTCCCTCTATCAAACCGAGCATGAAAACGAGCAGGATGAAGATGAAAAAGGAAAAGAACAATTTCTTTCGCAGTGTTAAATGGATACGCTTGCTTGTGTCGCGTTTCGCGCGCATTCGCTTTCCCATCGTATAAAATTATCCGATGTTTCCAGGATGCCTGATCAACACTGGCGCGCGAGTTACCTTAGACGTTCATTACCTCTTGTTAATCCGCCCTCGCCCGTGATTCCTCGAATCTCATCCGGCCGCCATCGCATTGGGCACCGCCCTTACTCAAGCGCAAGCCATACGTCGGAACTGCTGGCACTGGAAGAGCCCGCCTCGGAGAACCAAACCTCGTTTATGTCGATATCGGTCTGCGGGAAAAAAACATCATGAACGGTTCCGCCCATGACCCAGATCTTCTCGCCAAAAACGACGCTTGCGGTTCTGCCAACCGGCCTGAAGGCCGCGTGTAGAACGGACCGATTCCAAGTTACTCCATCAATTGAGTTCCACACATCGTTTTGATGAAAGTATTTGAACCTCGACAGAATGGATCCCGGAATTTGTGAATCCCCAAAAATCCCGCCAATCATCCAGATTTTCCCATCGAAAGCGACGGCTGCCGCGTGACGACGCGCAAAGAAAATTGGGCCGCCCAAGACCTGCTCCCAATGAACCCCGTCCTCCGATACCCATATATCGTTCTGATACGTGTAATCGTATCCGCCGATCAGCCAAAACTTACCGTCGTGGATGACCACGTGGTGACCGTAGCGACGTGAGAAGGGAGCCCCACGCGTCGCGAGGCGCCAAACATTCCCGTCAACCGACCACCACACGTCATTGAGCACGTGCCCTGGAACTGACTCCCCCCCCGATGATCCACATTTTGTCGTCGTGCACCGTCATCGCGAAATGGCACCGCTCAAAGAAGGCCGGTCCGCCGTTCACATTCGTCGAGTTCACGCCATCCGTCGTGCACCATACTTCGCTCTTGAACGGCTCCGCACCGTCATCGCCCCCGATGACCCAGATTTTATCTTGATAGACAACGCTCTGGTGCCCAAAGCGAGGGGTAAAGGGCGCGGCTTCGGTCACCTGGGTCCAGTTAATGCCGTCGGGCGAATTCCAGACGTCGTTCTTGCGCACTCCGTTCGACAGACCGGCAATCACCCATATCTTATCTTGATGGACGACTGCGGTGTGATAGCGACGCGGACTGAAACGCGGCGTGTTTTCCACTTTCACCCAATCGACGCCAAGCTCAGCCCCGGCGTTGCTCAACAACAGGAGACTGAACGCAAGCGCAAGTTGCATGCGGACGCAATGCATGAGCGGTCTCGGACGCCTGATGCGATAGTTGTTTATCCCGTTCCTCCTTGTATCGTTGTCATCACTTATTAAACATTACCCGGCGCCCCCGTCTCGCGCAAGCACCCGATCCGTTCAGTCGCGCAAGTCATCGGTGAGGCTTATTGCCCCTTGTGAACTCGCCACGAGGCATGGGTGAAGCCGAACTTTTTGACGCGGGCGTTCATGCGGTCGACGCTGATGCTCAATAACGCCGCCGCCTGGCGCTGGTTCCAGGCCGAGCGATCCAGGGCCTGGCGCACGAGGGAGCGTTCGACCTCCTCCAGGTCGATCCCGCCGTCGGGCAGGATCGCGGCCCCCGTCCCCTCGACCGCTCCGCCGATATTGAGTTCGCGTAGCGCCTGGGCCTGGACCGGGCGGCCGCTGAAGCGGATGGCCAGCCGTTCGATGACGTTGCGCAGCTCGCGGATGTTGCCCGGCCAGGGGTTGGCGCGCAGGGCGTCGAGGACCTCGTCGGTCAGGACCGGCGCCTCGCGGCCGTGCTTCTCGGCGAAGCGGGCGGTGAAGAAGCGGGCCAGCGGGGCGATGTCCTCGGGCCGGGCGCGCAAGGGCGGGACGTCGATCGGGAAGATATTGATGCGATAGAACAGATCCTCGCGGAAACCACCCGACTTGACCTCCCGCGCCAGGTCCTTGTTGGTGGCGAACAACAAGCGGCATTGGACCCGCATCGGGCGCTCGCTGCCCAGCCGGTTGAACTCGAGCGTCTCGACCGCGCGCAACAGCCGGGCCTGCGGCATCGGGCCCAGCTCGCCGATCTCGTCCAGCAATAGCGTGCCGCCGTGGGCCTGCTCGAAGTGGCCCCGCTTGCGGTTGATCGCCCCGGTGAACGCGCCGCGTTCGTGTCCGAACAGCTCGGAGAGAAACAGGTTTTCGTCGGGCAGCGCGGCGCAGTTGACCTCGATGAAGGGACCGCGCGCGTGACGGGAGGCCCGATGCAGCGCGCGGGCGACCAGCTCCTTGCCCGAGCCGGTTTCGCCCTGGATCAGGACCGTGACGTCGCTGGACGCGATCTCTTTGATCTGTTCCTTGAGCCGCTTGATCGACTCGGAAACGCCAACGATCTCGCTGAACTCCTCGTAGCGGTCCAGCGTGCGGCGCAGGCGGCGGTTCTCGCTGACTAGCTCGGCCCCTTCCAGCGCCCGGCGCAGCCGCAGGATGATCTCCTCGCGCGTGGCTTCCTTGGTCAGGTAGTCGGTGGCACCCTTGCGCATGGCCTCGACGGCCGTGTCGACCGAATTGATCGACGTGAGCACCACGACCGGAATCGGATCGAGTTCGCCCGCTTCGATCTGCTTGACCACCCGCTCGAGCAAGTCCAGCCCGCTGGCGCCGGGCAGCCGGATGTCGGTCAGGACCATGTCGAACCGGCGTTCGGCAAGCCGCTCCCGGGCGGCTTCGGCATCGGCCACCGCGCAGATTTCGAAGCCGCCGTCGCGCAGGTTGCGGGTCAAGCGGTTGACGTAATCCGGGTCGTCCTCAACGAGGAGAATCGATGGGGCGTTGGTCGGGGTCGTGTTGGGCATGCCTCTGGTTCGCCTTTTTCGGGATGGGTCGGTTCGCTCGCTAGAATCCGGGGACGGGGGGAACGGCGGCGGGTGGGGTGGTGGCGCGGTCGAGCACCTTCGCGCGCGCGGTCTCGGCCTTGTGCAGTTCAAGCTGGTCGCGGATCAGTCGATAAAAGCGTTCGGCCCGGCGGTGGGTGGCCGTATCGGCGTATTGCTCCAGAATGACGGCCAGCAGGCGGTCGGCGTCGCCGAGCCGGCCCTCGAAGAACGCGTCACGCGCCCCCGCCAGCAAGCGGCGCGCTTCCTGCTCGCCCGGCGCGTGCTGCTCCTCCCGGTCCGGCGCGTAAGACCTGGAGCGGTCCTCAACGCTCGTGTTCCCCCGCCGCAGGGCCTCGACCAGTTCGTTCAACTCGCTTTCGGGAACCACCGGCGACGCGGTGCTCGGCCGATCGGCCCCGATCGACTGGCCCCGCTCCAGTCGCCCCAGCTCCAGTTTCTCAAGAACCTTCTCGTAAAACACGCTGGCGCGTTCATGGACGATCGTATCCTCGTAAGTCTCGACGATCGTGCGCAAGAGCCGTTCGGCCTCCTCAAAGCGGTTGCCGAAATAAGCGCGTTGGGCTTGTTGAAAGAGCGCGGCGGCTTGCTGCGCGCGCTGGTTGACGGTTTGATCAATCGTCTGGCGGGTCAGCATCCGGATCTCGATCGCCTGCGACTTGAATCCCTGTGGATAATCCTTCCTCAGGAACCCGTGGACATCGCGCAACACCTGCCCATACTCCCCGGTATCGTAGAGGTCCATCATCCGCTCGAGCTCGGCCTCGGCCAGTTGGTTGTGAATGCGGCGCATATAGGCATTGGCCGCCTCGCCGTAGCCCCCGGCCGCGGCCACCTCGCCGAATTCCTTCAGGGCCTCGTCGATCAGGCTGTTTTCGAGGCACCAGCGGCCCAATTCGTAGTGTCCCCGATCATCATCGGAGGCCAATGCCGCCCCGCGCCGGCGGTATTGCAGGTGAAGCCGGTCGACGTCGGTGGCACCGGGCTGGATCAACTCGGCACGCTCAAACGCCTCTTCGGCCAGGTCGAAATCCGCCTGGCGCAGGCGTCGCCAGCCCTGATCGCGCCACAACTGGACAAACCGGGGCCGGGCTTCCTCCGACGCATGGACCATCCCGTATTGTTCATACAAGCGCGCGGCGCGGGTGAAGTCATCCCGCGACCTAAACCAGCGTTCAGCGGTCGTCAGCGTGATCAGAATGCGGTCACGCGCGATAAGCGGGGCTTCATCGAGGACGTGACGCACGTAGACGTCAAGCGCGTCGCCGTAGCGCCGCTCATCGCGCGCATTCCAGGCGATCTGCAAATGGAGTTGGATCCGGCGGCCCTCCGCCAATGCCGGGTTAATCCGCCCCAGATCCTCCACGGCCTCCAGTGCCCGGTCGAAGCCACCCTCCTCGGCCGACGCATCGACCGCTTGGAGCAGCCACTCCGAGAGCCGATCGCGCGTGGAGAGGTGGGTCGGGAAGTAATCACCGCCGAGGCGGTCGAGCAGGTCGTTGGCTTCTTCGCGCTGGTCCAGGGCCAGGTGCAACGGGATCCGAATGGCGGTCAAGTCGTCCTGGCGGGCCATGCGGATGCCCTCGAGCGCGAGCAGGCAGCGGCTCAGGGCGGCGCGGTTTGCGTTTCCCATGGCCGGGACGGCCCCCAGCAGCTTTTCGCCATGATTGAGCAGCAGCGAGCCCACCCCGCCGGCGGGGCCTTCCAGGTCAAGCGCTTCGGCCATCCGCTCGACCCCTTCGTCCATGCGACCGACCTGAAAGGCGTCGCGGGCGAGTAACATCGCGTTCTCGCCGGGCATGGCCTCGGCGATGTATTCGATTTTTTCAACCGGCAGGCCGATGATCGTTCGGCCGATGCGAATCTTCAGAACCTCGCGGCCCCCGGCCCCGATCTCCCGCGCGGTGATGACCCCTTCGATGATCCGTCCGTCGACCGTCCGAATCCGGTCGCCCTGGGCCGGCCGCGCCAGACAGACCAGCGCAACCAATAAGCATCCGCCCAGACGGCTCACAAGGGCTTTAGAACAACTCCTCATCATTCTTCCAAACCCATTATTTATAACGTTGGGGGCGGGGGGAAGTCTAGGGTCGGGTTCAAACCCGATATCCGAAAGATCCCGAAATCACCCGACCGGCCAACTTCCTCGACCTGGGCTTCGGCTTTCAGCATGGGCCAGATGGTCTCGCGCATCCGGCGGCCCGTTTGGGGCGAATAGGGGGGATCGCTGATGAGGAGGTAGAGGGGTTGGGTGTAGAGCGTTTGGCGCTGGTCGGGGGGGAGCATCCACTGGGCTTCGGGGTCGATCAGCATGGTGGGGAATGCCTTCCATCCCGCGGGTATGAAGGCCGACCAGGCGGCCATGACGGGCCGTGGCCGATGAGGCTTCAGCCCCAGTTCCCAGATGGCGTAGGCGTGGGTGTTCATCCATGCGTAGTCCAGGTCGTAGGCGTGGAGCGCGCCGGTCGGGCCGGGGTGGGGACGGAGTTGATCGACGAATGGGACGCGATAATTGCTCAGCAGCCACGCGTCTTGGGGTACCTGATCCAACAACGGGCGGAGCCGAACCCTGGCGGATACCCGCGCGCGGGCCTGCGGGGTATGATGGATTCCCTCGACGCGACGGAACTCCCCGCGCGTGATCACCAGCGCGCCGAAAACCAGAAAGACCCGCGCCCACTTGTGCAGACCGATCCGCCCAGCCCAGCCACGCCGCAGCCATGCCCAGGCCCACCCGCGCGTCAGCCCCCAGGCCGCCAACAGGTCGATCAGCGGGACCCAGAGGTGCGCGAACCGTTGCGATTGGAAGAAATACAGGCCCATGAACAGGACGCCGACCAGTGCCCATCCGGCCATCAGGCGCGTCACCATCCCACGGGGACGACCTCGCCGCCACGGCCAAACGAGGCAAACCAGCGCGGCGCCGGCGGCCAAGGCCATGTAGACCCCGTGGAAATCGTGCGTCCGGCCGACCAACATGCGACCATAATAGGCAAGGTTCCCCGCCTGCGCCGTCTCTGACCACGGATGAATCAGGTACTTGGGATGAAAGGTCTCGGTCAACCTGGTGTAGACCTTGGGGAACCAGTACTCATAGCCATTCATGCCCCAGACGCCAAATGCCCAGCGGCGATAGAGCGCGTCGCCAACGGCGCAGGTCAGGCCGGCGGCGATGAGCCCGATCAACGGCCCCCAGCGCTTTTGGCCGGCGGCTCGCAGCCCGACAACGATCGTCATCGCGGCCGCCCAATAGAAAAACGGAGTCTTGGCGATGGTAAGCCATCCCAGTGCCAAGCCGAGCAGGACTGCGCGAAGTAGGCCGCCCCCCTCGGCGCGATCGATCCAGGGCCGCGCCAGCTCCAACATGACCAACCACATCATCACCAGGGCCGTTTCGCTCATGGTCCCGGTGGCGGCGACGACGGTTTGGGGATGCAGTGACCAAAACAACGCCGCCAGCCCCCCGGCCAGCCGCGAGCCGGTCATCCAGGCCCCCACCCGCGCAAGCATCACGACCGCCACCAACCCAAACAGCGCCGAGCCCCAAAACAGCGCCGTCACGTCGAACCCAAAAAGCCAGACGAAGGGAACGAGCAGCAACGGAAATGCGAGCGGGTAGCGGGAGGGATAGTCGTGCAGCCCGATGCCGATCAGCGGCGGCTGAAGGCCAGCCAGTCGTTCGGCCAGAAAGGTGTATTCCACCGCATCGGGCGTCCCCAGCAGGTCGCGCCCATCCACCCACGGCGTCCTCCCCACCGCGTAGAGATAAACCAAGGCGGGGAGCAACCAGTAAAGCGTGCGTTGAAGATGGCGGCGCATGAAGGCCTTCGAGGACGAAATCAGGCTCGGAGGACTCCCTCAAACGGGTAGCAATGAACCCTTACAGGCCGTGCCCCCTCTGAGGAGCCTCTTGAGATCGACAGGCGCTCACCACTCAGGAATCCATCCTTCGTCGGTTCACCTCATCCCGAACGCGCTCATCTCCAGAACCAACCGGTCCAGGTTCGAGTTCAGAACCGCCGGGGGCGCTGTTGAGTCGTCGACCATCAGGGCGAACAGGAGTTCACGGCCGTGGGCCGTGCGGACCCAACCGGCCACGCCCGCGGCGCCTTCTTCGGAGCCGGCGATCGCCCAAACCGGCGGAGGCGATATCGGCGGAGACGGTCCCTCTGAAGAGGTCTCCTCAATGTCGAACGCCGTCTCCCGCCGATCCATCCCGAAACGGTCGGCCAGGATTCCCTCGCTGCCCGCTTGCGGAAAGAGCCGGCGATAGTCCTCGCCCGCCAGCCGTTTGAACATCCGGCGCATCACCTGGATCAAATGCTCGGCGCTTAACCGGTTCAATCGCGAGCGGCCCGACCCATCGGTGATGAACGGCGCCCCTCCACCCAGTCGCAGCTTATCGGTGAAGGCCCGGACGGCCTGGGCCCCCAACTCGAAGCTCCCCGGTTGACGAGCGCGCCCGTGGCGCCGGCCGAGCGCCTTGAACGCCGTTTCCGCGTTCAGGGTCAGGTCGTGGCGCGCCATCAACTCCAGCAGTTCGGCGAGGGGGGGCGAAGCTTGGATCCGAATCGGGTTCACCGGATGGCGAATCTCCCCCGGCATGAGCGAAAAGCTGGTCCCCATTTCGCCTTGGTGTTCAATCTCCTTGAGCGCCAGCCGCTTGCCGAAGGCTTCGATCAGATAGCGCGCCGGGTCTTCGATGGCCGCGCGATCATGCGCTTCGGTTCGGACCTTATGGTCGCCGCCGACCGCGATCAAGTTGCCCTCCGGAACACGCCGGTACGTGCGCGGGCGTCGCGGCGAGTCGCTCAGCAGCACGTTGCTTGTGATAAAAAGGTAATCGGGCAGGTCGGGAAACACGACGAATTCGGCGGGCCCGTGGGCTTTCTGGCCGCTTCGCCAAAAAACATCGATGCAGTTGTGATTGAAGTTGAGCGCCGAGACGCTGGGCAGGTCGGGCTCACCGAGCCGTTCGATGGGCCAGCCGGGCGCCAACCAGTGCTGATCGAACGCCGAGGCATCGGCGACCAGTGGGCCTTCGATCGTCCGGATCCCCTCGCCCGCGATGACATCCGCCCATTGATCAAAGAGTTCCCAAACCTGGTATTTCTCCGTCATGAAACGGGCCGAGAGCGAAGGGTCGCCGTTGCCGCGGATGATCACCGCCCCCTTAAACGTTTCACCTTCCAACTCGCCCGCCAGGCAAAGTTCGGTGGCGAATCGGTAACCCGGCCCCAGCCGGTCCAAGATAGCCGCCGTCGTGATGACTTGCGCCAGGCGTCCCCCCCGCACCATTTCGTTTTCATTGATGGCCAGCGCGCGGATGGGCAATTCGGCATCCTCGACGAGTGCGCGGAGCTTCCCGCCGCCCCAATCCATCTCTTGAATCCGTTGATTCAAGAGACGCCCCAAATACGCGTAAGAGGTCTCGCCCGTTACGGCTTGTTCGGCGAGGACCGAGGAAGCCGCCGTGATCATGAAAATGAAACCCGGCAGAAAACAAAAAATCAGGCGACCCCTCATCCACCACGCGCGCCGAGACCGCGGCCCACCATTGAGAGCGGCCAAATCCCGGTCACCGCGAATATGATGAAAAGACCACATGGAGATCACGAGGCGTTAGTTCAACATCGCGATAAAAACGCCGGCGGCCACCGCCGTCCCGATCACCCCAGCCACGTTCGGCGCCATCGCGTGCATGATCAAATAGTTGTTGGGATCTTCCTTGCTGGCCATCTGCTGGCTAACGCGCGCGGCCATCGGTACCGCCGAGACCCCCGCGCTGCCCAGCAGTGGGTTGATTTTCTCTTTGCTGAAAACGTTCATCAATTTCGCGAACAGCACCCCCGAGGCGGTGGCGACGGCGAACGCGAACGCCCCGAGCACGAATATCTTCAGCGTGTCGGGGTTAAGGAATTTATGCCAAACGGTCCCCAGGCCCACGCAGAATCCGAGTAGGATCGTCACCGAGTCGATGAACGGGCCGCCGACGGTCTTGGCCAGCCGGTCGGTCACGCCGCTGACGCGCAGCAGATTACCCAAGAACAGAAAGCCCAGCAGCACCAGGGCCGACGGAATGATCAACGCGGTGATCAGGAACCCGCCGATCGGGAACAGAATGAGCAGTCGCGGCGAGACGGGGCGCGGCGGCGCCATGCGAATCAGCCGTTCCTCGCGCGTGGTGAGCAGCCGCATGATGGGCGGTTGAATCACCGGCACCAGCGACATGTAACTGTAAGCCGAGATGGCGATGGCGCCGAGCATGTCGGGGGCCATTTTGGAGGCGATGAAAATGGAGGTCGGTCCGTCGGCCCCGCCGATGATGCCGATCGCGGCGGCGGCGGGCAGAGAGAATCCCAACAGGATCGCCCCCACCAGTGTGATGAACACGCCGGCCTGCGCGGCCGCCCCCAGCAGGACCAAGCGCGGATTAGAAATCAGCGCGCTGAAATCGGTCAGCGCCCCAACGCCCATGAAGATCAGCGGCGGCAGGATTTCGTGCTCGATCAGATAATAGAGGTACCAAAAGACCGTCCCCTCATCGTAAACGCTCAGGTGGTCCCCCGGACCGTAAGGCATGTTGCCCACGATCACGCCAAACCCGATCGGCACCAACAGCAATGGCTCGTACCCCTTGGTGACGGCCAGGTAAATAAGCAACAGGCCGAGCAGAACCATGCAAACCTGTTGCCAGACGATGTGATGGATCCCGGAGTTTGCGAAGAATTCGGCTAGAACATCCATAAACGTTGTCTTTTACCGCGCCTCTACGCGCCCGGATCGTCCCCCGTGAGAATGGTGTTCAACTCGCCGGCTATAATATCCTTCATCGCCGGTGAGAAGCCGACGTGAACGTTTCGAACGATCCCCTCTTTGTCGATGATGACCGTCTGCGGGATGCCTCGGACGAAAAAGGGATCGCTCCCCTTGCTATCGGTGTCGAGCGCCGCGTTGAGATCCAATTCCAAATCCTCCAAGAGACGACGGGCGACGTTGGCGCTTTCGCCCTCGTTGACCGCGTAAAGGACGACGCCGCGATCGCGGAATTCCTCGGCGACCCCGGCCACCATCGGCAGGCCCCTAATGCACGGACCGCACCAACTGGCCCAGAAGTCCAGGATGACGATGTTCTTACCCTTGTGCGACGCCAGATCGAACCGGCCCCCGTCGAGCAACTCGAGTTCGAGCGCCGGGGCGGGCTTGCCGACCAATTCCTCGGCGGGATCCTTCCACTGAGGTTCTTCGGGAACGTCATCAAGATTCCGCGCCCCCGCGGGAGGAGTGAATTGAAAACGCTCATCGGGAATCTCCACGTCGATCGCCCAATCCGTGTAGTTCACCTCGAAGTCCGTCCGCGCGCGGTCCGATTCGGTCGTATTGGGCAGGGTTATCCGTGTTCGTGCGAGACGTTTTGTCATGTCGGGCCGGACGCGGCGGATCAGCGGCGGGCTTTCCATCGTGATCCAAATGTCCCAGTCGAATCCCTCCTGATAATACCTCATGTGATGACATGGCCGGTCATCGATCGTCTCCTCGCCCAAGCACTCGCTCTTGATGACGCCGTCCATGATCAGGTCGTAAGGATGCTCGCCCAGGCATGGCAGCAGGAAGACCATGGCGTTGAAGGAACCCCCATTCAACACGGGCGAATTTTTCCCCGCCAATTCATCCATGTTTTTAAACGGCCCGATCTCATGATGGCGAGTCCCCCCCTTGGAAAGAATATAGGAATGTTTGCCGTCACTGATGATTGTGAAGCCGGTCATGACCGCCTGCGACGACACCGCGACTCGATTGGGACGTTTCAGCGCCACGCTGTAGGACTCGGTCACTTCCTGGCTCATCTCTCGCACGCGGGTCACGATCTTGGAGTGACAGTTAAACGTCAGCGTCTTGGCCTGGGCAAGGGCGTCGGT
Organism: Candidatus Sumerlaeia bacterium; assembly: GCA_963580245.1. GTDB lineage: Bacteria > Sumerlaeota > Sumerlaeia > MVZB01 > MVZB01 > CAUZJO01. The sequence goes on along the minus strand of CAUZJO010000051.1, from coordinate 18,038 downwards.
TGCCTCGCGCAGGATGCCCTCGGCTTTGGGATCGAACGCGTCGGGCGGGGCGGACGGCTCTTCTTCCGCGCGCGCATGGGCCAGAAGAACCAAGATCGAAACGGCGACAATCCCTCGCCAGGACCGGATTCGGTTGGGGCTCATCATCGCTCTCCCGCGCTTATTCAAATTCGATGAGCGGCTGGCCCATTTTCACGGCGTCGCCGGGGTTGACCAGGATACGCTTGACCGCGCCCGCGATGGTCGACGCCACCGGGGTGTTCATCTTCATGGCGTCGATCACCAAAACGGTCTCGTTGAGCTGGACCCGTTGGCCGACCGTGACCTTGATTTCAATGACATTGCCGGGGATGGGGCTTTCGAATGTCTTACCGGCCGGGGTGCTGGGCGGCGCGGCGGGCGTCTGGGGCGGACGGGTCCTCGGCGCGGGCGATGGCGCCGCGGGCCGAACCTCTTCGCCTTCTTCCAAAAACTCGACGTCTACGTCATACGCAGCCCCATTGACCGTCACCCGTAGTTTCATTCAGATATCCCTCTTGTTTCTCATCGAGAAACGTTCTCTCTGATGCCGCGCACCCGTATCGGACGACCTCCCGCGGCGACGGTGACCGCGGCGGTGATCACGGCCACCGTTACCGGGTCCAAGCTCGGTTCGCCCCGCGCCGGCGGCGGATGGGGGGCGCTCGGAGCGGCCCCCTCGCTCGCGGGCGGTGGGCCTTGATCCATCCTGGCCAGGACCGTCGTGAAACTCGCGATGAGCGCCAACACGACCATCACGACCAACATGCCGATGAGGCACAGTTTAATGCCGAAGTTGACCCTGCGCCCCATCTCCCAGCCGGCGTAGCGATCCGCCGGCGGTGAAGCCGCCGGTGAGTCGGCATGCGCCACTTGGCCCGCTTGGGCGACAGGCTCGGCGGATCCCCCCTGACCCTGGGCGAACGCCGTCGGGAGGCCCGGCAACATACATGCCCCCAGCAGGATGACCCATGCCAAACAGAGCCGGCCGTCGATGAGACTTGTCCGCTTCATCTCCCTCAACCCTTCCGCCGGTTCAAATCGCAACCCGCGAGGAGAAATCATCATAGCGATTCAGATCGATTTTAGAATGGGAAATATCGAGGGCGGCGGGTCGGATATCTCGAAAGACTACTCGTTCTCCCCCGGCGCCTGCCGGCCGCAATGGACGTCGACGACACTTCCGTCGGGCCGTTCGATCCGTGCGGTGGCGTCGGGGCCCAAGCCCAGCAGGACGCCCTCCTGGCGTCCCTGTTCGGTCTCCTCCAACTCCACCCGGCGGCCTCGGCACCACAGGATGGCTTCGACCTGGGCTGTTAATTCCCGGATCGCGGCCTCGTGGTTGGCGATCATCCCAGCCTGGTGCCGCGCGAGCCGGTCCAGCCACTGATGCAAAAAAGTTTCGCGGTCCCCCAGTGTGAGCGATGAGACGTGCTCGCCAAGATGGGTGGCGGGCACCCCGTCGCCGTCGAGGATCGAGAGGTCGTTGAGCCAGTTCAGGCCCATGCCCATCAGGTAAAGGTCCCCGGCGGAGGCGGGGCGGCCCGCGCCGGCGGGGGGCGTGAGGACCTCTCCCAGGAATCCACCCAGTTTGGCCCCCTCCAGATAGACGTCGTTGGGCCATTTCACGCGGGCGTCGACGCCGAACAGGTCGGCCAGCGTCTCGACGCAACTCAGTGCCGCGGTCAGGGGCAACCATCCCAAGCGTCTGGGGGGCCAGTCCATCGCGTGGGGCAGGCCAAGCGTCACGTAGAGCCCGCCGAGGGCGGAGACCCACGCGCGACTCCGGCGCCCGCGGCCCGCCGTTTGCCGTTCGGCCCACAGGACGCGCCCCCACAGCGGCTCACCCGTCGCCGCCCGCCGCGCGGCCAACGTCTGGGTCGAATCGACCCGTTCGTAATAATCAAGCCTGCTCCAAGGCGCGGACAGCAGCAGCGTCGAATCAGGCTGATCGCGAACCTGGGGGGGCGAAGGGTTCAATCGAGTAATTACACTTGCGGCCGATGGGGGGTGTTCGGTATACTGCTCATGAATCCCCGCACAGGCAAGGACGTCTTACAAGATGGGTCCGTTCGCTGGTCTCCTATTCAAGAAGAGTAGGGAGCGAATGGATATTTTCAACCTAAATGGAGGGACGGAACGATGAGGTATTTAACGGCCATTGCGCTGTTCACGTTTACGGCGGCCGTGTGGGCCGGGGGTGGTGGAACCATCCGGATTAAGTTCGCCGACCCCTCGATCATGCCGATCAGCGAGAAGGTGACGATCGAGGCTTACGGCGTCTCGGAGGAGCCGCTGATGAAGATGGCCAAGGCCCAGGCGGCCCTGTCGCTCTCGCCGCCGGACCCGATGTTGTTCGGCATCGAATGGCGCGAGGATGATTCCCACGCGGGCCACCGGCCGTATTACGGCGCGTCGCGGCATTACGACTACCACTCCCATGGGCATGGGCACGGCGATTCCGGCGTTCTTAATCACAAACGCGCCACGCGGAGTCATTACAGGCCGAGGGACCCCCTGCCCCTGTATAACACGCGTAAGTATTACGCCTACCATCGCGACTGGAAACGGGCCAGGGAAAGGGCGATATACCACGAACTGAAAAAGCGATAACGCCCCGTGAACAGGTAAAGGGACGCGAGAAAAAGTCGGCCCCTGGCCGGGTCTTGCCCGTTCGTGTTCGCGAGGACTTCAGTAATCGATGATTTCGGCCCGGCGGCGCATCTTCTGGTAGAACTTTTGGGAATCGCGATCACGGCGGGTCCGTTTGAAATCGCGTGAGACGATGGCGGCGACCTCCTCGTAAGGGACCTGCCGTTCAGACCGGTGTTCGGACACCCACAAGAGGTGAAAACCGAACTGTGATTCCACGACCGGGCCGATCTCATCGATTTGCTGGGCGAATGCGGCCTCAATCACTTCGGGGGGGAGGTCGACTTCACGGGGGACCCAGCCGATTTCACCCCCTTTCGCGGCGAAGGGGCCGTCGGAAGCTTCCCGGGCCAACTCGGCGAAGGGCGTCCCCGCCTCCCAGCGCTCGCGCAGGGACTGGATATTGGCGCGCAATCGCCGCTGCTCGTCGGGTTCGAGTACCTCATCGGGCGGGACCCCCACCCATATCTCATGGAGGCGTACCGCTTCGGGGAGGACGTACTGTTTACGATTCCTCTCGTGAAACTTGCGGCATTGTTCCTCGGTCGGTTCCTCCAAACCCAGCAGAGTGTCCCATAGGGCGTCCACGGCGAGCTGGTCGTGAATGGCCTGGCGCAACCCGTCGCTGTTGCCCGCTTGGAACTCGATCACCGTGTCCAGTGGAATGCTGTGCGCATCGTAGTACTCCTCCATGACCTTGTATTCTTCTTCGACCTGCTCGTCGGTTGGATGGATGCCGTGCTTCTCAAGTTCCGCGTTGATGAGTCGCTCATAAATCAACCGGTTGCGCGCTTCCTTGCGTATCTCCGGGAGCATCCCCCGGAGCTCCTTTTCTTCGATCCACGGCGGGGCTTCATCCTTGACGAGCTGGACCTCGGCCTCCAGCTCATCTCGAGTCACGGGTAAGCCGTTGATCGTAAAGACGACATTGTCGGGTACGGGGGGAGTAACGAGCGCCTCACGAGTTTCGAGCGACGCACAACCAGCCAGCAACCCCAAAGCGCCGAGGATGAACAGTCCGGGCAACCATGGTCCGAGTGTCAGGTGAGGATTCGTCACATGATGTCTTTTTTTAAGTCCAGTCAAATCAATGCTCCCCATTTTTGCGATGTTAGTTAGATGTTAGTGCGGTCCCCGTCCGGCCCCCGGCCCGCACCTTCTCGGCATGGGTTTCGACCAGCCGCTGGGCGTGCTCGGCCACCGTCCTCATCCTCTCCAGATCGATCATGAGGTAGTGCGCCGCCAACATCGTTTCGGGGGCGTGGCCGACGTACTTTCTCAGGATGTCCGTATCGACCCCCATGCCCCGCAGCACAGTGATGAAGGACGCCCTCAACCGCCTGGCGACGAATTGGCCGGGAAGCTCCAGACCGGACCGCCGCGCGCGGGCCAAGGCGTCGCCCCACCGCACCATGAGGGCGTTGTGGCTATAGCCCCCCGCCTTGCCCGTCCTGGCTTTCGACTGGTTGGGGAAGAATAGATAGCCTTCGGGGTGGCGCACCTCCAGGGACCGAATCCACCCCGCCAGCTTGCCAGATTCTTGGGCCGATGCGCAGTGCTTTCGACCACGCTCAGCGTCCCTCGCGCAAAGTCGACGTCCTGTTCGCGGATATAACCGGCCTCCATCATCCGAAGGCCGCACCAACCTTGCAACCGCGCCACGATCGCCAAAGCCGGGAAGCTGCGCGCCGCCGCGTAGCGACCAGGGGCGGGCTGGTGTTCCTCTGACCAATCAGTCTCAAGCCAATCGATCAGCTCACAAATCTGGGCAGGCGACAAGATCAAATCGGCGGCGTTCTTCTCCTCCGGTGCGGCCCGCTTGAGCCGGATCGCGACCGTCACGTCCCGATACTGATCCGGCCATGTCCGAGCCATGTATTTTGCGACCATGCGCACCACTCGCAGACGGTGGCGCAACGTATCATGCGCAAGGTTTTGCCGCCGGACTCAGATAATCGGCGAAGCGGTTGAACTGGTCCAGATAATGCCGCCGGGTGTCGGGGTTGGCGTCGTTGTTTCTGATCGCCCCGAGCACCGCGTCCCTGATGGACAGATCGACGCCATGATCCGCGCCACCCCGCATCCGGCCCCGGAACCCGTGGCCCTGCAGGAGGCCCTGGTTGATCGCTTCGGCCTCGGCCTTGGCGTCGGCCAGCCGGGTGACTGGCAACATCTGACGGATATGACGCTGGGTTACCGCGTCCCACCATGACGCCCGCCATTTGTTCTCGACGACCAGTTTTATCCGCACGAATCCGACCCGCATCTCCGTTGTTTTACCCATGATCGACCCCGTGGAGATCGTCGGCCCCCAGCCGCTTCACGGTTCGAGGCCGTCCCCGCTTCCCGGTCAGTTGGACGATCTGACCCGGCGGCGGGGGTTGCTCCTCTCTATTATACGCTGCCGACTGCTTTGCGCCACCCAAAATCTCCCAGCCCCACAGCGCATCATGGAACATCCGGCCCTGGGCCAGCCCGGTGCGATCAAGAAACGTCTTGAGCGGGGCTTTTTCAGGATCGACTAAGAAGCCAGGGATAGCCGGTCGGACTGCGACGAACGGTCGCCGAGAGGGTGGGGCGCTCACTCCATCCTTCTCACCCATCGACCGTTCCGAGCTGCTCCCCATGCCTTGGAAAATCCAAACCGCGACGGGCTCGAATCGCCCGGACGGATTCGGCAACAAGCTTAACTTCCTGTCTCAAAAAGCTGGTACACTCCACTGTTCGTAGTACTGGATCGCGTTTTGCCAGTCCTCGCGCTCCGCCGCCAGCACACCGAGATTATAATACGCCTTAAAGAATCGGGCCGCTCGCGTAAGGGAAATAAGTTGTTCATAAGCCTCTTTCGCTTCTAGAGGTCTGCCTTCCTTTTGCAACAAAAGCCCCAAATTAAAGAGCGCATCGGGGTAATGAGAGTTGATCCAAAGGGCCTCGCGATAGGCCCGCTCAGCTCGCTGCGCGTCTCCGACACGGCTCCACAACACACCTCGGCTGAAATGCCTTATCAGCCTTTTTAAACCGTTCCATCTTGAGCAAACAGACCCCAAGATCGTTCCGATAGGCCGGGTTGGATGGCTCACCTTGCGCCAGATCGCGCAACATTTCCTCGGCCAGTGTCCATTGCGCCTGTTCCATGTAATCTCTGGCCTGTTGATACCGGGGCGCGATTTGCTCATCGGATGGCAAGGAATCCCACTGGGCCGTCTTAAAATCGGCTTCGATGGCCTTTCCCTTCTGACAGCCCGCCAGGCCAAGACTTAGCAGCATCATAAAAGGTAAAACCAAACCGGCGCGGAGGGCGGTTCTCCCCGCACACACCCACGGCTGTTCGGAAACAAGACACTTGGTCGAGTTACAAAGAATATTTCGGTTTAACCGTGGCATACGGCTCCTAAACCTCTCTGGTTTGCGAGCTGGATGGCGAGCCCTGGACGGGCATTCAACTCAATGACGTACGGTCCGTCATTCTTGTCACGCATGATGTCCACGCCCATATAGCCCAGCGGCAACGCTTGGGCGCAACGGACCGTCAAATTAAGACATTCCTCGAAGCCCGCGACCCTCAAGCCCCGTAGCGCCAGTCCCGAATCAGGATGATGCGTCACCGGTTGCTCTCGCCAGATGGCATGAGTGCTCGTGCCGGACTCCAGGTCAATCCCCAGGCCGACCGCCCCGCGGTGGAGATTGGCCCGGCCCGCGGAGATCAGCGTCGGCAGCCGGGCCATTGCCATCACCGGTCGTCCGTGAAGCACGATGATGCGCAAGTCCGGTGGTCCCGGAAGGTCCGACATGATCCAAGACTCGTCGGGCCGGATGCGTTGTTCGACGAGTGCCGCATCCATGGGACGCCCGAATGAGAATTCTCCGTGAAGGATCCGGCTAATGTAGTATCGGAATGCTCGCCGGGTGAGCGGTTCGCCTTGATGAGGCAAGACCCGCTCGGCCAGGGCCCTTGAAAAGGGGATCACGCCGCGCCCCTGGGCCGACCGCGCGGGCTTGACGACAAACCCTTTCTCCGAGCGGACCAGGGCGGGATAGACCCTTTCGACGTCGGATGGAACCCGTATGGCCGCGATCAAGGCCGGAACCTGGATAGCTTGCTGAAACAAGAGCTGTTTGGAGGCGATCTTGTCATTCGCTTGAGCGATCGCGCGTTTTGGATTGTGGGCCGCAACCAGTTCTCGGTTACGATAATTCATGCCCAGGACTTGATGATGACCATTGGAGGTTGAGCGCATGCAAATCATAGACACCCATACAGCTTTATGATAAACGATATACTAATTAATCATTATAAATTAAACCTTTAAGTGCAACTCTCGATTGCCGACGCCTTGCACGACAACCCAGGAATGGACGGCCAGGCCAACCCGGGCGATACGCTGCGCCACACCGCCCAGATCGGCAACGCCGACTCGACCCATGCCGCCGGCTCCTGGACGTTAAACAACCTTGCCGAGATCGTCATCGCCACCAAAAACGGCGGCGTCCACGCCCTGAGCGCCGAGCCGCTGGCGGACTACCCGCGCCCCACGCGCTCGCTGATCCACGCCTCGCCATTCCCCAAAGCCCTAACCTGGAACGGCCTACACGGTGCCCCCCAAAACCAAGCCCAAGCTCCCAACCACTCCATCCAAGGCACCCGCAACCAGGCAGTCTACGGGGAGCTGTATCAATAGGCCAGGTGGACCCTAGAGCGACAAATTGTCAATCGAACGACGAGGAGGCTCTGAGGCCCAACTTCGACGGGTGGACCTCACGGCTTCGTGAGATCCACCCGCTTATCGCGAAAGCTCCAGAAGTGTATTGCCACACAGGCCCGCGGGCCGCTATAAAACGGGACGTGAGCACATCGCCGACGGAGGTCTGGTCTTGATGGGCATCAAGTGGATCATTAGCGACATCGACGGCTGTTTGAGCAGCGAGGCTTCGGTCGCTTGGGACATGGAGGCGTTCTTGGAATTTGCCCGCCGGGTGCGGGAGGCCAACGCCGGTCGAGGCGCGCTCGCCCCGATGACCCTGTGCACCGGCCGGCCCCAACCCTACGTCGAGTTGTTGATGAAACTGCTCGACGTGCGCGCGCCGGCCATCGCCGAGAACGGGGCCGTCTTCTACAGCCTGACCGGCAACCGCGCCCGATATGCGCCCGGCGTCAGCGAGGAGAAACTGCTCGGCATGCGCACGGTGCGGGCCTTTATCGAAACCGAGGTCCTGCCGTCCTTCCCCGATGCCATTCTGCAATTCGGCAAGGAGGCCCAGGTCTCGATCTTTTCGGAAAACGTTGAAGTATTCGGTACGATCCAGGAGCGCATCGAGGCATATCTGCGCGAACGCGGGGGGCCGGAACTCCTGATCAACGCCTCGCACCTGTACCTCAATTGCTCACTGAAGGGCGTGAACAAGGGCCGGGCACTTGAGATGCTGCAAGCCGAACTGGGCGTCTCGCGCGAGCAAACCGCGGGCATCGGCGACACGGTGGGGGACCTGCCTCTGCGGCGGGCGGTGGGCTTTTTTGCCTGTCCGGCCAACGCCCACGAGGAAATCAAGGCCGTCGCCGACTACATCGCCCCGCGACCCCAGATCGAGGGCGTGCTCGACATTCTGGCGCGCCCCGAATGCCGGAGGGCGTGAAGCGCATGGACCCGGATAACCTCCCCACCCGACTGCGGCCCGTCCCCCGCGAACGACCCGCCTGCCGCTATGCGCCCAGTCCCACCGGCGACTTGCACCTGGGCAACCTGCGCACGGCGTGGGTGGCCTGGAAGGATTGCCGGCGCCGGGGCGGGACGTTCATTCTGCGCATCGAGGATCTGGACGGGCCGCGCAGCGCACCCGGCGCCGAGGCGCGCATGATCGAGGACCTGAGCTGGCTGGGCATGGATTGGGACGAGGGACCCGACGTCGGGGGGCCGGCGGGGCCGTATCGTCAATCCGAGCGCGGTAACATCTACCAGGCGGCACTGGACCGGCTCGACCGCGAGGGACTGACGTTCCCGTGCACGTGCAGCCGCAAGGACCTGCGCGAAGCCAGCGCGCCGCACGGCGAAGGCGACGAACCGGTCTATCCCGGCGCCTGCCGCGACAAAGACCCACGGACCCAGCAGGCCCATCAGCTGGGGGCCGCCGTCCGGTTCCGCGTCGATCGAGCCCCGGAGGTGGCGTTTACCGACGACTCATGCGGTCCCCAAAGCTTTCATCTCGATCGCTCTTGCGGCGACTTTATCGTCCGGCGGCGCGACGGGTTGTGGGCGTATCAGTTGGCCTGCGCGGTGGATGACGCCGTGATGGGGATCACCCACGTGCTGCGCGGCGCGGACCTGCTGAGCTCGACTCCGCGCCAACTTGCCGTGATGCGCGCACTGGGTTTGCCCGAGCCCGCCTACTCGCACGTCCCGCTGGTCGCCGACGCCGAGGGCCGGCGCATGTCCAAACGCGTCGGCTCCTATTCACTGCGCGCGCTGCGCGAAGCAGGCCTAACCCCGGCCCAAGCCCGCCGCCGCATCCTGGAGACGCCGTTGGTTTCCTAGAACGGGGCGCGAACCGGTTTTGTTGGATCTCCGGTCAGGGGAATACCGATTTTTACCGTGATGAACGTCACGGCGCAGTCCAAAGCCAACGACATGGATTAAGTGGGATTCTTCAGTTCGTGGCGGCTAGCTAGATTCGCTTCGATTGAAGGAAAACTCGACTTTCACTTTCACCGGCTTACCGCCTACTTCCAGCACGGGGTAGGCGAGGAAGTTGATCGGACCGGATTCCGGGCTTGGATCAACCACAAGGTCGCGGCCGCGGCTGAGTTCGAAACGGTTTGCCGGATGGTGGCCGAAGTAATAGCCCGCCAGGCCCGAACACTTGTCGCCTTCGCTGATGTCAATGGGCCACCACCTGCCGTCGGTGTAGAACTCCGCCCAGCAGTGGTAGCCGTCGATGCCGCCGTCATTCCTTTCCGAAGGGATTGACGTGCCGATGGCGAAACGCGCGGGGATGCCGACGGACCTCGACAACGCAATGAAGTAGGAGTGAAAATCCGTGCAGTTGCCGGTCTTCGCGTCGCACGCATAGACGGCATCGCCCTTCCCCCAGCCGTCGCCATACTTCATGTAACGCATGCGGTCGATGACGTGGTCGTAGAGAGCGCGGGCGCGCACCAAGTCGCCCTCCTTGCCTTCGACGACTTTCGTGGCGATGCCGTGGAATTCGTCATTGGCCGGCACCAGACGTTCCGGTTCAAGGAATGCCTCGGGGGCCGGCGTATTGGCTTGATAAACGCCCTTTTCACGGCGCTGCGCCTGGAAGCGGATTTCGACGGTTTCCCCGCTGTCTTCCGGGCTAAGCGTCAGGAACAGGATCCTGTTTCCATATTCCTTATCCCACAGGGTCTCGCGCTCGCCCGGAGCGGTGATAGACTTTACCTCCACCGTCTGGAATTGGTCCGTGGTGGGCAGAGGAATCCACATGCGGGCGGTTTCGGTCATCTCGGGCAGCGTCGCCCGATACAGAAACTCGAATTCGTCGTCACCGTGGATGACCCCGAGCAGACCCGGCGACGCATCTTTAACGGGAGCGCGCCGCCACGTCTTGTCACGCTCTTGCTTCCAGACATAAAGCGGTTGGCCGTTGATCTTGTGGACGGTGGTTTCGGTGACGGTCATCGCGCCGGGATCGCCAGCCAGGAAGAAATCCACGTCATAGACATTTCCGTCGGCGCTCGCCAGATCCACGCAGGCAAAATGGCGGCGCGCGCCCAGGTTGGCCAGGTACTCGGTGTGGACGCGGACCAGCTTCAGGCGCAGTTCATCGTCTTCAAAGGGAACACTGAAATATCCCCCGCCTAGACGGGTCTGCTCGTCGATGTGTTTCTCGATGCCTGCCTGTATATCGGCCGTGACGACACTGGGCACGGAAGGCACCGAGTCGATCGCGGCTTGGTCTACCTCCCGCGCCGTCGAGCATCCAGTGAGCGCGGCGCAAACGACCATCACCGCGAAAATTGAATTTCGCCAGTTCACGACATTCCTTTCCCCGCGCAACTCAATCCGCGGTCCCGAGACGGAGAATCACTTCGGGAGATCTCACCCCTGATGTTACTTGTCCGGATGTTCCGACGGGTGTTCCGAGTCCGCATGGTCGTGGTCCGGATGTTCCGACGGGTGTTCCGAGGCCGGATGATCTGACTTCTTATCTTCGCCGTTGGTCTGGCAACCCACCCCGACAAACGATACAGCCGCGATAAGCAGCACCAATGCAAGCAGTTTCCTCAACTTCATCTCCAGCTCCTCTCGTGTTTAGGGCCCATGGGGGCCATGCCTGTAGTAGGGCGACGCGGCTCATCCTTGCTCGGCGTTGAATGATCGTCAACCATTTTTTTCGCTTGGGTAAAGGCTGGGCTTGCGGCTTCGGCGACCGCTAAACCTTTTATGACAACGTGCTTTATGTTATCGTGCTGAGATCGGTCGAGCTGTTTCGCTTGCCATTCCTCATAAGGGTGGCCCCATGAGCAACACCTCATCTCAATCCGGCCCACCGACCCCGCCCGATCGCTGGTGGCTAGTCTCGCTCATCACGGCCATCGTGGCGATGGCGGCGGCGGTCGCCATGCTTTATCTCCCCGTGAAATGGTCGTGGCTCTTGTTCCTTGGGCTGGTCGTGTTTGTCGTGACCTATCGTTTGCATCCACCTTCCTGGTATCGCCGTCGCGCTGAAGCGGCGTAGCCGTTGCGATGATCGCGACGGCTACGCCGGGGCTGAAGGCCTACGTCCAATGGGACCCGGATACCGTCGCCGGGCTGATCATTGAGACCGGTTGGCCCGCGATCGTTCTGCCATGGCTGGCGGCGATGTGGTTCGGTTGGCTGGATCTTCGCAGTCGCCAGCCATCTCCTCCGCCGACCGCCCCAAACCCCTCCAACTCAGGGACGATGATTGAACAGCAGGCCGTTGGCGATATCACGGCTGAGAATCTTGAGCTCCATATTCACCAAGAAGCTCGTGCAGCCAGCGGTGAGACATCTCCGCCGCCCGCGCCCCCGTCCGGGCCGTTTGCCGACTCGAAACTGCTCCGGCACGCCGCCGGGAAATTGATCGGACGCGCGCGGGAATTGGGTGGGCTGACGCGGGCGTGGAATAGTCCCCATACTCACATCGTGTCGCTGGTGGCCTCGGGCGGGGTGGGTAAGACGGCACTGGTGGCCGAGTGGGTGAATCGTCTTGCCCGGGGCGGCTGGGAGGGCGTCAAGGAGTATTTCGACTGGTCGTTCTATAGTCAGGGGACGCGGGGCGAGGGGGAGGATGCCGATCAGTCGGCCTCGGCCGACGTGTTCATCGCCCGCGCCCTCAAGCATTTCGGCGACCCCGACCCGCAGACCGTTTCGCCCGCCGATCGCGGCGCGCGGCTGGCCGAGCTCGTGGCCGGACGGCGTGCGCTCCTGGTCCTGGACGGCATCGAGCCGCTCCAGCACGAGCCGTCGCTCACGGCTGCCGGGCCGGGCTGCACGCGCAGGCATTGGCTGACGTCTACATCGATCGTATCCTGCGGGGCACGGGCAACGACGGATACTACAGTATAAGGAGGCTCGGCGCGAGCGGCGCGAACCTGGGGGCGGTGGCGTGTTTCTTCGAGCGGCCGTGGTCGCGGCTGTCGCCGAAGCTCTCGGAGGCCGACCAGGCGTGGCTGCTCAGCGAGGCGGCCTTCTACCTGCGATCGCTGGGCCGGCTGACCGAGGCGCTGGAGCCGATGCGAGCGAGACTGGAAATGGCGATCGAGCAGAAGGACTGGATAAACGCTTCAATCCGCACCGGCAACCTGAGCGAGCTCGAGCTGATGCTGGGTCAGGTGTCCGCGGCCTCCAGCGAGCGGTCGGTCGAGTTTGCCGACCGAAGCGGGGACGCGTTCGAGCGAGTGAAGCAACGCGTAAAGCATGCCGACGCTCTGCACCATGCGGGCCGTCGTGACGCGGCGCGCGGGTGGTTCGTCGAGGCGGGAGCCATCCAGGCCGAGTATCAGCGGGAGTATCCCCGGCTCTACGGGAGAGGCCCGGCTTCCGCTACTGCGACCTGCTGCTGGCGGCCGCCGAGCGAGCAACGTGGCAAGCCGGGCTCAATCTGAAACCTCAAATCCAAAATCCCAACTGCGAAGCCGCCTGCTGCGACGTGATCCAGCGCGCCACGCAAACGCTGGAGTGGGCGGAAGGGCAAACTCTTGTCGCACCACTTGAGATCGGATTAGACCACCTCACGCTGACCCGCGCATCGCTGGTTCGCGAGTTGCTCATGGAGCAGGCTCCTGATCCGGCGGCCTGGCAAGATGCCCGCCCCACCAATGACCACATCGCCGCCGCCGTCGACGGCCTCCGCGAGTCGGGCATGATGGACGACCTTCCCCGCGGCCTGCTGACGCGTTCGTGGGTGCTGTTTCGGTCGGGCGACAAGGCCGGGAGCCAGGCGGACCTGGCGGAGGCCGAGGAGATTGCCGAGCGCGGGCCGATGCCGCTGTTTCTGGCCGATGTGTATCTTTAAATCGCGCGCGCCTCTTCCGCGACCGGGCCGAACTCGCGAAGGCCGAGACGCTGCTGGCCGAGCTGGCGGAAAAGGGGTACCGCCGCCGCGACGAAGAACTCGCCGATGCCCTCGAAGCCGCGCAGGTCTGGTAACCGGCATAATCCGCCCCCACCATAAAGGGAACCCCCAAGAATCCGGTTTGCATTCGTCCCTACGGGACTCCGATTCGTTATCGGTATGATTTCTCGCCACTTCCGTGGCGGGCTGAAAGCAATCGTCCCTGCCGGGACTAAACGCGGGGCTGCGTGGGGGGTTATTCGGGATTCGCGGGTCGGATGAGGGCTTGGACGGCTTCGGCGAATCGGCGGCCGCGGTCGGCGTAGGAGTGGAACTGATCGAAGCTGGCGCAGCCGGGGGAGAGGAGGACGGTTTCGCCCTCGGCGGCGCGGGCGGCGGCCTCGGCGAGGGCGCGGCCCAGTGTCTCGCAACGCAGGCATTCGACCTCGCCGCCCCAGGCGGCCTGCATCGCGGCGGTGGCCTCGCCGATCAGGTAGACGGCCCGCACGCGGCGGTGCAGCTCGGCGGTGATCGTGGCAAACGGGCTGTTTTTGTCGCGGCCGCCGGCGATCAGGTGGATGCCGCCCGTGAAGCACTCGACCGCCCGCGCCATCGCCCCCAGGTTGGTCGCCTTGGAGTCGTTGATGAACGCGACGCCGCCGCGCTCGCCGACCGGCTCGAGCCGGTGCGGCGCGGCGTGAAAGGCGGCGAGCGTGGCGGCGATCCGTTTGCGGTCGATCCCGATGGCCTGGGCCACGCAGGCCGCCGCCATCGCGTTGGCGACGTTGTGCAGGCCGATCAGTTTGAGCCCGTCGAGCGCCATGAGCCGGCGCGGGCGCTCGCCTGGTTGCTTGAGCATCATCAGGTCGCCGTCGAGCCACGCGCCGTCCTCGACCGGTCGCTCGAGCGAGAAGCGCCGCACGCGCGCCCGGCCACGCGCGCCGATGGCCAGGCAGCGCGCGTCATCCTGGTTGACGACCAGCACGTCGTCGGGTCCCTGGCGGGCGGTCAGGCGCTGCTTGGCGCGGGCGTATTGTTCCATCGTGGGGTGGCGGTCGAGGTGGTCGGGAGTGACGTTCAGGACCACGGCCCAGTCGGGGCGGAACGCGTCGATCGTCTCGAGCTGGAAGCTGCTGACCTCGACTGCGAAGACGGTGCGGGCCAGGTCCTCGGGGTCCGTGCGCACGGCTTCGCTGAGCGGCAGGCCGATGTTGCCTGCGGCGACCGAACGGCGGCCGGCGTCCGCGCACAGCTTCTGGATCAGCATCGTGACGGTCGTCTTGCCGTTGGTCCCGGTGACGGCCGCCACCCGCGCCCCGCCGCGGCGCAGCCAGCCCAGCTCCAGCTCGGCCCGCACCGGCAAGCCCCGCCGCCGCGCCTCATGGGCGATGGGGTGATCCTGAGCCACGCCGGGGGAGACGACGAGTGCCTCGGCCGGGGCGAGCGATTCGGGGGTCGCCAGGTCCGCCCCTAAGAAAAGTTGAACGCCATCGGCCGAGAGCTTAGTCAACGGCTCGGCGCCGGGTTCGGCGTTGTCATCGAAGAGGAAGACCTCTTTGCCCAGCGAACGCAGCAACCCGGTCGCCGCACGCCCGCTCAAGCCGGCCCCGAGCACGGCGTAGGTCTGATAACCGAGAAATCCTTCCAGCGCGCATGAGGCCGCGATGCTTTTCACTGATTTCAATCCTTGACCATCGACTCGTTAATACGGGAACCGCGCGAATCCTCGTAAATCGCTATTGCGGTGCCTCTTTTGTCGTTGTTCGAGCAGTTCATTTTGCCTCGGAGCCCGTCGGGGCGCCCTAGACGCGCGTCATCGATTGAGTCTCATGCAATCACGATCAAGATTCAAGATAGACGCGCCCGATCAGGTTGGGTGACGAGGCGGAAGGGAATCCAGAGCTCCTTCCGAAAACCCGTCGACGCCCGAAACGGATTCCCACCCCGCGCATCCTCGGGCCCTCGAGCCGGGCCCGCCCGAATTGCATTGACATTCTCCACGTCTTGGCCGATCCTTACGGGCTGGAACATTACGGACTGGCCGGTGAAAATCCGGGGGCGAGATGCATTGTGTCCCCGGAGACGGAAGATGGTGTGAATCCATCGCGGCCCCGCCGCTGTATCCGGTGACGAACGCCGCCATTGAGGCCACTGGCCCCCCGCAAGGGGCTGGGAAGGCGCGGCAAGTAGGACGATCCGGGAGTCAGAAGACGCGCCGGCCAGTTCACATGGGTCTGATCTTCTTCGCGGGTTAGGAAGATGGCCGTCGCGTTGCCCTCATCGTTCACAGTTACCTCTGGCTCTCAGGCTACGCGCGAAAGCGCCGGCCCGGCCGCCCACGCGACCGCGATGCCGAGCCGGCGGCCCATGGCCTCGGTGCCCGACGGCTTTACGCTGATCGAGCTGCTGGTCATGGTGGCCATCATCGCCGTGTTGGTCGCGATCGCGGTGGTGAACTTCGGCCACGCCCAAGAGCGCGCGCTACGGGCGGCCGACGCCTCCAACCTGCACGCGATCGCCATGGCGCTTCAAAGCTACCTCGTTGATCACAACACCTTTCCCCTCGCCGATCGCGAGGCGGGTCCGTTCGCGTCGCATACCGAGCACTCGGTTGAGAACGGCCCGGCGGCCGGCGGTTCCTGGGACGGCCTGCCCTGGCTGCTCTACGAGCTGGATTACATCGGCAAGTGGGAGACGTTGTTCTGCCCGAAATACTTGAGGCTCTATCGCGGCGACAAGACACTGCGCGGCGACCATCCCCGCTATCACAACTTCCGCTATGCCTATAACAGTTCAGCGGTCGGCTCGGGCGGCCACGCCGGGGGGGACGGCAACATCATGAGCGGCGAGGTCTGGCTGGTGCGCGACTTGTGGCTGCCGGCCCATGCGGGCTTTTACGGCGAGGACTTCCCCAAGTATCCGGCCGACTACCGCTACCCCTGGGGGGACGGCGAGGACCTGGAGCACGTCATCTACAGCGACGGGGCCGTCCGTCTGGTCATCGGCGGCAGCGACGACCCACCGCGTGAATACCCAACGCCTTAGGCAACAGGGTGCTGTAACAAGTAGTGCCCCATGCCTCATCCATATAACATTCAATCGTATTCTTGGTTGCGAGGATAAGGAGATTCATCGTGGCATGGAAGAGAATCGGAGAAGAGGTTTCCCCTCCTCAGCCGGCGGAGAGATGAGTGCCTACCGCCGCGCCAGGGGTAGGAAATACTCCTTCTTCAGATCGCGGACCAACAGGCCAGCGATCTCTTCCTGCAACCGGTTCTGGGATGAGAATTGCTTGCGCATGTCGTAGCGACGCGACCATTCAACCTCGCCCGTGTGGACGTCGGTGATGTTGCACTCGATCTGCACGACGCTCCACCACCAGTGGATCGTGCGATTCTCGCCCAGGTAGTCGCGGTAGACGCGGCCCGAAAGCAGTTTGTCGGCCCCCAGTTCCTTGGCGTACTCGATCCGCGGCACCCCGTCGAGCAACTCGAAGACCTCGTCATCGTCCAGATGAGGGTAGGCGTCGCCGAGCAAATCACGCTTATCGGCGAAGTAGTATTTAAGATCGATGGACGAGAACAGGTTGACGAAATCGAGCTGGGCCATGGCGCGCGTGATCGTCTCGGCCAGCAGCACCCCCGCGCGCGGGTTCTGGCGCACGGTGCGCGCGCCGAACCACCAGCCGCGAATCGCCCGCGGCGTATCGCGCATCGACAGCGGCTGGTCGAAGGGCAAGACCAGCCACTTCATCTTCGGGACGTTCTCGGCGGGAAACCGCCCCTGACAACCCAGCAACGCCGCGCAAGCCAAGCAGCCCGCAAGCCCGACGACCCAATGCCGCCAAAGACGCTGATCTGAAAAATGACGCGCCATCACCAATCCGGTCCGTTTGTCCGCGTGTCGGGCGTGCGTGCCTCGAATCGAACAAAGCTTAGCTCCACGCGCGCCCCTGTCAATATAAATCAGGGAATCCGGAGGCCGTCCCAAGCCCCTTGACGACCGTTGCCGTGAAGCGGGAGCGGATAAGAGACAGTTATTGATTCTATTAGATTTACAAACACCCTTGGGTGACAATAAGGCCGCCTTACGGTCCTCCAAGGGGTGTCAGTTAGGGTATGAGACAAGGGTGGCTTCTCCGATACAAACTTCGGTCGCCAACCAAGGCCGCGACTTCCGTCCAGCTTTAGTAGACGCACATTCTCGCCCCGGTTGAGGACGCCCGCTCACAGAGGTCTTTCTTCGTCCGCCAGGGTCGATGGGGTGCTGGCGGTGGGCGCGGCCGCGAATCGGCGAGCCGGGTGAAGTAGATTTGGGACCAGAGCCGTCGGAGTCCCGGTTCGCGGAATTATTTCTGTTCAGGTCGTTAGTCGATCCTGAAAAAGCGCCCATTCGCCCCAATATCAGACTCAAAACGAAACCAGATGGTGTATAGCTTAGCAAGGAAAGCGGTCAGTCGACGCCGAAACCTTGCGAAAGTTGGTGCCATGAAGCCCAATCCCTCCCCCAAGGTCATGACGGAAGACGTCAAGCATGCAATTACACTCGCGGAAAAGGGCGATGAAAACTTAGCCATTAAAGCATTACGGTCGATTCTAAGTGATCCGTCTGACCGTGCGCTCAAATACGTGACGCTTGCATACTGTTATGAACTGAACAACTACTATCCGAACCCATATTTCCCATTTTAGAAATAGAAAGTCATGGTATAATTTTTCGAATGGCCGATGAATAAAGGCCGAAGTCGATGTTCGAGCAGCAAAAGTTGAGAGATCTGATGGGTGAGAGCAAAAAAGAGGCCTTGCGGGTCCAGT
>CAUZJO010000050.1:0-29762 GCA_963580245.1 Candidatus Sumerlaeia bacterium | reverse complement strand
GTGGCAAGGGGGTGGTCTGCACTACATGGGCATGTCAGAGACGGATTTGAACAAAATCAATCCTCCGTATCGTGCGATCACCCGAAAAATCACCCGACTGAAGCAAGTACTGCGGGAAATGGGTTAATCGGCTCTCCACTTCTTAATGACATGACCCAAATCCAGGTCAGGGGCGTCAGGTCGGCTCGGCCGTTTCATGAATTAAGGCCGCGTGGGACAACCAAGATGGAGCCCCTGGTGATGCCGATGGTCACGCTGGTCTTGGTTGACAAAGAGAAGATCACGAAAACCAAGCCAACGGTTAGTTGTGATTATTCAAGTCGATGGAAACGTGAACGGCCTTGGTGGGAGCATTTCCCACCTCTTTCATTATTGCCCGGCGTCTCGTATGATAGCGGGACGCGATTCAAGAATACGATTACGTATAAGCCTAGAGAATTGTCGTGGTTCAATGTTCTGAGTTGGATTGAATTCTGGATACAGGATAGTAATTTCTTTAAAGGGACGCTGACGGCAGCTAGTCACGAGGAGTTCCTAACTTTAAAGAATAGTAAGAATGATCCCGTTCCTCTGTACTTCGTCGATTCAGGCACCACCATTCCGATCCATCATCCATTCGATCAATTGATTATGGTTCGCGCTCAGGGAGACCCACCGAAGGAGTTCTACCTTAACAACGTAAAAGTGAAGTTCGAACCGACAGGAAGGGCTTCGTATAACCTTGACATTTCAACCTCCCCCACTACTAGATGGGTATCCCCACTCCCTCTAGACGAGTACAAGAACAGGAAGCCAATCGACACTTATTCGATATTGCTAACGAGTGATATTTTGAGAGATCTTGGGAAAGTCGTGGGTTTGGGGGAAGATCCGGGAACGGGTCAAGGAATTCCACCCGAAAAAGGCAAGTTTATCTATCTAACGGCCGTCAATGCCGCGGGTTGGGCGGTGGATATAAACAATCCTACCGCTAAAGAGCCCGCTTCCATTCCTGTGGAGCTAAAGTACAATTTTATTATTGATCCGGCGAATTCACCCATTGAAAAATTGAAGATCTGGGACGGCAACACCACGCGAAACGTCGAACGGCGTCGTGGTGAACTGTGGCCGGCCGCAGCTTACTGCTGTCCAGATGTGGCATTGGGATTCTGCACGTGCCCGACCAATTAGCCTCCTGGAAGGTCCAAACGCACGTAATTGATGGCCAAGAGCCTTCCGTTCGGTCCCGTGGAGACAAGTGTATGTCTCTATAACAGTTCGTTCGGGACGAGGGGCCTCTTGCGTTGGTCATGGATTCGCCCACAAGTATGGCCTGGGGACCCTTTCTGGGTGTGCTCCCATAGGATTAGACTGTAGCCCTGCTCTCCCGGCAAACGTTTCCTCGTGTTGGACTTACGCGTCCCAGAGAGCCGTATGGTCTGAGATCGATACCCCGCAACACCCCCCTCACAGGGTCGGATTGACAACCGCCGCGCTTCGTGCGAAAAGGTTGGCTTGAGTTGGGGAGCATAGCCGGCCCAGCCGAAAGGTGGTGGGCCTTGGTTACCACCAAACCCGCTTCCCTCAATCCGAGCGAGCCGCGGATGCCCAACACCCACCTCGACCAGTTCATGACCCATTTCAAGTATTCGGCGTTGACGTACGATGACGTCTCGCTGGTGACGCAGTATGCCGATTTTTTGCCCGGTGAGACGGACCTGCGGGCGCGGTTGACGCGTAATATCGGGCTGAACGTCCCGTTCGTCAGCGCGGCGATGGATACGGTGACCGAGGCCGAGATGGCGATCGCGATGGCGCGCGAGGGGGGGATCGGGATCATTCACAAGAACCTGGATCCGACCGTCCAGCGCACCAACGTCAAGCGGGTCAAGTTTTACCTCAACGGCTTCCTCGAGAAGGCCCGCACGGGGCGGCCCGACCAGACGATCGACGACCTGATGCGTCTGAAGGAAGAGAAGGGCTGGGGGTTCAGCAGCTTTCCGATCCTCGACGCCGAGAATAAGGTGCTTGGCATCGTGACCAGCCGCGAGCTGCGCTACAGCGACCGCACCGACGTGCGGCTGGGCAAGCTGATGGTCACCGACCCCATGACGGCCCCCGCGGGGACGACGATCCAGCAGGCTTACGAGCTGATGCGCAAGCACAAGATCTCGATCCTGCCGATCGTCGACGGCGAGGGCGTCTTCAGGGGGATGTATTGCTTCAAGGACGTCAAAGGCATCCTTAAACAGGCCAATCCGCTCTATAACCGCGACGCCGATCACTCGTTGCGTTGCGGGGCGGCCGTCGGGCCGAACACGCACGAGCGGGTCGAGTGTCTCATGGAGACGCGGGTTGACGTGCTGGTCGTCGACACCGCCCACGGCCACACCAAGGGGGTGCTTGATATGGTGCGTTGGGTCAAGCAGCACTTCCCGCGGGTGGACGTGCTCGCCGGCAACGTGGCCACGGCCGAGGGAACGCGGGCGCTGATCGAGGCGGGGGCCGATGGGGTCAAGGTCGGCGTGGGGCCGGGTTCGATTTGCACCACGCGGGTGGTCACGGGGGTCGGGGTGCCACAACTGAGCGCCGTTTACGAATGCGCCAAGGCTGCGCGCGGCTCGGGCGCGCCGATCGTCGCCGATGGGGGCATCCGTTTCAGCGGCGACGTGATCAAGGCGCTGGTGGCGGGGGCCGACGCCGTGATGATGGGCGGCGTCCTGGCTGGCACCGACGAAAGCCCGGGCGAGCGCATCCTGTATCAGGGCCGCCAATACGTCCTCTATCGCGGGATGGGGTCGGTGGGGGCGATGACCCAACGCCACGGCAGCGCCGACCGTTACGCCCAGGCCGGCTTGAGGGCCGACAAGCTGGTTCCCGAGGGGATCGAGGGAATGGTTCCCTACGCGGGGCCCGCCGCCGGGGTGATGAGCCAGTTTATCGGCGGAATGCGCAACGCGTTGGGATACAGCGGCTGCCGGACCGTCGCCGACCTTCAGGAGCGTGGCCGACTCGTGCGCCTGTCGGACGCGGGGCGCAAGGAATCGCATCCCCACGACGTGCGCATCACCAAGGAAGCGCCCAATTACAAGGTCGGGGACGAGTGGGAATAGGAGTCGCGCGCGGTCGAGACCCATTCGCCACGATACGGGTTCCCGTGCCGGGCCATGCGCGCGGGGCGGGTGTGATTCAGATTTGGGAATCAGTGCCGTCTTGGTGTGGGTTTTATGGCCTCGCTGACAGTCGACTTTCGTGCTCGTAATCGGTCTTTCCCTTAGGCCACAATCGAGATGGGGCGCAGCGATGGGTCCGATTACGAGCACAAGCACGAACGGACATTTTGCATCGAGGCGCCGTTTACTCCCAAATCCGAATCACGGTCCTCGGGGCGCCGCGGCCCTGATACCTTTTGCAATGCCCGGCGGCGCAACCTACACTGAGGCAGCACCCGCGGCGGTCCTTACCCGCGGCCCGGACTTCGATATGACGAGTTTCGATGCCTCCCACGCATCTACATTTTGACTGTTTTTGCGGCATCAGCGGCGACATGACGCTGGGCGCGCTGGTCGATTTGGGCATCGCGCTCGAAGCGATCGAGGAGCCTCTGCGGCGGTTGTCGATCGGGCCGTTCACGTTGCGGGCCGAGTCGCTGATGCGTCAGGGCATTAGGGGGACCAAGGTTCACGTCGAGGTCAAGGAGGAGCCCAAGGCACACCGCCACTTGCGTCACGTCAATGAAATCCTCGACGCGGCCGAGTTCGGCGAGACCGTCAGCCGCCGCGCCCGGCGGGCTTACCGGCTGCTGGCCGAGGCCGAGGCGCACGTCCACAACTCGACGCCCGAGAAAATCCATTTCCACGAGGTCGGGGCCAAGGACGCGATCCTGGACGTGGCGGGGGCGATGGTGGGGATCGAGTTGCTCGGCGCGCGGAGCTTTTCGACCTCGCCGGTCGTCGTCGGTTCCGGGATGGTGGAATGCCGCCACGGGCGGATGCCGGTGCCCGCGCCGGCCACCGTCGAGTTGCTCAAGGGGTTGCCCTTCGTGGCGGGTGAGTTCCCATTCGAGATGACCACCCCGACCGGCGCGGCGATCTTGCAGACCCTAATCGAGGAATCGCCGGCGTTGCTCAAGCTCGGTGCCCCGCCTCCGCTCGCGGTGCGCAGGGTCGGCTATGGCGGTGGGACACGCGAGCTCGAACGGGCGCCTAATTATCTGCGGGCAATGCTTTGCGACGCCCCGGCGGCCGTCGGAGCGGAGGGCCCCGAACTGCCGGTGCCGCGCGAGCGGGTGATCGTGCTCGAGACCGAGATCGACGACATGTCGCCCGAGGTATCGGGTTATCTGATCGAGTGCTTGCTGAATGCGGGCGCCCTCGATGCGCATTTCTACCCCGCGCACATGAAGAAGAACCGGCCCGGATTGAGCCTGCGCGTCCTTTGCGAGCCGGCGAACGAGGGTCGAATCGCCGAGTTGATCCTACGCGAGACAACCACCTTCGGCCTTCGCCGCACGCCGACCGAGCGCTGGCGCCTGGACCGCCGGATCGAAGAAGTCGAAACGCCGCTGGGCCCGGCGAAGGTCAAGCTCGGGTTGTGGGACGACCAGGTCCTGAAGGCGCATCCCGAATTCGAGGCCTGTCGCGCACTGGCCGAGCGTCACGGTTTGCCGCTGAGCGAGGTCACCGCCGCGGTCCAGTTCGCCGTCCAGCGACAGTATCCGCACCTGATCCAAATCACCTCCGACACCCCATGAACCCTCGCAAAGGCATCCTGCTAGCGATCTGCGCGCTGCTGACGGTCGCCTTGATGGTCGTCAACATGCGCGGTCTGGGCGCGAGTGGGGGCGGGTTTTATGAAGGGTGGGTGTTACCCCTGCTCGACCTCAAGCGGATGGTCTGGTTCATCCCGTTGGTGGTCACGCTCTACTTGGCCTTCGCCAAACGCCACCACAAAGGCCTGATGCTTGGCGTGGGATGTTTCATTTCGGTTTACGCGATCTTGTTTTCGACGCGAAGCGTCAATTGGAGCGAGTTTGGCGAGTCCTTGAGGGCATTCCGGCTCCTCTGGCTCCTCCCGGCGTTGGCGACGTTTTACACCAGCATGTATCTGCGGGCGGTCCGTTGGGGGTTGCTGTTTCAGCCGCACCATGATTTGAAGGGCTACCAGGTCTTCCGGCCGCTCATGATTTGCTTTGCGTTCAACAGCATCCTGCCGGGCCGGGTGGGCGAGTTCGTGCGGGCGTACGTGGTCGGCAGGGAGCGCAAGACGGGGATGCCGACGGCGCTGGCGACGGTCGTGGCCGAGCGGATTTTCGACGGCATCACGCTGCTTGCGTTGCTGGCCATCTCGCTGGCGTTGACCCCGCCGCTCGATGCGGGTATCAGGCGCCAGTGGGGTGGGATCGAACTGAACGTGGAGTTGCTGAACAAGCTGGCGACGGGGGTGATGTTGGGCAGCGTGGTTCTGATCGTCGGCGTCGTGGTCTTCCTGTTGCCGTGGACGCAACGGCTCATCATCCATATCATCCGCCGTCAACCGCTCACGTCGGACGGGCTCAAGGGCAAGCTGATCGGCGTGTTGAACCAGTTCGAGCGCGGGTTCCACGCTCTGCAGCGTCCAGCCGTTCTCGCGCGCGTCGTCCTGCACTCGATCGTCATCTGGATGCTGGTGGGGTTGTCGAACCTGACGGTGGCGATGGGTTTCGGCTTGCCGATGAGCCTGCTGCAATCGCTGGCGATCGTGACGCTGATCGGGATCTTTATCCTTCCGCCCGCCGCGCCCGGTTATTGGGGGCTGTATGAGGCCGGCGCCATCTTCAGCCTGCTGGCCCTGGGCGTGACCGGCGACGAGTCCCTCGCGCTGGCCTTCGCCCTGATGACCCATCTGGTCCAGTACGTCCCGATTGTTTTAATCGGCTTGCTCTTCGCCTGGCAGGCGCACGTGCGGCCGGTCAGTCAGGAATGAACGACGTCGCTACCGACGGTGGCGGACGCAAAGAGGATCGATCGAGGTGGATTGCGCCTCGTAGAAACCCCAATTACTCGTAGAGGATCCAATCGGAGGGTTCGACTCGGTTCTTGATGGGGGGTGTCGGAACCTGGAACAGGGCGACATAGTCGAGTTTGAACGTGCCCCCGGCCTGACCGATGTTGGCGACCCCGACGTTCAATCCCCTCTCCGCGTAAAGGAACAGCAGAACGCCGGTCAGGTCCGGCGGCGTCAGTTCAACCCATTGGGGAGAGAAGATATCCTTGTCCCCGCCGTTCTGATACCAGAGCCGACTATGGCCGGCGCCGAAGTTCCCGAAGTCGCAGATGTGAGCGCTGACCATCAACCCTTGAGGAACGCCCGGGACGTAGGTTCCGCCGGTTTCGATCCCCGATCCAAGGTCGAAACTTTCTTGATCGTAATATATTTTTCCGTCCACGAGTTTGAACACGCGATGGTATAAATTCTCCGACCACCCCGCATCGGAAGGCATGCCCAGCACCTGACCGCCGCCGGTCTCGGGCATGGTGAAGATGAAGACGAGCGCGTAAGTGCGCTCCCTCTCCAAAATGACTGACCGCGGCCCCGTATCGATGTACTGGCTCAGATTGTCAATCCTTGGCATAAGCAGATGCGTGTTGCCATCGAAGATATTGTGGGGCGCTTGAGGATCGGGGTTGGACCGCCAGTTGCCGCCGGTGGGGATCGGCGCCGGCGCCTCGTCGGGTTTGGGCATCGGTCCGGCGGGATTGGTGAAATCGTCCTCGAGGATGACGATCAGCGGCTGGGGGGTCGGCGTGGGTTCCAGCGGCGGCGGATCATCCAAATCAATGCGTGTTACGGTAATCCGATCGATCCACACCACGTCGGACCCACAGCACCCATCGGGGTTGACGTTGAGTGAATAGCTCAGCCAGGGCGCAAACTCATAATGGTTCAGCAAGTCCAGATCGGCTTGAGTCGGTGTAAAGCCATCCGAATCCCTCAGCGTGGGGTGGAACTGGACAAACCCGTTTCCCTTGTCGCCATAATACTCCAACGTCCCGCCCGTCTTGAGAACCATGCGCAGCGTAAACGGCGAGTTGCCCGGGTGGAAGAAATCCGTGAACACGCCATGCCCCGACGTCGATTGCCCTTCACCTTCATAATGCGTATACAACTTCAGACGTCTCGTCGGATGGAGCATGAAGGACCGGTCGCGCAGGAATTCGAAACCATTCGCCTCCAGCGCGATCCAGACGATGCTGATACCCAAGGGGGCGCGGTCGATCTTGAAGTCGACCACCCAAATCTCACGCCCGGTCGGCGTAAATCGAAACTTCGATTCAATGCGAGGACCATTCCACAGGCTCACGGTTGATTCCATCCGTAGGTTGCCCTCGCCGTCGAGCACGGGCGGCGGCGAATCAAAGACCGTGACGTCCCATGAGTCGGGATTGACCGGATCCTGCGCGTCGCCCTCGAAGTCCTCCTCAAACACGACCGTCCCGCCGGGCAGCGGCGTGGGCGTCGGGGTGGGGGTGGGCGAGGGAGTCGGTGTGGGTTCGAAGAACCTGGGTGGGTTTTTGATCAGGGCGATGTAATCAAGCAGGAACGTCCCACCGCCCGAGCCAACGTTATTGACCCCAATGATGGCCGATACATCCGGTAAATATAGAAACTCCAGGAGACCGTCAGGGTCGACGGGCGGCGTGATTTCGACCCACGCATCGCTGTCGATGTCCTTGTCGCCGCCATTTTTGTAGTACAGGTTTATGGCGCCCCCGATCGAGACGACGATCATCAATCCCTGCGGCACGCCCGAGACGTATTGCTGACCCGTGTCCAGGTCCTCATCGGTTTGGAACGTCCGATTGGAATAAATGATGCGCCCATCGGTGAGCTTGAACACTCGCTGTCGGGTTGACGCCTGCCAGCTCGGATGGTTGGCGAAACCCAACGACTGAGTTCCCCCCGCCTCGGGCATGGTGAATATGCAAACGAAGGCGTAGGCGAAGTTATCGCTCATATCGATGAAGAGCAGACTTGAATCGATATACTGGTTCCAGTCGCCGGCCCGCGGCATCTCCAGGTGAGTGGCCCCGTCGTAGCGGTTGGGTAAACGGTCGTCCATCTCGTAGTTCGTCCAATTCCCCCCGGTCGGAATAGCCCCCCCCGGCCATTTGAGTCAAAGGGCATTTCCCCCGCCGGTTCGGTGAAATCATCTTCAAGCACAATGACCTGCCCGTGGACCGAGGTGGCCCACGCGCATAAGATGAGCAAACAATTTCTGATGAGCGCAAAGATCCCAACCATCCGCCTCGCCGATCGGCCCGCGGCTTGAGGGGCGACGCCGGCGAGTCGCCGCGCCATTGCATCGGCTTTTGGCGCATGGCGCAACGCTGGGCCGTGGGGGGAAACCCGAAGATCAATAAACATGATAATAAACTCCTTCCTTCGTCATCCCTTACTTGAACAAGATATCATCATGTTTAAAACCAGAGTGGGTCAACCCAATAAGATGGGGGTCGCTCACTTTCTCCGTTGAAGTCCACCCCCCCGTGACCTGATAATCAACCGGTCGCGGCGTTCAATGGGTGGATGGATCTTGCCCCCTGATTCCACCCGCACACTCCCCCGATAGGACCCGTCCCCTTGCCGATCCAATCCGTTTCGCGAAGACCTGAGTTGACCATCAACCGACCCGCCACCCGCTGGGAGTTTCGGACGGCCGACCCCGCGGCCCAACGGCGCATCGAGAAGGAAGTGGGTCTGCCGCCGCTGGTCGCGCGCATTCTGACCGCGCGGGGGTTTGACGATCCGGAGCAGGCCCGCCGGTTCCTCCAGCCGCGATTGAGCCAGCTTCACGACCCGTTCGGGCTCAAGGGCATGGAAGCGGCGGTCGAGCGGGTTGCCCGCGCGCTTGGGGATGGGGAGGCGATCCAGGTTTACGGTGATTATGACGTCGATGGGATCACCGGAACGGCGATCCTGATGTTGACGCTTCGCGAGCTGGGGGCCGCGGCGGTCGATTACTATATCCCTAACCGGCTCACCGAGGGCTACGGGATCAACACCACGGCGATCGATCTTCTGGCGGCCGAAGGCGCGCGGTTGATCATCAGCGTTGATTGCGGCATCCGCGCGGTGGCCGAAGCCGAGCACGCGCGTGGACTGGGCGTCGATCTGATCATCACCGATCATCACGAGCCGGGGCCCGAGTTGCCCGACGCGGTCGCCCTCATCAATCCCAAACAGCCGGGCTGCGACTACCCCTTTAAGGGCCTGGCCGGCACGGGGGTGGCCTTCAAGCTGGCGCACGGCGTGCTCAAGCGCTGTCATCCCGATCCGGCGGCCGCCCGCGCGTTTCTCACGTCGCTGATCGACTTGGTGACGCTGGGAACGGTGGCCGACGTCGTACCGTTGCGCGACGAAAACCGCTCGCTGGTTGCGCATGGCCTGGGCATGTTACGCGCGACCGAGCGGCCGGGATTGCGCCAACTGCTGGCCGTGGCCGAGTATCAGCCGCGCAAGGTCGATGCCGGCTCGATCGGTTTCGTGCTCGGTCCCCGCCTCAACGCCGCGGGCCGCACCGAGCATGCGCTTCACGGCGTCGAGCTGCTGTTGAGCGACGATGAGAGCCACGCGCGCGACCTGGCCTCCAAGCTCGACGGCCTCAACACCCGCCGCCGCGAGATCGAAAAACAGATCCTGGATGAGGCCCTGGCACTCATCGAGGAGCAGGGGGCCGGCAAGGTGATCGTCGTGGCCCAGGATGAATGGCACCACGGCGTGCTCGGGATCGTCGCCGCGCGCATTCTGGGGCTCTTTTATCGTCCGACGATCGTCTTGGGCGTGAGCGAGGGCAAGGCGAAAGGGTCGGGCCGATCGATCGCCGGATTCGATCTGCACGAGGCTCTGCTGCGTTGCGACGACTACCTGGAACAATACGGGGGCCATGCGATGGCGGCGGGCATGTCGCTCGATCCCGACCGCATCGACGCGTTCCGCGCGGCGATCAACGCGCATGCCGATGACGTGCTGGATGAAGCGACGCTTCGGCCGCTGGTCATGATCGACGCGCCGGCCGAGCCGTCGGACCTCACCGAGGCGGGCATCGGAGCACTCGCCGCTCTGGCCCCCCACGGCCAGGACAATCCCAAACCCATCGTCGCCCTCGAAGGCTACACCCTGATCGAACCGCCGCGGGTCCTCAAAGAGCGCCATCTCAAACTCAAACTCGTCGCCCCCGACGGCCGGCCCCTGACCGCGCTGGCCTGGGGCATGGCCGACCGCCACGGGGAGCTGAACGGCCACGGCCAGCAACTGCGCCTGGCCGGGACGCCGTTCGTCAACGAATGGAACGGCCGGCGGACCGTTGAACTGGAATTGGTCGATTTCAAGTTAGACTGAACGTGGGAGGCTTGCCCGCGTAACACGCGAGGGGACGCGATGGATTGACCATTGGCGTCCATGCGCGCGATCCGCGGCCCCGGTCACCTTGGTCGGCGGTGGTACCAACGGGCCAGGCACTCGGGCGTGAGGCCCAGGTGGTAGCCGATCAGGACCGCCTGATTGATGAGCGTGGTTCGTAGGACACCCAGGCGCAGCCAGCGTCGCGGGGAGGTCCGGGCCGCCGCCGGGGCGATCACGATGCGGCCCATCTTGCGCAGGCAGCGCACCAGTTCGTAATCATCCATGATCGGCTGATCGGGATAGCCCCCCGCCCGGCGGAAGACCTCGGTGCGGACAAACACGCCCTGATCTCCGTAAGGCATTTGCAGGCGACGGGCGCGCCAGTTGGTGAAGGCTTCAACCAGACGGAAGCGCGGCTGAGGGCCGTCGATGGCGAACTCAAATGCGCCCGCGGTCACGCCGGACCCGAGCAGCACCCAGCGCACGTGGCGGGGAAATTGGGGCGGCAACCGGGTGTCGGCGTGGAGGAACAGGAGGATCGAGCCCCACGCCGCTTCGGCCCCGGCGTTCATCTGGCGGGCGCGGCCCCCTTCGGCGCGCAGCACCTTGGCGCCGTGGCGTTCGGCGATGCGGCGTGTGTCGTCCTGGCTGCCGCCGTCGACGACGATACGCTCGACGACGCCCTGCTCGCGCGCGGAGGCCAGCGTGGCTTCGATATGCTCGGCCTCGTTTAACGTGGGAATGACGACGGAGATGGTGAGGTCGGACGAGTAGACCGGCTCGCGGCCGGTCACGGTCTCCCATAGGGCCAGGTCCTCGGGGCGGTCGAGGTCATCAAGCTCCTCAAGGACGGTTGCCTCCAACCCCCGGTGCCGAG
The DNA here is from genome assembly GCA_963580245.1 of Candidatus Sumerlaeia bacterium. Classification (GTDB taxonomy): domain Bacteria; phylum Sumerlaeota; class Sumerlaeia; order MVZB01; family MVZB01; genus CAUZJO01. Next base: position 18,523 of record CAUZJO010000050.1, on the reverse strand, counting down.
CTTGCTTCATGGTTTCGTCGAAGACGGTTTCCGAACCCCATTCGATGTCTTCGAACAGAAACGGCGCGGGGCGACGCAGACCGATCAGATAATAGCCGCCGTCGAACGCGGGACCGATGACGACGTCGGAGGTATCGAGCGCATCGAAGGCCTTCTCCACTGTTTCCGGAGACAATCGCGGACAATCGGCGCCGATGATGACGACGCGCGCACAGCCGTCGGCGAAGGCCTCCTGAAAAGCGCGGGCCAGGCGGCGACCCAGATCGCCGCCGCCCTGGGGGCGAATCGCCAGGCCCTTGCCGAGCCAGCACCGGGCATCGCGGCGGCTGGCGCCGGTGATCCGCGCCTCGACCTCGCACGCTCGCGCGCGGCCGAAGCACCGGAGCCACTCGACGGTGCGTTCGGACATCTCGCGGTGCAACAGGGCGGCCCCTTCGGGTCCCAGCGCGGGGATGAGGCGCGTTTTCGAGTGGCCCGGGATGGGGTACTTCGTGAAGACGACCGCCCGCCGACCGGAGCGGTGCTTGCGGCGATTCGCCAACGCCGCCCGGAAGATCGTCCATAGGATTTTGCACCCGGCCAGGGCGACGCCGCGCACCGTGCCCGATATCTTCGATTTGCCGATGCGTTTGCGGTAGGGGACCGGCGCCTCGATGGCCCGGAGGCGGTCGCGGGCCGCCTTGATCTGCATCTCGACGGTCCAGCCGAAGTTGGGATCGCACATCGCCAGCTCCCAGAGCGTCTGGTAGCGGACGGCGCGGAACGGCCCCAGGTCGGTGAAGCAAACGCCCCAGAACAGGCCGATCAGCCGCGTCGCGAGCCAGTTGCCCCAACGCTGCTGCGGCGTCAACGCCCCCGGCTCGGCCCGGCCCAGCGTGCGCGAGCCGATCACGATGTCCGCCTCCCCGGCAATGATCGGATCGACCAGCCGCCCCATCTGACTGGGATCGTCACTGAAATCGGCGTCGAGAAAGACCACCACGTCGGCGCGCCCAAGCTGGGCCATCCCCGCCTGGCACGCCGACCCATATCCGCGCCGCGCCGAAACGACCACCCGCGCCCCATGCCCGCGCGCCACCTCGACCGTCCCGTCATGCGACCCGTTATCGGCGACGATCACGTCATCGACCCACTCGGGGACGGCTTCGAGGACGCGCCCGAGCGAGGCTTCTTCGTTCAGAGCGGGGATGATGACGGCAATGGTCACGTCGTCGCGCATGTGCCATCATGACAGATATGCGTTACTGTTTAAAACGACAAAAGTCGCCGCTGCTTTCCATCCCGTTCGTCGGATCGAAAGTTAATTCAACGAGGAGCGAGGAGGATCGCGTGGTAGGACCATCGTAAGCTTTCGCGATGTTATGGATGCTTAAGTCGTAATCACGGTCGGGGCCGGGGCTCCAAGCGATCCAGCCGTCCCCCTTTTCCGTCACCCAATAACTAAACGGCGCTTCCGGGTGTGGCGCAAAAGCGTCACTAAAATATTCCGTAATGTAAGCAACGGGCGAAGTCACAATTTGTATCCGTCTCGTCCCGCTTTGACTCATAAACGTTGGTTGTCCTCTAAATGCGGGCTCATTCTTCACCAGCGGGCCATATACATTCTCGTCAGGATCGGCGCTCCACGCTGGATATGCTTGGTGATCGGTGAAATAAGCTTCGAGGCCTGTCGACAACGAACGCAGATCGGCCCTTGTCGGCGAAAATGTAGGACGTACCGGGGGATCGTAGCTGTGCAATACGATCAAAACAACGAAGGCTGTCAGAGCAATGCAGATCCAAACGATGACACGTTTCCTGCGAGTTGGCTCTGTTTGTTCCGAGGGGCCTTGAGTCTTTTTTGAGTACGTCATCGGAATTCACCTCGCACGGGAGACATAAGATTCTTTGTGGACATGCCCTAAGGTGAATCGTCACAAATTAACTCCGAGCCGCGGCACCGTCTAACTCATTCAGCTGCCGTATCTCACCACTATCTCGAATTGATACCAGCAGACCACCATAGAATACGTGCAAACCTTAAGAGCTTAGATACGCGGATCGATCATCCCCCACACATCCGCGCCGCGAAGTACGCCGCCCCCAGCAGCGGCGTTTTCGGTTCCAGGATCACCTTGATCGGGATGCGGACCATGAGGCCGGTCATGCGGCCTTTTTGCGTGAAGCCTTCCAGGAAGTGGCCCTTTTTGAGCTCATCGAGGATCTTGGGCGCGATGCCACCGCCGAGGTAGACCCCGCCGGTGGCCAGGGCGGTCAGGGCCAGGTTGCCGGCCTCGGCGCCGTAGAGGCGGACGAAGCGGTCCAGCGCCATGCGACACAGCGGGTCGGCGCCGCGCATGGCCAGCTCGCCGACCACGGCGCTGGGGTCTTCCTTTTCGAGCCGATCGGCGACCCAGCCCGGCTGCCGGCCGCGGCCGGTGTCGCGCAGGAACTGGTAGATATTGAACAGGCCCGGTCCCGAGACGAGCCTTTCGTAGCTGACCCGGCCGAACCGGTTGTTCAGGTAGCGGAGCATGTCGATCTCCAGCTCATCGGACGGCCCGAACTCGGTGTGGCCGCCCTCGGAGGGGGAGGGAAGCCATTGGTCCTCCCGGCGAATCAGGAACGCCTCGCCCAGGCCCGTCCCCGCAGCGATCAGCGCGCCGTTGCCCTGGGGGTCGGGGCGGCCCTCATTAAGCGTTTCGAGTTGGTCGGGCTTGAGCGTGGCAATGCCCCAGCCCATCGCCACCAGGTCGTTGAGCAGGCGCACGGGCTTGCCGCCCAAGTGCTCGCCGAGAGCCGGCTCGGTGGCGGCCCAACTGATGTTGGTCAGCCGCGCGATGCCGTCCTCGACCGGCCCCGCCACGCCGAAGCACGCCGCCTCGACGCGGTCGGCCTCCGAGCCGAGGAACTCATCGATGGCCCCTTCCAGCCCATCCAGCTCCGAGGTCGCCAGGCGGGTCTCCCGCGCGACCTCGAGCCGCCCGTCGGCGTAGCGAAACGTGGCCAGCACCGTCTTGGTGCCCCCCACGTCACCGGCCAGGATCATTCGCTCCATGATACGACGTTTCTCTTCACGTTTGCTTTAGAGTGGAGCAAAAGGCTCATTCCCGCCCATTAACGCGATTCGTGGATCATTGAAACATTGGCTAAGCGGGTGAATCGACGCCGCTCAAACTCTTGGGGTCCTCCGCCTCGCCGGGAGACGCTATTTTAGGATCCTTATAGTTGCGAACCGGAAGCTGTTCGGGCGCGATCACGCCGGCACTCATGATCATCTTGAACGCGTCCTCGATCGTCATATCGACGATCTTGATGTCCGTGGCGGGCAGGATCAGCAAGAATCCCGACGTGGGATTGGGCGTGGTCGGGACGAACAGGTTCAGATGTTTCGCGTCAAGCCCCTCGACCTGGCAGCTGCCCGTGATGAAAGCGAACGCGTAGGAGTGCTTGCGCGGGTATTCGATCAAGACGACCTGTTTGAACGAGGCCTTGTCCTCGCGGCTCAGAATATCGACGATCTGCTTGGAGAGCCCGTAGATGTTCTTGAGCAGCGGGATGCGCAAGAGCAACCGCTCGCCGGTGTTGTAGATCTTGCGGACGAAGAAAACGGTCGAGATGAACCCGAGAAAATAGAGCAGACCGAGCGCGAGCAGGACCGTGACGACTACCTTGATCCCCGGCAAGCTTTCGATCAGGGGACCGATATATTCGCTGATGAGCGGGTGTTCGGCGGAACGGAGCAGGCGGAGCAGCGCGCCCAGGTGATCGAGCAACGGGGCGGTGGGCGCCTCGATCAGGTCGTAGATGAACTTGCCCGCGAAGACCGTGACCGCCAACGGAACGACGAGCAGCAGACCGGCCAGGATGCGCCGTTGCGAGCGTTTGTACAGCCCCATCCACAGCCCCGCGGGTTTTGGGTCAGCGGGGCGGTGTGTTTTGCTTGGACGTGATCCCTTTCGTTTCGCGGCCACTGGCGGGCGCCTCCTCTTTATTTCCCCTCAACCCATTTAAACGCACTGCCCTCGATTTGTCATTTGCATAAATAGGGATGACCTTTGCGCGGCGGGTAAAGTTTGGGGAAGCAAGGGGTGCCCGGCGGTCTATTGGATCGTTCGATCGAATCAATCTCGATTACCGGGGACGAGGGCCTCCGGGTCGCGGCTGCACCCCGGGTCATTCATTTCGGGCCGTTTAGGGCCTGGGTTGTGGAGGATGCTCATCGGGACCGCTCTGGAGAATCCGGTGCAAGCGTTCGATCTCGCGATCCTGGGCGTCGAGCTTCTGTCGCAGCTCGAGCTGCCCCTGCTCGATGCGGTCCAGCCGTCCCCTTAGCCGCTTGCGGATTTGTTCACCGATGAATTCACGATGGCGGGGCCGGAAGCGCTCGGCGTGTTTCCGCCCTTCCCCCGCGTTGGAGGCGTCTTCGGGGGGCCAATCGGGCATCGATTGGAAAACCAGGAGACCCAAATCATCCCCCAGCAGGGTTTGGGCGAAGCCCAGACCGTTTCCCTTTTCGAGATTCCTTAGCGCGGCCCTCCAGCGGTCGAACATCGCGTCGGCTTCCTGCAATCGGACCTCCGAACCTTTCCGGTCGGCCTGGTAATTCTCCCATTCTTTGTTAAGGGTCGGGCCCCACTGCTCGCGTGAGCGAGACAGCATCATCAGACCATGGCTGCCTTTGTTCACGAGCTCCAGCGTCTGTTCAGAGAGACCGTGCAACTCTTTCAGGAGTTGGTCAATCAGTTGCCGGGCCAGCAGGGTTTGGGTGTCGGCCTTGTCGGGTTGATAGCTGCGCTTGGCTTCGTCCAGTCGATCGAGGAGTTCCACGCGGCGGGTTTCCATCTGCGTGAAATGCACCTGCCCGTTTTGCAGATCGCGGTCGATCTTCAGCAACTCGCTCATGCTGCCGCCAAATCCTTCGGGACGCCAGTCGCGCCTCCGGCGGGGTTTATGGTCTCCGAAGCGTCCCGCGTCGAAGCCTCCACCGGGCGGCGGCGGGCCTCCGGGGGCCGAGGGCGCGTCGATGCCGGGCGGCGGTTCGGGGGGCCGCGGCGCGGGGGGCTCGGGCGGTTGGGATCGAATCTCCGCGACCCACAACATCGAGAGCAGCCCGCCGGCCACAATCAGTGTGAGTAGACCCCAGGCCGATGGCCGGGTCGTGATGGGTTGATCGCTCTGGATTCTCACGTTTCTTCTCCGTTCTGGTCTCGTTCGGATGGGGCGTCCGCCGTCTTGGCGGGCGCCCGGCGCGGGATGTCGTACTTGTCCATGCGGTAGCCGAGCGTGCGGCGGGTGATGCCCAACTTACGGGCCGCGCGCGTGTGGTTGTAGCCGGTTGCATCGAGGGCCTGGAGCAGCGCGCGGCGCTCGAGGTCTTCCAGCGTCACCTCCCCCGCGTCGACCGCTCGCGCAATGGGCCGTGCGGCCTCGGCGTTCTGGACGGCTAGGGGGAGGTCGCCCAGCTCAATGGCGTCGGCCTCGCACATGACGTAGGCGTGCTCTAGCGCGTTTTCCAGCTCGCGGATATTGCCCGGCCAGTCGTAGCCGAGCATCCGTTCATAGGCCACGGGCGAGATCTGGACCGCGCGGCCCTCGCGCTCCCGCGTGCGCGCCAGAAAGTGATCGATGAGGGCTGGGACGTCTTCGCCCCGTTCGCGGAGCGGGGGAATCACGATCGGCACGACGTTGAGCCGGTAGTAGAGGTCCGAACGGAACGTGCCACCCTCGATCATCTCCTCGAGCGGCTGGTGGGTGGCGGCGATGACGCGCACGTCGACCCGGATCGTTTTGGCGTCGCCCACGCGCTGGAACTCGCCGGCCTGAAGCACGCGCAGCAGCTTGACTTGCAGGGCCGGGGTGACCTCGCCGATCTCGTCCAAGAAGATCGTCCCGCCGTCGGCCTGTTCGAACAGGCCCTTGCGCGTCTCGATCGCCCCGGTGAACGCCCCCTTGGTGTGGCCGAACAGCTCGCTTTCGAGCAGCGTTTCGGGCAGGGCCCCACAGTTGACCTTGACCAGCGAGCGTTCGGCGCGCGGGCCGGCGGCGTGGATGGCCGTGGCCAGGACCTCCTTGCCCGTCCCGCTCTCGCCGCGCAGCAGCACCGACACGCTGCTGACCGCCACCTTGCGCAGGCGCGTCATGACCTCGAGCATGGCCGGGCTGGCGGCGATGATGTTATCGGGGGCGAACTGGGTCGCCAGCGTCTCCTTGAGCAGGCGGTTTTCCTCGCGCAGGCCGCGCGTCTCGGCCACGCGCGCGACGACCATGATCAATTCCTCGTTCGGGAACGGCTTGAGCAGGTAATCGCAGGCGCCCTGCTTCATCGCCTCGATGGCGGTTTCGACGGTTGCGTAGGCCGTCATCATGACCACGTCCAGGCCCGGCACCCGCTTGCGCGCGGCCCGCATCACTTCCAGGCCGTTCATGCCGGGCATTTTAAGGTCCGTCAGGAGGAGGTCCGCGCTATCGCGGTCGATCAGCTCCAGGGCCGCTTGCGGATCGGTGCAGGCGCGCACCCGATGGCCCTCCCGTTCGAGCACCCGGGACAGGATCTTGCCCATCTTCGGCTCGTCATCAAGGATCAGGATACTTAGTGAAGCGCTCATGGTTCCCCCTTTCCAATCCATACGTGCTGTTTGATATCAGGCGCAGGTTTGGGGTCCGTGGCACGCGCGGCGTCGCCGTGCGACGCGGGCACGCACGCCAGGCTGAGGAGAAAGCAGGACCCTCCGTCTACGCTCGCCTTCTCCAGTTCAAGCCGCCCGCCCGCGCGCTCGGCGATCTGCCGACTGATGGCCAAGCCCAGTCCCGAACCGCCGGGACGTTTGGTGAAGAACGGTTCGAAAATGCGCGAGGCATCGGCCGGGGTGACGCCGGGTCCGTTGTCCTTGACCCGGATCTCGACTTCGCGGGCGGCGGTGGTGACTTCCAAACGGACCGTCTCGCCCTCGGGCGACGCCTCGATGGCGTTGAGGACCAGATTCATCAGCACCTGCTTCAGTCGCCCGGTCTCGACACCGACGTAGCCGTGGTCGGCCCGCGGGGCGGAGCCCAGCAGGTCCATCTGCAAGCTGATGCCGCGTTTCTCGGCGGATGGACGCAGAATGCTACAGACCGACTGGATGGCGGGGAGCACGGCGGCCCGGCCGCTTTCCGGGCCTTCGCCGCTCTCTCGGGAGTAACTGAGGAACTGGCCGACGATCCGGTCCATCCGGTCGATCTCTTCCACGATCTCCCCGCACGCTCCAATGGCCTCGCCGTCGCCCCCCCGGTCGCGCAGGCCGCGGTCGAGGTCTTCGGTAAAGGCCCGGATGATCCCCAACGGGTTGCGTAGCTCGTGGGCGAACCCGGCGGCCAGGGTGCCCAGCGCGGCAAGCCGATCGGCCTCGGCGGCGCGGCGTTCAATCCGGCGCTGGCGTGCGATGAGGCGGTAGATGATGAGCCCGACGGTCAAGATCAGAGCGACCATGATCAGTCCCACGCGTCGCAACCGGCGCGCCCGACTCTCGATGCTGGCAAGGTAGGCGCGATCGGCCGCGAGGGACAGAATCGCACGGACCTCGGTCTCGTCTTCGCCGACCTGCTCGGTGATCGGCTCGTAGTGGCGTTTGAAGGCGTCCTCATCGGTCGAGTAGGCAAACGAGGCGACCGCTTCGCCGGCCAGCGCCCGTTCGAGTTCGAATTGGTCAATCCGCCAAGACTCGAACGGTTGCAGCAGGCGGTCACCGCCGCTCGTGTCGTAGAGAATCAGTCCATCCTCGTTGAGGACCACCAACCGCGCCAGCCCGGCGCGCGCCGCGAAATCGTCGAACGGGCGGCTGTGGACCTCGTCCAGCTCGGCCAGATAAAGGCTCAGATCGGGTCGCCGTGGGGTGTTCGGCGCCTCCTCGACGCCCGGGTTCGCCCCCGACCAGGTGGCGTCCAGCGCGAGGTCGGCCAGCGAGAGCGCCGCGTCCCGCAGCTTGGGGGCGGCCAGTCGGCCGAGGTCGGCCAAGTGGTCCCCCAGCTCAGCCTCGTTGGATTGACGGCTCAACTGAACGGCGTACCAGCCCGCCCCGTATTGAGAAACCAGGACCAGCCCGAGCAGTGCGATCGCCCACCATCCGGTTCGATCCGTTCCACCGATTCTGCGATTCCTGTCCGGCATGGGCGTACCAATTCGTCCTATTGTTTGGGTGGCCGTACAAAATCGAACACTTTGGCCCGCCACCACATCTATATTGCGGGCTACCCACGGATCTGGGCAAGGATTGTTCCCGCCGGCGGGATAACTCGCGGATCCGTGAAATGCAGCCTCCTCGAAAATCGGTGAACTCTTAAGCTGCCGAAGGCCGGCCGGTCGGCTACAATGGAATGGTTATGCGCGTCCCGACCCGACTATCTCGCGATCCCGACTTCAAGACCCTGCCGGCCGAGGTTGAGGCCGACTTGGGGCCGGCGGCCCAGAACCTGCCGATGGTGGCCGTCGTCGGGCGGCCCAACGTGGGGAAGTCGACGCTGTTTAATCGCCTGATCGGACGACGCAGGGCCGTCGTGCATGATCGGCCGGGGGTGACGCGCGATCGCAACATCGCCCCGGCCGAGTGGGACGACGTGCCGTTCCTATGCGTCGATACCGGGGGTTATGAGACCGAGCTGGAGGATCCGTTGATCGAGGGCGTCCTGGAGCAAGTGCGGATGGCGGTTGCCGAGGCCGACGTGATCATTTTGATCTTCGCGGCGGGCGAATGGTCCCACCCCGCCGACGAGTCGATCGTCCGCCTGTTGCGCCCGGTCGACAAGCCCGTCTTTGTCGTCGTCAATAAGTGCGACAACGAGACCGAGGAGCTGGCCTCGGCCGAGTTCTATCGGTTTGGTTTCGAGAAGATCCATCCCCTCTCGGCGATGCACGGGCGCGGGGTGGCCGACTTGATGCTGGACGTGCTGGTGGCGTTGCGGGGCGTGGAGGCTCCGGCGCATCCCGGCCACGCGCATGAGGCGATCGCGTTGGCGATCGTCGGGCGCCAGAACGTGGGCAAGTCCACGTTACTCAATCAGCTCGCCGGCGGCCCGCGGGTGATCACCTCGGACCTGCCGGGGACCACGCGCGACGCGATCGATCTGGTCGTCGAGGCGCCGGGCGGACGGCGATTCACGCTGATCGATACGGCGGGCATCCGGCGGCGCGGCAAGATCGAGCGCGGCATCGAACGGCTGTCGGTCGGCTCGGCGATGTTTAGCATGCGGCGGGCCGACGTGGCCGCGCTGGTGCTCGACGCCGTCCAGGGCCTGACCGACCAGGACGCCCACATCGCCGGCTATTGCGAGGACTACGGCCTGGCGACAATCGTGCTGGTCAATAAGTGGGACCTTGTCGAGAAGGACCACCGCACCGCCGATGCATTCACGGACCGGCTCCAGCGCGAATGGCCGTTCCTGAAATACGCGCCGGTCCTGTACCTCTCGGCGTTGACGGGGCAGCGCACGCGGCGGGTTTTCGAGCTGGCGCAACGTGTCCACGCCAACACGAACCGGCGCATCGCGACGCACGAGTTGAATGAACGGCTCGAGGAGTGGGTCGGCCGCAAGCCGCCGCATATCCGACGCAATCGCCGCCCTAAAATTCGGTTCATCACCCAGACCGGCGTCGGCCCGCCCACGTTCACGCTGTTCGTCAACGACCCCACGCTGATTCACTTTTCGTACCGGCGTTACCTGACCAATCGCCTGCGCGAGACGTACGACTTTGAGGGCGCGCCGATCCGCCTACAACTGCGCCTCAACCGTCCACGGCCCGACGACCCCAGGATCAACGTGGATTGAACGGAGATTGCCAGAACTCTGAATAGGAGAGCAATCGGATGAACACCCGCGAACGATTCCACGCGACGATGAACTTCGAGCGCATCGGCGATGATTGGGAGGCTGTGAATCGATTCGGCGGCAAGCGGGGCCCTTCCAAGGGAGACATTGCACCGATTAAGGCAACAATCCGGTACGTCTCGAGTACGAATCATAAGTGTTAGACGAAGTGAGGTTCTCAAGCATGAAGTGGAATTACGCTTATATTGTATTTGGACTTGTAGCGATCACCGCGAACGGCGGGGCGGTCCGCGCGGCGGAACCGGGTCTGGATCAGTTGCTGGATCTGAACAAGATCGAACCCCAGGGTAGGTACTACGATGCCGTGGCGCCCGATACCCTGGACCTGGCGGATCGAGCCGAAGACGCGATCAACGTGCTGACCCGGAGCGTGAATCCGCGAAAGTTCTACGCGGTTCACGGATTGGCTTTCGGACCCAAGGTGGAAATCCAAGAGGACGACAATTGGGACCTCCCGTTTAAACATGCCCGCGCTTTGCCGGCGATGCGGGCGATGTGCGGCAGCCGGCGGAACCTGGATATCGAGCTGGACATGATGCGCACATTGATGAACCAAATCAGCGAAGCCGGAACGATTCCGTATCCCGCCGATGGTTTTCATCACCCGAGGGGGAACTCGCTGCCCTGGGTCGATGGTTTGGCCGTACTGGCGATGTTGAACTGGCACGAACGGGACCGAGACCCACGGTGGCTGGACTGGATCGGGCTGATATGCAAGGGGTTGAAGGATAGCGTGATCGAGGTGGAAGACCGGGCGTTTTATCCCCCCGAATCGAGCCTGCAGCCCGATGGGGACTGGCATTGGACGCTGCGGGGCGATCCGATGTATGCCTATCATCCCCCCGACGAACCGCGCTTCGACCAACAGGGCGGGGAGGGCTCGATCAAATTCGAGCAAGCCCCGTCTTATCGCGCCCTCGCGAAGTATTACGAGTTGACGGGTGATGAAAGAGCCATGGAGGTCGCGCGGAAGATCGGCCGTTTCGTTCTCAAGCCGGGGATGTGGGAGGACACGAGCGAAGAGGGCTATCCGGGCCATGAACACGGCATGTGGGCCGGCCACTTCCACGCCAACGTCACCAACCTCCATTCCCTGCTCGATCTGGCCGTGGCCGATGACAACGCGTGGCTGAAGCAGTTTGTCCGGGAAGGCTATGATCACGCGATTCGCAACGGCGTGGTTCGCATGGGTTGGTTTCCGATGTGGACGGTGCCCGAAAAGTATAAGCGGGGCAAGGACCTGCACATGGAAACGGAGGGTTGCGGCATTGCGGACATGGTCATTCTTGCGGTCAAGTTAACGGATGCTGGCCTGGGAGATTATTGGGACGACGTGGACACCATGGTCCGCAATCGTCTTGCCCCCTCGCAGTTCAGCGACCTCGACCTGATGCGCCGATGCTCGAAGGAGCCGAAAGCGGAGGATGAAGAGATCCTCAGCCGGTGCGTGGGTGGGTTCAGCGTCAGCCGCGCCGGGTATGCACATCCGTCGGTGTGGGGATGTTGCACGCCTAACGGTTGCTATGCCCTCTACTACGCATGGCATGGGATTACGCGATTCGATTCCGGCGTGGCCATCGTGAACCTTTTTCTCAATCGATCCTCGGCCTGGATGGACATCGACAGCTACTTGCCATACGAGGGCAAGGTCGTCTTGCACAACAAGAAAGCCCACAGCGCGCTGGCGCGCATACCCTCGTGGGTCGCGAAGAGCCAGGTTAAATGTACGGTTGACGGAAAAGAGGTTACACCTGCCTGGACGGGGCGGTATCTGGTGTTGAATGAGCTGGAGGAAGGGGCGGAAATCGTCCTTACGTTTCCCCTGGAGACGCGCGCCGACGAGTACTTCATCCATGATAAGACTTACACCGTCAACTTCCGCGGCAGCACCGTGATCGATATCAGCCCCGCGATCGCGACGGACGATGGACGCGAGGAATGGTACTATCCGCTTTATCATTGGGATGACGCCAAGGATGACTTCGAGGCCGGCAAGGCGCCGATGAAAAACGTGAAACGGTTCGCCGCCGCGCGCGTAATTCCGCTGCAATGAGCGTCCGTCTCCGTCGGGATGGGCGCATGGCCGTGCCGGGGACCAATCCCGAACGCATCAACCGTCTCATTGGCTGATTGGCTCGCCGCCTAAACGAAGCCGATTGAGTTCCAATGGGGTGTAGCGATCTTCGGACTCAACGATGCGTATGAACTGATCGACGGGCAGATCGCGGAACGTTTGGGTCCGGCCGGTCGCCGGCCAGTAAATCTCAAGGACTTCGATCCGGGTCGCCTTGCCCAAGCCGATGGTTTGACGCAATGGATTGGCGCCGAAGCTGGCGCCGCTGTTGACGTGTTTGTAGATAGACCTGCGTTTGCCGTTGTCGATCACCTCGGCGCGAATGCGCGCTCCGATCGCGGCCCGGTTCGAATCAACCCCCACCAGCTTCACGGAAATCCAGTGATTGCCGAAACCGGGGTTCTCGAATAAGGCGTTGCTGAACTTGTCGCCCAGGTAAAACCCGCCCATCTGCTCGAAGATGTCCTGATCGCCGTCGTTGTCGAGGTCGGCGAAGGCGATGCCGTGCCCTTTCTGGAGGTGACCGAAGCCTCCCGCGAAGGTGACGTCGGAGAAACCCGTCCCGCCGCGATTGCGAACCATGACGTTAGGCATCAGGGCTTCGTAATCCGGGTAGCCGGTGCCGAGGTAATAATCGAGATAGCCATCGTTGTCCAGGTCGCCGAAGTTCGCGGCCATCGGCAAGGTCAGCCGCTTGAGGTTTTGTTCTTGGGCGACGTCGACGAAACCGCCTTGTCCGTCGCCACGATAAAGGCGGGCCAACTCGTTCTCGATCGGGATATCGAGATGACTCGCGACCAGAGCATCCAGATCACCCGCATAACTCGACACATACAGATCAAGGGCGCCATCATTATCGAAATCCCAAAACCAAAGCGGGAAGCTCCTTCTGGGTGTCGTCACGCCGAGCCGTTGCGCCACGTCGGTGAACGTGCCGTCCGCGTTGTTGTGATAAAGACGGTTTTCGGCTTGGAAATTCGAGATGTACAAATCAGCAAATCCATCGCCGTCGATGTCGCCCCAGCCCACGGCCTTGGCGTGCTCGAAGTTCGGAACCCCGGCCTCGGCGGCGACGTCGGTGAAAGTCCCGTCGCCATTGTTGCGAAACAGGTGAGAAGGCGGGATGGAATCGCCGATCGACTCATTGCCGATATACAGGTCGACGTCTCCGTCCTTGTCATAATCCGCCCAGGCCCCCGCCAGGGCCGGGAAATGGTCCTCGCCCAATCCGGCCTCGAAGGTGACATCGGTAAAGGTCGCGTCGCCATTGTTACGCAACAGCGAATTCGGAACTCGGCCCAACTTCATCAACCACGCGCCGCGCAAAACGAGGATGTCCAGATCGCCGTCGTTATCGTAGTCGGCATGCGCCATGTTGAGTCCGCCGGTCAAGCCGGTGAGGTTCGCCTTCTCGGTGTTGTCCGAGAACGTTCCATCTCGGTTGTTGATGAACAAACGCATCTGCCCGCTCGGGTCCCACGTCGAGACGACGATGTCGAGGTATTCGTCGCCCGTAAAATCATCGACGATCACTCCACCCGCGAGGTCGAACGTATCGAGTCCCAGGTCGGGCGCCCGATTGCGAAATCGCGGAAACGGTTCGTCCGACTCAAACAGGCCCGCGTCGATCAGGAATCGCGGAGGCACTTGCTCGGGATAACCGTCGATGGTCATGTACATGATGTTCAACAGCCATTTGGCGCTGAGGTAGAGCGGCAAGTTTTCGGGGGCGTTGCGCAGAACTTGGGTAAAGTATTTGATGGCCCCTCGCGACCCGTCCTGAATGTCGTGAATGCCTCCGCCTCGGATGGGGAGGATACAGCTCTCCGGCAGGCGTTCGCGGCAACAATTCTGGGTTTCGCCCAGTCGCATGTAAGCCACGCCAAGACGGTAGACCGCGTTGAGATACGCCACTTGGTCCGGCGCGAGATAGCCTTTCTGCTTCAGCAGCTCCACGCCCCGGTAGACTTCCAGCAGGCGCCGAATCCCTTGTTCGATATTTCCGCGCTGAATTTCCGCTTCGCCAAGCTCGGCGCGCAGGTAGAGCGCCTCGGTATAGGGTGTCTCCGGCCCGAGTTCGGCGAGTCGGCGGTCCAATATCTTGACCATCCTATCGCCGAGGAAGGGGATATCCCGTTTAGTCCGGGTCGCGATCTCTTTTAATAGGTCGATCATTCGGGCATGACCCGAAGCGTCGGTTGGCGGGGACGCCGCAACGTGCGTGGGGTTGGGTTGGTTGGATTGAGTCTCCTGGGCTCGGGCTTGGTCGCCGCTTAAAGCGATCAACAAGCAGAGCGTCAGCGAATAAGGCCCGAGTCGGGAGACCGGGAAAGCGCCCTCGATGTTTTTCACTCAGGCCACCCCCGAACCGGCAGGGTCGACTCGGTTGTTTGGTCCATAACTTCCCACTTGCCGGGCCCATCGCGGCCAACTGATGCGATTGATGAGCATTATAGCTCCGACGGCGTGGTGGGCAAGGATTATGATTTTCTCCGAGGTTTCAAGGGTGCATCTGGCGGGCTGGAAGAACGCATCGGTTCTCTGGCTCCCTGAAGGGGAGCAATGTGAGTAGCCGTGGGCGCCAAACCCACGGAAATGGGTCCCCAAGACGTCACGACCCTGGAGGGGTCGAATAGGCCGCATCACGCTGCGATTCAACCCCTCCAGGGTTGTCGTGGTATTGGGACCGCGAACCGTGGTGACACCCACGGCTACTCACATTTGACCCCTTGGGGGTTAAAGTACGAGGACAGAATTGATTTGGGCCTCCGGGCGGGCCCGGCCGCCGGCGTCGAAATCTTCGAACATCGGGGAACGGACCGGGGCGTTGATGCGATTGAATGGAATTTCTCGAAAACCTATTGCTGATTTGACGACTATAGAGATGGAAAGGGCGTTGAAAGAGACGCATGAGCATGCCATCGGTCGATGAAGCCCTCTTTCGCCGCGCTCGCGAAGGCGACCGCCAGGCGTTCTGGGAATTGGTCCTCCCGTTTCGGGAGCTGATCTATTCGGTCGCGCTCGGGATGCTGAAGAACCATGAACAGGCCGAGGACCAATTGCACGAAGTCCTGCTGCAGGCGTTCCGCTCGCTGTCGAACCTGCGCGATCCCGCGCGGTTGGGGAGTTGGCTGTATTCGATGACCCGCAACCTGTCGCTGGACCAAATCCGCAAGGCCCAGCGGCTGCGCGGGGCGATTTATGCGTCGCACGGGCATGGGACGTCGGTGGCGCCCGTTGTGCCCGTGGAGCAACGCAAGGAGAAGGAACAGTGGCTGACGTGGATGAAAGCGGCGCTCGATCAACTCCCCGAGCCGTTCCGCGTGGCACTGGCCCTCAATTACATGAACGATACCTCGTGCCAAGAGATGGCGGAGATTCTGGAACTGACGGTCCCGGCGGTCAAATCGCGCCTGTTTCAAGCTCGCAAGCTGCTGCGGCGCAAGACCGAAACGCTGGCCGCAAAAGAGAAAGGACTCGATCATGGATTGCGCTGAACTCGAAACCTATTTGACGGATGCCCTGGAGGACGAACTCGACCCGGTGCGCGAGGCCGCGCTGATGGCGCACCTGGACCGGTGCGAGGTCTGCCGCGCCGAGTATCGCGCCTACCGGGAGCAAGAGGACCGGCTGAACTATTACTTCAAGAGCCAGCTCGAGCGGGCCGCCCAGGCAAGGTCGGGTCGTGGGCAGCCGGAACCCGCCCTGGGGCAAGAGTCAACCGCCCAACCCTCGCGCGCGGCGCCGTGGCTGGCGGCGGCGTCCATCCTGGTGATCCTGGGGATGGCGTTTTGGTGGGGTTATCGTCAGAACGTGCCGACCGGCGCGGCGGTGCTCGCCCAGGTTAAAACCACGTCGGGCCGTGTGCTGGTATTGCGGGAGGGCCGGTATGAACCAGCGGTGCCGGGCCGCGACGTGCGGCAGGGCGAGTCGTTCAAAGTGGCCGCGGGCGGGTACCTGGCCCTCGAACTGAACGACGGGAACATCGTGGAGGCGCGCGAGCATACGAAGTTTGTTCTCCAGGACCTCCCGCGGCGGCTCGTCGTGGAGCCGGATCGGGGCGGGGTTTGGGCCCACCTCGGGCGGCCGCCGGCCAAGTCGTTCGTCGTCCGCACGCCGCAATTGACGGCGACGGCCCAGGGGGCCGTTTTCGCCGTGGAGCAGGGGATGGACCGCACGGTGGTGGCCGTCGCCGAGGGGGCGGTGCGGGTCGAGGCGCGCGGCGAGCAGGCCGACCTTGTCCCCGGTGAGACGTTTAACTCGCATCCCGAGGCGGGCCCGGCGCCGTTGGAGCGGATGGTCGCCTGGAGCCTTTATCCCGAGGGATTGGAAACGCTCTGGTCGGCGGGGACCGCTGGATCGGCCTCCGCTGAAGCCAAGCTGGTTGTGGACCCGTATGAGCCGGAGACGCCGAGGCAGGCCGACCTGGACCAGGCGCGGGAAGCGACCGACGCGGGCGCAACGGCGGCGCCGATCACCGACCTGCTCGATCTGTTGCCCGCGCAGACGCTGTACTATCTCGACGTGCGCGACGTGCCGGGGATCGTGGAGGAGTTTAAGCAATCCGATTACTCGCTGTTCACGCGCGAAGCGGCCTTGCGCCAGTGGTGGGGGATGGTGCGCGCGCATCAGGGCTTCAGGGAATTCGCGGACCATACCCATCTGCTGGAATTGATTGAACTGGCGGGGCTGATCGATGGGCAGGTGGTGGTGGGCGTCGTTCCCGACTCACACGTCTTGTTGGTTGCCGATTGCAGCGCCAACGAGGCGGCGGTCGACGCCATCCTCCAGCGGCTCAGTCAAGAAAGCGCGCAAGCGTTGAGTCGGGAGCACGTCAGACTCGCCCAGGGCCGGCTGATCGTCTCCAATTTGACCACGATGGTTCAGGCCACGGCCGAACGGTTGGAAAAAGGCGAACGCTCAGGATTCGTCGAGAGTCCGTTTCAGGGAAAAGTGCGGGAGAGCGCCGAACAGCCGCGGTTCGTGATGGCGGCCAACCTGGCGGGGCAATACGCCGCCGCCGAACCGAAGCTGGACGCGGAGCAGAAGCGCCTGCTCGACTTCACGGGTGTCTCGGGCATGAACGCGTTGATCATCTCGCCCAGTTTCGTGGGTCGCGGGATGATGCAGGCCGCGCGGCTGAGTTTCACCGGCGAGCGCTATGGGATCGCCAAGTGGCTCGCCGAGCCGGCCCCGATGCGGGCGCTGGACTTCTTCTCGGCCGATATCCACTTCTTCGGATCGGCGGTCCTGCTGCGCCCGCGGGAGATGCTTCTGGACTTTCTGCTGTTTAACCTGCCGCACGAGGACGAGAGCGGCCGGCGCGAACTGGAGCGGTTCTTTGCCGAGTATGAGGCGTTCTTCGACGCCCTGGGCGGCGAGATCGCGATCGGGTTGGATAGCCCCATCCTGCCGGTGCCGAACCTGAAGATCGCCGTGGAGATCGTTGATCAAACGGCTTTCGAGACCCACCTGGACCGGATGATCGAGCGGCTGCTCGCCAAAGAGGAGTTGAGAGATGGATTCAACTATCGCGAAGTCGTCGAGCACAAGGGGCGGTTGATCCACAGCCTGGTCATCGAGGGGCTGCCGATCGTTCCCTCCTGGGCCTACGTGGACGATTTCGTGGTGGCGGGGCCGGGCGAGCAGTTCGTGCGCGATTCGATCGACGTTTACGAATCGGGGCTGAGCATCGGACGCGACTCGCGGTTGCTGTCGCTGATGCCCGACACCGGCTATGGCGAAGTTTCGATGCTGGTTTATCAGAACATCGTGCGGTCGGTCCCGCAGGTGATGGAATCGATGCTGCTCTCGAAACTGTCGTCCGAGGAATCCGAACTGGCACCCGACCTGGGGTTCCTCGGGCGCTACCACGCCCCGGGGATCGCCTACGCGCTGGCGGCGAAGTCGTAAGTGGATATCTACCTCAACACGCCGACCGGGATCGACCTGAACATGGGGATGGCCGTGCCGCTGGTGGCGAAGTGGCTGGCGCCGCGACTGGCGATCGGCGAGACGCTGGACCGCACCGTCGAGGCTCGGGCGGCGCTCGAGGATCTGGCGGCGGCGGCGTTGCTGTTCGAGGAGCGAGAGGGACGCCTGCCCGAGTCGCTCGGCGAGATCGCGAGCGGCGACGGACGCACGATCGAGCGCATCCCCGAAGACCCGTGCGGATGGCGTCATGATCCTTTAATGATGCAGATCACTCCCGAACAATACGAAAAGATTGCCCCGTGTTTGCCGAAACAGCGAGGAAATGTCAGCCTGTCCAACCTCCAAGTGCTTAACGCGATCCTCTACGTGGCGGAACACGGCTGCAAATGGCGCGGCCTGCCGAGCCATTACGGCAACTGGCACACGATTTACACTCGCATGAATCGTTGGGCCAAGCGCGGCGTTTTGGCTCGTGTTTTCGAGCAAATCCAACGCGCGGATCGCTCGGATCAAACTGGAGGCCGTCTCTCTCGACAGCACGTGCATCAAAGTTCATCCCGACGGGACCGGCGCATTAAAAAAAACGGTCCCCAGGCCATCGGTCAATCCCGAGGCGGACGGACCACCAAAATTCATCTGGTTGCCGCGGATGCTCGAACGCCTCTGACCTTT
>CAUZJO010000049.1:0-29936 GCA_963580245.1 Candidatus Sumerlaeia bacterium | reverse complement strand
GCCCGCGTCGGATCCCAACGGCCTGTTGACCTATGCGTTGCCGTCCAATGGCGCCGACGTCGGGGTGAACAACCGCGCGGCGGGCGATGCGGATGACGTGTTCGTCATCGACTACCTGTTGCTGGTCGAAGACGCCGACAAGATTCCGGTGGAGTTGGGTTCGTTCTTGGTTGAGTAACCCTTGCAACTCTGAGGATTGATCTAGGGCCCCGGCATCGCGCGATGCCGGGGCCCATTTTATTTGTGAAGTGAAGAATCAGTGAATCCGAGCGGTCTGAATTGGAGAAGGGGGCTTAGAGCGAGACGCCGCGTTTCCAGGGAATGAAATCATCCTGCCCCAGCTCGACGGCCTTGGGCGTGACTTGTCCGCCAGCCACCTCGACGCACAAGTTCAGGAGAACCCGACCCGCTTGCTCGATCGCCTGGTCGCCCCCGACGATTCTTCCGGCGTCGAAATCGATGATGTCCGGCAACCGCCGCGCTAACGACGTGTTGGATGAAACCTTGATCACCGGTGCCACGGCGTTCCCGGTGGGCGTCCCCAGACCCGTGGAGAAGATAAGCAAATTGGCCCCCGCCATCGCCGTGGTCGACTGCACGTCGCCGCCCGGAGTGCACAGCAGGTTGAGTCCCGGTTTGGTCACCCACTCAGGGTAATGGAGAGCGTCGGTGACGGGCGACATTCCCCCCTTGCGGGGGAGTTGATAGCCAGAAAGATTCGCAAAGACGTATTTTTTTGTTGACAGATACGAGCGGGGCCGGTTACTTTACCTAATGTCTTATGTTGAAAAGGAGGGGTGAAGGTCGCATAGTCTGAAAGTATCGAGTATTTCTGTCCAGTGACGATGAATCATTCAACGAATCGGATGATTCCACATCAACAAGTTTTTCCTTGAGAGGGAGGATGGCAATGTTTGAGCGGAGACTTCCAACTAGATTTGGCCAGAGTGCCCTATCGGCATTCTCGGTTGTGGTTTTACTGATACTGTGCGCGGGATGGCTTAGCCAGCCTGCGATGGCGGTTCTTGTGTTTGAAGAGAATTGGGATTCGGGGGTGATTGATCCTGCTGTGTGGACCCAGGGAACGCTGGAGCAGGGAGCTCCCGTAAGATATAATGGACTTACGTGCTTGGATCTGCCCGATAGTGCCGATGATCCCGCGATTGCTGAAGATCTATCGGCTTGTAGCAGCGGTGATTTCGGCTGGGTATCGGGAAGCGCAAGTTTTAACGTTTGGGACACGTGGATTCGCAGTGTCAACGGTTTTCCCAGGGGCAATAATCTCATCGTCGAGTTTACGACCATCGGTGCCCGAAATCGGACTGGCACGGGTCTTCCTTTTCCGGGCAACTCCGCCTTGAACGGTCCCTTTCACAACACCAATGATGGCGGTACCGTGATTACAACTGACTGTGAAGGGGCTATGTGCGGCACCTACGGCACCATGGTTTGGGGCGACGGTGCGGGAGCGGCGAGTGGCACGGGGCTTGGGGATGATTTGAACAAAGATCCGAATACTAGTAACACCGGACGATGGTGGAAACAGCTTGAATTCGACGCTACAATCACGCCCGCGGTCCTCAAAACCACGAGTGCGCTCAGGCATCGGGTTCACATCGGAGACACGTCTGGCTTCTTTTATCAGTATAGAAGAATGGACGAGCATGTCGCCCCTGGTGATGATGACTGGACGCCGATGATGGACGACAACGGGACACCCGGAGATCCCTCTGATGACATGGTCCTAGATACCCGTGACACTATGAACGGTGGGACTTCGTCGATGCTTTACCTGGGATTCTGCGCGAACCAGGGGGCTATCATCGTTGACGATATCACTGTCTATACAGGGGGCGTATTCCCTCCAGTGGAGTTGAGTTCGTTCGTGGTTGAGTAACCCTCCGCGCCGATTCAATTAACCGCCCCGGCATGGTTCCATGTCGGGGCGGTTTTGCGTAGTTTTGAACGTAACTCGTTCATTCACAACAATCCAGGCCCTGAACGACGCCTATTCCTTCCAAAATGGCTGAACGAGCATCAACACGGGACAGCTTCTTTCACGACGACGAGGGAGTTGCGTAACAGGTGCACCCGGTGGGAGAAAAGATGTGATGAGCGTCGTCGGCGGCCCTGATTGGGTCCCGCGGCGTCGGAGTGGCGAGATCGGTTAGGCGCGTTATTGTCTTTATCCCGGGGGGACCGGATTGTAGTTTGGTTCGGCCTCTATCCCACCGGAGTGAAACCATCTCGATGAACAAACAGCGGATACTGAACCTCCCAGCGTGGCCTTTTTTGGTTGGGCTGCTCCTGAGCTGTCAAGACCAGGCGCGGGTCTCCGAGCCGGTCGAGCCGGACGGTGCCGCGCGGGTTCGGGCGCAACCGGTGGAACACGCGGCCGACCCGAGTCCCGAGGTCTTGATGCCGAAGCCCAATCCCAGGGTCCGGTTTCACGCAAAGCCCAAGCCCCTCGCCCCCGACGCCGTCACCGAAGATTGGCCCGCCTTCCTCGGCCCGAACCACAATGCCGTCTCCGGTGAGACGCGGCTGCTCCAGGACTGGCCCGAGGGGGGACCGGCGTTGGCGTGGGAGATGAAGAAGGGAACCGGTTACACCTCGCCCGCGATCCAGGGCGAACGTCTCGTCTTCCTACACCGACTGGGCGACGAAGAGGTCGTTGAATGTCTGCATCCGGAGACCGGGGAGAGCTACTGGGAATTTCGCTACCCGACGGCCTATCGAGACCGCTTCAGCTATGGCAACGGACCGCGATCGAGTCCGGCCATCGACGGTGATCGGGTCTACACGTTGGGCGTCGAGGGCAAGCTCCATTGCATCAACCTGCTTAACGGTCGGCCCCTTTGGGTTATGGATACTCGGAGTGCCTATCAAGCCGCCCAGGACTTCTTCGGCGTCGCCACCACGCCGCTGCTCGAGGGCGATTTGCTGATCGTCAACGTTGGCGCTCCCGGCGGGCCGTGCGTCGTGGCGCTCGACAAGCTGACGGGGGAGGAGGTCTGGCGCGCGGGCGACCAGTGGGGGCCGAGCTACGCCTCGCCGGTCGCGGCCACCGTCCACGGCAAGCGCCGGGTTTTCGTCTTCGCCGGCGGCGAGAGCAAGCCGCCCACGGGGGGCCTGTTGTGTCTCGATCCCGCCGACGGCTCGATCCTCTTCCGCTTCCCCTGGCGCAGCACGAGCTACGAGTCGGTCAATGCCTCGAGCCCGGTCGTGATCGGCGACAAGGTCTTCGTCTCGGCCAGCTATCAGACGGGGGGCGCGATGCTCAAGCTCCTGCCCGACGGGAGCTATGAGAAGCTCTGGACGTCCAGAGGTTTCGCCACCCACTGGAACACGGCGATCCATCATGAAGGCTATCTCTATGGATTCGACGGCCGACATCCGAACACGGCGGCGTTGGTCTGCTTCGACGCCGAGAGCGGGAACGAACAGTGGCGCGAGACGCCGATGTGGGAGGAGGAGGTCGAACATGGGGGTCAGAAGAGGGTCATGAAAGCCGGCACTCTGCGCGCCTCGCTCCTGCGGGCCGACGGCCATTTCCTGTGCATGGCCGAAGGGGGGCACCTGCTCTGGCTCGACCTGACGCCCGGCGGGTATCGCGAACTCGCCCGCGCCTGGTTGTTCTCGGCCTCCGAGTCCTGGACGCTGCCGGTGCTCAGCCGCGGGCTGCTCTACGTGGTCCAGAACCAGGATGACCGCTTGGCGGGTACGTCCCCCCGACTGCTGTGTTATGATTTGCGAGAGAGTGTCCCGCCTGAAAAGTCGAACGAATGAGAATCCGAAGTCATTCCCCCCACAAGGGAAGACTGGGAAACGCACTCTTTGAGTCGCCGTCTACCGAGCAGGGGGTTTCTCTAGTTTAACGGCGCTCTTCGAGAATATGCTGGGGACGACTTCCCGAAGATCGATCCGCGCGCCTTTCCCATCGGTCAGATGGTTGACTCCTTTATCATCGACGCACAGATTTTCAATGTCCTTGGAAGAACTGAAGAGTGAGCATTGCGGGGCGGGGTGAACTGATTTCATGATGTCCGATCCCAGCGACTGGTCTTTGCTGCAAACGAACTTACCCGACGGCGCGGACGAGGAACAAACCGTCAGGTTGACCCAGGCGGCGGTCGAGGCCGGGGGGCTCGGCAGCCAGCTTGACCAGCGGCAACTGACGATTTACTTGCCCAGGGACGCTTCGGGGGCGACGCGGGAGGCGGCCCTCCGCGAGCTGGACCGAGAGGTTGCGGAATTGGGTTGGGCACCCCTGAATTGGACCTTGGGGAAGCTTGAGGACGAGCCGTGGGCATTGGCCTGGAAGGCGGACTTCCGGACGACGCCGGTGGGTCGGCGGCTGCTGATTCGGCCGGCCTGGGAGCTGGGCGAGCCTCCCCCGGGGCAGTGGGCCGGGCGACTGACCCTGTGGCTGCAGCCGGGCATGGGCTTTGGCACCGGCCGCCACGAAACGACTCGGATGGCCCTGGAGCTGCTCGAGGAGACCGTGCGCCCCGGAGATTCGGTCCTCGATTTCGGCACCGGCAGCGCCGTGCTGGCCCTGGCCGCCGCGCGCCTGGGGGCCTGCGGCGTCGCGGCGATCGACATCGACGCCGACGCGATTGACAACGCCACCGAAAACACTGAAATCAATGGGCTTAGCGACAGAATCCGACTCATCCAAGCCGACGCTCCCGGCACCGCCCCAGGCCGGTTCGATCTCATCGTCTGCAACATGCTGCCCCAGAATGCGCTCGTGCATCTGACCGCGCTGGTCTCCGTATTGGAATCCTCGCAATCCAGGCTTATCTATTCGGGCTTCCCAACCGATCAGATAGATGAGGTTGAGACGGCGTTTGCCGTCGCCGGTTTGCGTTCCCTTCAATTCCATCGATTGGGCGAATGGGCCGCCTGCGTTGCTTCAGAAACCGCGCCGTAAAGGCCGGGCCCCGATGGACCCTGCGCGTCGAACGCATCCCGAATCAGGACACGGCGATAAACGGCAACGGCCGTGAACCCGATTTGCCGGTGCGTCGCGTGGTCGGCGGCCGCCGGAACCCCTAAGCGAAAGTTGGGAACTCCCCGCATGTTATCTCAGGGGCCGCGAGTGCTTGTGCATGGCTGAAAACTACTACGAGATCCTCGAAATTCCCAGCGACGCGGATGAGCGTGAATTGAAACGCGCGTATCACCGCCTGGCGCGCGACCTGCATCCCGACAAGGCGGGCTCGCCCGAAGAGGCGCGCAAGGTCGAGGAGCGTTTCGCCAATGTCTCGGCGGCCTATAATATCCTGAAGGCCTCGGCCAAGCGGGCCGAATACAACCGGCAACTGTCGAAGAGTTCCCAGTCAAAGTCATCCCAATCCGCTCCAGCCGCCACGACCAACTCGACGAGCAACGGCCGGACGGCGGGCTCCAACGGCGCTCTAGCCGCTCAATCCTCCGACAACGGTGGCCAGGGAGGCGCCCGCCCCGGACTGGGCCCGACACCCGAGAAAATCTCGATCGCCCAGAAGGCCTACGCCAAGGGGCTGCAATACTTCAAAGAGAACAATTACACCAAGGCGATCGAATTCTTCAAAGCGGCGATCAAGAACAACGACACCGAAGGGGTCTACCACGCCCGCCTGGCGGTGGCGCTGATTCAGGCCCGCAAGTGTCGGCCACCCAAGCCATCGAAGCGGTGCAACGTGCCATCGAACTGGACCCCTATAAACTGGAAAACAAGTTCATCCTGGCCACGATTTTCGAAACGATCGGGAGCAAGACCAGCGCCGAGAAGGTCTACGAAGAGATCCTGCGTTGGGACGCGGGCAACAAACGCGCCCAGTTCGGACTGCGCGAGCTGACCCAGAAAAGGGGCCACTTCTCGTTCACCATGGACGGTAAGGAGAGCTTCTTCAAACAGATCATGGAACGTATCCGGTGCTGAGCATCAAGCCGATGACGCTAGCCCCCCTCGTTCCCACCGGGTCCGGGGGGTTTTCTCGTTTGTTCCGGGATGCGCGCCGCAAGACGCTCGAAGGGGTGCGCAGTCTCAATCCACCGAGCATTTTCCCGTCGGTCGGTTGATCGACCGGCCCCCCGATTGGGACTTCGCCGTATCAGCCTCCGGATTCGGCCTCTGCTTCCTCTTCTATCTCATTCTCCACGGGCGACTCGGGGGCGTCCGGGTCCAGTTCAACATAATAAGGGAACTTGGCAACGGCGGGAAAGATGGGGCTGAACTTCTCGACGTTGCCCGAGAGGTCGACTTCTTCGAGATAGTAATAGTGCTCCTCGCCGATCATGACGGCCTTATCGTAATAGACGTATTTACGCTCGGTCGAGCTGTTGCCGGCGCTCGCGATGATCTCGTTTTCATTCAGGATCGCAAAATCGGTCCCCTCGGTGTTGTCTCCGCGCCGCACGAAGAACCCAAAGCTGTTTTCCTCGGATTGGGTCGTCCATTTCAGGCGGATGACCCCCGGCTTGCCAAGGTGAGTCTGTATCGTCTCGGTGGTCAGCTTGTCGCCCATCCAGGGGGGATTCTTGGGACTCGCGGGGGTGGCGACCGGTGCCTCGATATCCCGCTGGGCGCACGAACACAGCACCAGAAGCATCGCAATCGATATGATGCCCGCCGGGCGGCGCGGCCAGCGATGAGGGGTCCGACAGATTATCCGTTTCATCAAGCAGTTCTTCCTTTGCAGAGAATCAATTTTCCAGGCCTGCGTCGGCGAGCGGGCCGGCTTGAGGCTGACGCATTCTCACGCTCGGCCGCAACCTGACTCTAACCAGACCCATCTTACCCACCACGCCCTGGGATTGTCCACACGCGCGCGCGGCCGTCAAGCCCAAGAGCGCGGGCCGGCCCTGGCCCGGGGCTGGGCGCAATTCAGCTTCCTTACGCCCCAAAGGGGAGCAACGGGCCGATTCCCTTATTGATTGGCGTCGTCCCCGATCTTGACTTCGAACAGCCTGAAATGGGTCAAACCCGGATCGGGCGACCGCCGCCCCAACATGACCCCCAGGTCGCCGCGGCGGGGGGGATTGTACAGCGTTGGCGGGAGCCGGGGGTTGGGGAGCATGCGCGCCAGCCGACGCCATCGCAGCCACTTGGCAAATAAGTCCCGGCTCTCGGGCATCCAGTCCACGCTGTAATCCACCAGCACGTAGCAGTGGCGGCCATAGAGGTCCAGGGGCTGATCGGCTTCCAGCATATCGCCGTGCGGCCACTTCGGGTCGTAGAAGACGATCGGGTGCGCAAGGCGCCGCACCACCCGCGCCGCTGGATTGGCTGCAAACTCGGGCAAGCCTTGGGCCATCGCCTCGCTGAGACGGCGATAGCCGTCCGAACGCCAGCCCAGGGCCACGGCGGCCTCGAAGACGATCGCGATCACGACCGCCACCGCCACGACCCGCCCGACCATTTGGTGACGTGTCCCGGCCGCGGCCCTTGCCAACCGCACCAGCCCGGGGCCGGCCAGCAGGGCCAAGAGGGGCGTCAGCGGGACCATGAGGCGGATGAACGGTTCGTAGAGCAGCAGGGCCGCTCCATAAGCCGCCCCCCAGCCCATGACGATCCAGGACCACGGCGACGCGCGGCGCAGGGCGGCCGCCAAGCCGACGATCGCCAACACGGCGGCCCACCTTGCCCACACCCACAGGACCACCGCGATAATTAGCAAACGGTCGGGGATGACCTCGATCAGGGCGTCGGGCGGGAGGATGAATTCGAGATGCTGGGCGTGCATGGCGGCGGGGCCGTAGGTCTGGGCGGCATAGTCGCGCCACGGCGTCCACGCCGCCCACGCCAGCCCGGCCGCCAACAGCAGGCTCCCGACGCGATGCCAGCCGTGGACCGGCATCGCGGGCCATCGCCCGACGATCCTCGCCACCCACCGCCACCGGATCGCCAAGCACTGGGCGACGATCAGGAACCACTCGAAGCAGGTGGCCGATAGCCAGATGATCGGCCCGTGGTACTTCGTATACATCGCCAGCGTGGTGACCAATCCCAGAACCAGCCCGGTCGACCACAGCCGCCCCCGGCCGACCCAGTCCCCATCCGAGCGCGGGATGCGCGCCAGGGCCACGGCCAACCCCAGGGTGTAGAAAAAGGTAAACGGCGCGTCGGTGAGCGCGATGCGGCTATACGCCAGATGGAGCTGACAACAGGCCAGCACCAACGCGCCGGCCCACGCCGCTCCCCGCCCGACCCAGCGGTCCAGAATCCAGAAAACCACCCCAACCGTCGCCCCGCCCAGCAGCGCCGGAACCACGAACGCGGCAAAGTCATGCGTCCCCAGGCCGCGGAAACTCAAGCAGAGAAATAGAGGAAACAACGGCGGGGCATGTTCGGGCGCCTGATAGGCGAATCCCGGCCAAAAGTCGCGCAGAAACTCCAGTCCCCCGCGCACATAAGCACCCTCATCCCAATGCGAGATGCCCAGATGTTGAATCCGAACAAGCCGCAGGAGGACGGCGGCCAGACCCACCGCCAGCGACAGGACCAGGGAGTCGGCGACCGAAGCCGGAGGCGTGACGCTGCGCTTCACACCGAACAATCACCATAACCCCTCTTGAGTCCCGGATATCACGCGGCCAGGCTACGTCTTGCGCTTGCCGGTCCAGAATTCGGCGATCTTCTCGATCGATCCTCGACCACGGGAAAGGCCCAGTTGACCGACGCTCCCATGACTTGTGGCACAAACGTGGCGACCATCATCCCGCGCGCCCGGATGCGCGTGGGGAAGACCTCGAACATGATCAGCGACATCCGGCGTCCAATCGCGTCGGTCAGCCACCCACCGATTAGGACGCCGATCAGGATGCCGTTCGCATGAAGCCATCGCGCTTGCTGAATGCCAATCAAATCTTATCAAAGCTTTCCGGAAAGCGGCATTTGGCCAGGGCCGTGTCGTAGCTGACCAGGCCGCGTTGGTAGAGCAGCTTGAGCGATTTGTCCATGGTGACCATGCCCAGTTCGGTCCCGGTTTGAATCGTGGTGGTGATCTGTTCGCTCTTGCCCGAGCGCAGGATCTTGCGGACCGCCAGCGTCGCGATCAGGACCTCGCACGCCACCACCCGCCCCTTGCCGCCGGGGATGGGCAGCAGTTGCTGGGCGACGATCCCCTGCACGGTGTTGGCGAATTGAATGCGCACCTGTTCCTGTTGGTAGGGTGGGAAGACGTCGACGATGCGGTCGATCGTCTGGGTCACGTCGGGCGTGTGGATCGTAGCCAGGACCATGTGGCCGGTTTCGGCGGCGGTCAGCGCGGTTTGGATCGTCTCCAGGTCACGCATCTCGCCGACCACGATCACGTCGGGGTCCTGGCGCAGCGACTCGCGCAGCGCGATGGCGAAGCTCTTGGTGTCCAGCCCCACCTCGCGTTGCTTGACGATGCTGTTTTTGTGACGGAAGAGGTACTCGATCGGGTCCTCGATCGTGATGATCATGCAGCGCCGTTCTTGATTGATCTGGTCGATCATCGCCGCCAGGGTGGTCGACTTTCCCGAGCCGGTGGGGCCCGTGATCAAGACCAGGCCCGTTTCACGGCGCGCCAACTCCTCGATGACCGTCGGCATCCCGAGTTGGCGGACGGTCCGGACCTTGTCGTCGACGATGCGGAACGCCCCCTCGATCGCCCCGCGCTCGCGGTGCAGATTGACGCGAAAGCGGCCGATCTCGCGCACGGTCAGCGAGATGTCCAGTTCCCAATCGCGCACGAAACGCTTTTTCTGCTCCTCGTTGAGCAACCCGATCAGCATCGGCGAGATTTCGGCGGGGGCCAGTTGGGGCAGGTCCATCGGCACAAGCACCCCGTTGACGCGCATGATCGGCGGGCTCCACGAGACCAGGTGCAGGTCGGATGCCTCCTGGCGACAGGCTTCGGCGAGGAGTTCTTGGATCTTCATGGCCTCGCCCATCCGCGTCTCGCGTGGGGTTTTTGATGGGGGTGATAAGGCTGGACGGGCGCCGGCTCATCGCCGAGGTTGCGCGCGTCGATGACCTGGGAGCGCGGCGAGCGGGGGATGACCATCTCGGGTCGCGCCGTGATGTCGCCGGGTCGATGGTAATCGATCCAAATCTCCGCAACGGTTTGGGTGGCCTTATCGGGGGCCGCGACCGGGGCGTCGGGGGCTTGCGGCACGACCTCGGCCAGCGTGCGCATCAGCCGCCGCAGATGGGACTGGCCCAACGCGATCGGGACGTTGCCCATCGTGGTCCATAGGCCCACGCTGTGGCTCTGGTCCAGCAACAGCTTGGCGACGGTGGCCGCCAGGCTGACCGCCCGCTCGAAATCGGCGATCAGCGCCGCCGATGGTTGGCGTGGACAGCGCAGATCGAGCATGAGCCGGTACGACAGGCTTTGTTCCTCTTCAAATTCCTTGGTCTTGATGCCGAGACCCTTTGCCGAGTGCTTCCAATGGATATGGCGCGCCGGATCGCCGGCGTAATAATCCCGGATCCCGTAGATTCCCGTCCCCGGTCCTCGGGTTTCGCTCTCCTGCTCGCCCAACATTCGGGAGAGTTGGGGGAGGATCCGGGTCGGGGGCAGCAAGGGTGGATACACGAGCAGCGGCGGCCCGCCGGGGATGCGCCGGGTGCGCTCGATGAAGCCGAAGGGGTAGCGTGAGACGATCCGAGCCTCTTCCAGCGTGTAAACGCCCCGCCAAGGCAAGCTGAACTCGACCGCGCAGCGCGACTGACCCTGGGGCGGCACGGCCATGCAATAACCCGCCAGCGGGGGCAAGCGGTCCTCGGGACGCAGGTGGCCCGGCGCGCTGATCTTGTCCACCACTCCCACCGAATAGGTGCAGATTCGGCGCTTATGGTTCTGGATCTCGATCAGCGCCTGCAGGGATTCTCCGGCGTGAAATTCGCGGGGGTAGGTGCGGTTGATCTTGAGCCCGCGCAAATTGATCAGCGCCAGCGCCCCCGAGACGAGCAGGACCGACAGCATGACCGACAGCACCAGATAGAGCAGGTTGGTGCCGGTATTGATCGCGCCAAAGCCGATACACAGGGCCAGAGCGATGAACCACCAGCCCTCGGTGGTCACCCGGGTGGATGCGCGGGGCCCGAGCCGGGGCTTGGGGGCCCTCGGCGGATGGGTTTGGGCCGCCCCATCGACCTCGGCCGCGGAAGCTTTGAGAGCTGGATGAAGCGTTATTCCGGTCAAGCCAAACACCCACCAAAGATCTTACGAACTGCCCGAGTCTTGTTCCACCCACTGGATCGAACGGGAGCGAAGGAGGCCCGCTCTATACCGCGCGCGCCCCTCCCGCGTTTACATACTCAGTCGCGCCAATCCACCCACGGCTGCATCGCGCTGCGCATTATTTGGTCGCCAACGCGATGGCACCCTGTTAAATAAGGGGCTAAAGCCAATCGGAAGGCTCCTCGGGCCTCAACATCCAGCGCCCGACTCAAGCTCACTGCTAACGCTCATGGCCGGCCCCGTGACAATCAGCGCCTCCACTCGCCACATCACCATGCTTATCATAGCCACCGGTCTGGGGCTAGGGAGTTTCACCACTTCGGGGCTCCAGGCCCAAGAAGAAGGCCGCCCATTTTCCGTCGGTTACTTGCGCGAGGGTTCGGATTTCGGCAACGCGCCGGGACTGATGGAGGAGTTGCGTCAGTACCTTGGCGGCCGCCGTCCGCTTGGCGATGCGATGCGCCGGGCCAATTACGCGACCATCGTCCTCTCGCAGTGCGATGGCGTCCAGGACATGATCCAGCGCATCGGCCAGCGTGAGTTTCAACTGGTCTTCGCCACTTCGGTGGTCTATGCGCGCCACCGCCTGCCGCTCTATCTTGAGAGTTCAGGCAAGCCGGTCTATGAGCCGATCCTCCAGACCAAACGTTTTGGCGATTTCGAGCTTCAAGGGGGCAAGGGGGGTATGTTGCGACGGGGCGTGATCTTCTGCGGGCCCGCCTCGCTCCTGTTTGGGGACATGGAGCCATCGGAGGAGGATCGCTATCACGAGTTGGCAAGCCGGCCACTGGCGGTCCCACACAACTTCTCGGTCGCCGGTTACATCTATCCCCGCATCATCCTGGCCCGCGAGATTCAGCGATTCGGTTTGCTGCTGCCCGTCTTCCACTTCTGCGGGTCCGATGAAGAGGTCGTCAAGCACGTGGTTGCGGGGCTCCTGCCGGCCGGGGCCTGCCGCCAGGGCGCGCTGGACTCCCTGCTGCCGGGGGTCGACGCCAAGGACAACCCTTACTACAGAATCCTGGCGGAGACCGAACCTTACCCCACCGACCCGATCTTGGTGCGAAATGATCTGAGGCCCGAGCTTTCGGACCTCGGGATGGAGCTGAAGATTGCGTTGCGCGCCTTCTTCAACGGCGAACCACACCTATTGAGCGATCAACTGGAAGTGCGCGACGTCCAGCCGCGTATGTATGAGAAGCTCGAACAGGCGTTGGCGGACTATGAGTTCACGCGCCGCAACGTGCCGGGCGGACCGGGGGCGGAAGCCTCAGCTTCACCCGTACCCACTCCATCGCCCGCCCTGCCCCCCGAAACACCCAAACCCGAAGAGCCGGCCCAGACGGCCCAGTCCTCCTCGGAGCCCACCTCCGAGCCAACGCCCGAGCCCACGCCCGATCCGACGCCTGAACCCACGCCCGAGCCAACACCTGAACCGACCCCGGAGCCGACGCCTGAACCGACATCCGAACCGACCAAGTCTCCCAGATCCAAACCGCCCTCCAAGCCGGTTTTGCCGAAGGATTTGTCGCGCCTGCCCCGGCCTGGCGGGTTCACCATTATGATGGCGAGCATCGACCGAAGGACCCGCGCATGAAGGGGCTCAACCGTCTGCTCGCCGTGCTGGCCGTTGCATTGTTGATGGTGACGTTGACCCTGCTCCTTTGGCTACGCGCGCATGTCAAATCGGAAATAGACCGCAGCCTCGATGCCGCGGTGACCAGCTTCAACACACTGGCCGGGGTGTATGACCTGGGCCGCGATCAGACGCGTTTCGAGCCGTTCGAGGAATTGGCCGAGCGGGTCGTGGCGGGGCCCTACGTGAGGGGCCTGATTGTCACCAAACGGACCGATTCGGACGTCGAAATCCCGCTGGTGCCTTTCAAGCTGTGGGCCGAGAAGGGCCAAGGCTGGAAGGATCGGATAAAGGGTTGGCAAAGCGAATCCTTGGGGCGCGTGAACGCTCCATTCGGGACGTTGTACCTCGATATGGACCGTTCGGCGCTCAGCCGGATGAACTGGGCCATCGTCGCCGTCTCGCTCGCCCTTGGGCTGATGCTGGTCACGTTGCTGGCGAGGGTTTGGAGCCAAGAGACCTCGCTGACGCGCACGGTCGTGGAACTCAATGAACGCCGCCGCGAACTGATTCGGCTCGAACGGCTGGCTCTGGCCGGCCAGCTCAGCGCGGGATTGCTTCACGACTTGCGCAAGCCCGTTCTCAATATCAAGCATTCGCTGGAGGACCTGGCCGAGGTACTGGGGGATTTCGCCCCCGCCGCCGGGGGACTGGAGGATCTGCGGTGCCAGGCCCGCCTGTTTTTCCAGATCCTGACCGATAGCCAAATCGAGCGTTTCGTGCAGTCCGACAAGGCCGGCGAGGAGTACGTCGCGCTGTCGCCGATCATCGATTTCGCGCTGAACCTTGTGCGCTACGAGCAACGGCGCGTGGAAATCCACCGCGACGAAAAGGAAGGGCTCCCTCCGGTCCTGGCCCACCCGTACCGCCTCATCCAGCTCTTCTCCAACTTGATCCTCAACGCCTACCAGGCGATGGACGGGCAGGGGCGGTTGAGCATCGAGGCCGAGGAGTCGGACGACGGGGTCGAGGTGCGATTCACCGACAACGGCCCGGGCATCGAGCCCGAAGCCGTCGAACTCGTCTTCGACCCGTTCTACACGACCAAACCCGAAGGCGAAGGCACGGGTCTGGGTCTATCGATTTGCCGGATGATCGTCGAGGAACAGGGCGGCCGCATCAGCGTCGCCAGCGAGTCGGGGGAGGCGACGACCTTTTCGGTTTGGCTTCCGGCCGAGCAGCCTAAGCCGGCCTGAACCGTTCCACCGGAGAATTAGAAAAAAAATCGCACGATTGCGTTTTTCTCGGGGAGGCTTTTGTGGTATGGATTCTATTCACGGAATGGACGACCGACGCGGGTCGCCGCGTCTACGGCGAGTAAAATGGATGCTGGAGGAGGGAATCAGCACCTTTCGAGCCGTGGTTGCGGGGCGAGTGCAGGGTGTGGGATTCCGCTTATTCGTGGCGCGCGCGGCGCGGCGGCTGGGGCTGACGGGCAGCGTGCGCAACCTGCCCGACGGGCGCGTTGAAGTCCACGCGGCCGGAAGCAGGGCCGAATTGACGCGGCTCGAGCAATCTCTGCGCAAGGGTCCCGCCCTGGGCCGCATCGACCAGCTCGAGCTGGACTGGGATTGGCCGGTTGGGCCAAGGAGCGACTTCACGATCGAGTACTGAGACGGATGCTGGTCTATACCGAACTATTGCGTCAAGTCATCGCCGACGTGGCGTGGCGGGTCCCTGAACTCGGCCATCTGGATCCCGATCGCATCGCCGTATTGGCCTCGGCGCGCGGCTCGAGCCATCCGACCGGCAATCTGGCCACCTGTTACGGTCTGCACCGCGCGACCAAGCCCGTCTTCTCAATTTGGACGCGGGGACGTTCCAACACGGTCGTGGAAGTCGGCCCTTGGGTCCGGCGCGCCGTCCCGCGCATCCAGCTTGGCGGGCGCGAGATGCATTACATGATCATGTTGAGGTTGCCGCGTCTGTTGCTCAACGACCCTCTACCGATCATCATCCACGAGCTTTATCACATCAGCGAGGCCTTCGATCGCACGTTGCGACCGGTCCGTCACGGTCGCCAGTTCGATCGCGCGGTCGACCGGCTGACGCGCCTCTGGCTGGACCGGGCGAGGGGCGACCTCCCGAGACTGGCCCGGATGAATCTGCGGCAACTGCAGCGCGAATTCGGCTCGGTGATGGCCCTGGGGCCGCCCACTCGCTTCACCATTCCGATCACCGAGCAGGTCGAGCCCAATGAATCCTACAAGGCGGCGCTCCCACGCCTCTATCCCCGCTGCCGGTTGGCCCTCGGCTACAAGGTCCGCCACGTCACAGTGACCCCCGCCGACGCCCCACGCACGCTGACCGAAAGCGATCTGGTGCTTCGCTACTATGGCGACAATGGCGCGCGTCGCGTTCCCGCGCCCTTTGCTCGCTACGCGGGCGGGTCCGACGGTCGATATCTCAGGAAAGCGCAGCCGCGAGCGGGACAACACGCATGAGAGCAGACGAAAACTCCGCGATCTTGGTTCTGGGGTCCGAGGGAATGCTCGGCCTTGATGTCATGGATCGGCTGAGCATGCGGGCGATCGGCTACGACGTGGACGAATGCGACATCACCGACCTCAGCCAGATCGCCGACGCTCTGGATGAGTTGAAGCCGTGCTCGGTCATCAATTGCGCCGCCTATACGGCCGTCGACCGCGCCGAGAGCGAGCCGGAGCGGGCTTTTCGGCTCAATGCCGAAGCGGTCGAGAACCTGGGCCGGGCAACCCGTGAGCGGGGCGTCCACCTGATCACGTTGAGCACCGATTACGTCTTCAACGGCCGTGGCGAAAAGCCTTTCCCCGCCGAAGCCCCCGAGACGGCCTACGGTCCCGAGTCGGTCTACGGCAAGAGCAAACTGGAAGGCGAGCGGCGTTTGCGCGAGGTGGGCGGGGACTGGTGCATCGCACGCACCCAATGGCTCTACGGCGCCGGGGGGCGCAATTTCGTCGATACGATCGCCCGGCTTGCCTCCGAGCGCGAGGAGATCACGGTGGTCAACGATAATTACGGCGCGGTCACGTGGTCGGTGGACGTGGCCGAGGGGATCGAGCAACTTGTGAACCACCGCGCCACCGGTTGCTATCACTTGGTCAACAGCGGTTACGCAACGACCTTCGAGATCGCCGGTCACATCGTCGATCATTTAGTATTGCCGTGCGAAGTCAAACCCTGCACGTCGGCGGAATACCCCACGCCGGCCAAACGGCCGCGCAATTGCCGCCTGCTGCAAGACAGATACATCGAATTGACCGGCCGCCCCCTGCGCAACTGGAAGGAAGCACTTGACGATTACCTGGATCGCAAGCACCGGGTTCCGGACTTTGAGGATCCCAGGTTATAAGAATACGGGGAGGCGGGGTGAGATTCTAAATCTACATGTTCAAGTCCGCCGAATTCCTTAAGGCCGTCACGGACCCGCGCCACGCGCCCGAGGCGCGTCCCTCCGTGGTGTTTGCCGGGCGGTCCAATGTCGGAAAGAGCTCGCTGATCAACCGGCTGGTGGGACGCAAGGGGTTGGCCCGTACGTCTTCGACGCCTGGTCGCACGCGCGAAATCCACTTCTATGATATCGAGGACCGGTGGTTTTTCATCGACCTGCCCGGCTATGGCTACGCCAAGGTCTCCAAGACGCTACGCCGGACGTGGGGGCCGATGGTCGAGCGGTTCATGCGCCAGGCCCGCGGGATTCGGCTGGTGGTGATGATCCTCGATATCCGCCGCGACCCCACGCCTGAAGACCTGCAACTGATCGACCGGTTGGATCAGGGCGGGCATCCGTACATTTTTGCCGTCACCAAATGCGACAAGCTTAAAAAACAACAACAACGCCCACGCCTGGCGGCATTGCAATCGGCGCTCGAGTTGCCCGACGACTCCGCGTTGGTCCCCGTATCGGGGCGCACGGGGATGGGGATCGAAGATTTCGCGGAGGTCGTTCGGGGCACTCTGGAAGATTCAGTGGAACAAGCGCCGGCCGTTTGAATTCCAGTCGGGTTGACGGGTTGACGGGTTGACGGGTTGACGGGTTGACGGGTTGTCCATAGACTGGTTGTTCGGATAACCGTCAGACGGATACGGCCTATCTATCTTCGTGGCCCACGCTCATCCAGAACTTCCCGATATGCCCCCCAAAGCCGTCATACTGAGTAGCGGTGGCCTGGATTCGACCACGGTCCTCGCGATGGCGCGCGAGCGGGGCTTTGCCCTGTATTCCATCACGTTCGATTATGGCCAGCGCCACCGATTTGAGTTGGGGGCCGCCGAACGCATTGCCGGGGCGATGGGCGTCGAGTGCCGCGTGCTGGTCAAGTTCGACCTGCGGTCGTTCGGCGGGTCGGCCTTGACCGACCGGATCGATGTGCCCAAGGACACGCCCCATGAGCGCATCGGCGAACAGATCCCGATCACGTACGTTCCGGCGCGTAACACGGTTTTCCTGTCGCTGGCGCTGGGTTGGGCCGAGACGCTGGGCGCTTACGACATTTTCATCGGCGTCAACGCGCTGGATTACTCCGGCTACCCCGATTGCCGTCCCGAGTTCATCGAGGCCTTCGAGCGAACGGCGAACTTGGCCACGCGGGCCGGTGTTGAGGGCCGTGGCCGGTTTCGCGTCCATACCCCCCTGATTCGCATGACCAAGTCGGAGATTATCCGCGAGGGGACGCGCCTGGGCGTCGATTTCGGACTGACGCATTCGTGTTACGACCCCTCGGCGGATGGGGTGGCCTGCGGGCGTTGCGACGCTTGCCTGCTGCGCCGGCGGGGTTTCGAGCAAGCGGGGCTCCCCGATCCGATCGCGTACCAGGCGTAGCGATCCGCGCCTCGGCCGCCGATGGCGTGAATTCTGATTCGAGCGACGAATGAGACATTTCCCATTGATCCTCCACCCACGCCGATTCCGATGAAAATTCGACTGGACCAACTATTGGTCGAGAGCGGACTGGCCGAGAGCCGCGAACGCGCCCAGCGGCTGATTCGCGCCGGCCTGGTCCTCGTCGACGAACAGCGGATCGACAAGCCGGGTCGCAACGTGGATCGCGGCGCGCGGATCCGGCTCAAGGGGGAGGTCTGCCCGTACGTGAGTCGGGGCGGGCTTAAACTGGGGGCCGCGCTCAAGAAATTCGGGCTCACCGACCTCTCGGGGCACCGGGCCCTGGATGTCGGCGCCTCGACCGGTGGGTTCACCGATTGTCTGTTGCGACACGGCGCCGCTCACGTTTGGTCGATCGACACGGGGCGCGGCCAGTTCCACGCGGGTTTGCGATCCGATCCGCGCATCACCCTGCGCGAACGCGCCAACGCGCGCTACCTGACACCGGACTGGGTCGACGGGCAACGCATCGACCTGGTCGCCGTCGATGTCTCGTTCATTTCGCTCCAGCTCATCCTTCCCCCCGTCATGACGGTTCTGGCGGGCGAGGGGACGGCGCTCGCCTTGATCAAACCCCAGTTCGAAGCGGGCCCGGAAGACGTGGGGCGCGGCGGCGTGGTCCGCGATCGGGCGGTTCATCGGCGAGTCTTGGACGAGATGATTGGATTCTGCCACCGGCGCGAATGGCAAGTATCGGGACTGATGCCCTCGCCGCTGCCCGGTCCGGCGGGGAACCTGGAGTTCTTCCTTCGACTCTCACTCGCCGAGCCGGCGCCGAGCCGGACCGACATAGACATTGAGGGGGTTCTGGACGAGGCATATACTCTGTTGCGCAGGCTGGCCCCTCCCAGTTCTGAAAACGCCGGTCGTGCTGATGTGCGCGCGGATAAAGGTTCAACGACATGAGCGTCGCGTCGCGGGTCGAAGTCCCCCGCATTCTTGCTTACGGCAATCCGAAGCTCCCCGGGGTTTGCAATGTTTTGCAAAGTCTGGCCCGATGGGCGCGCACTCGTCGGATGCGCCTGGGCGTGGGGGCCGACATCGCCCATTTCCTCAACCAAGAAGAAATCGGCGCCGACAACTTCATTCAGGTCTATGACAACGCGCGGGCGACGGACTTGTTGCGCCGCGGCGGCCCCCAAGCCCTGCTGGTGACCCTGGGCGGCGATGGGACGATCATCCACGGCGTGCGACACTTCTGGCCCTTCGAGGCCGCCGTCATGGGGGTCAGCGTCGGGTCGCTGAGTTTCAATGCCGCCGTCGAGCCGGATGAGTTGACCGAGTCGCTCGATGCCTGGACGGTCGGTCGCGCCACCGAAAGCCCGCGTATGATCATCAGCGTGAGTCTGCGGCGCGGGGAGGAAACCCTGGAGCAGTCGGTTGCGATCAACGACGTGGTTCTTTCCAAACTGTCTCAAAAGGAGGGTGCTCGACTGATCCATTTGAAAATCCGGCAGGGAGGGGAGCTGGTCTCGGCCTACGGGGCCGATGGCGTGATCGTGGCCACACCGACCGGGTCGACGGCGTATAGTCTGTCGGCGGGCGGGCCGATCGTCCACCCCGCGACGGAGGTCTTGATCGTCTCGGCGATCTGCCCGCACACGTTGGCCACCCGGCCGGTGGTGTTGCCGCCCCGGCCGCCGCTGGCCATGGAGTTTATCCCCCATCACGGGCCGCGCGAGGCGGTCGTGTGGATCGATGGCCAGCAGAGCTGGCCGGTTCAACCGGGGGACCTGATTTCGATCGAGCGCGCCGAGCAGCCGCTCAGGCTCCTCATGGGGGCGGACGCGCCGTATTTCTCCCGTCTGCGCGAGAAACTGAGCTGGAGTGGGGAGTTAAAGGTTTTGGACCGGGAGGACTGCGGCCCCGACGACCAGCCCGGATTCTGATGGCGGAGATCGGAAGGGGGGCAAATGGGGCTTTTGACGATTGTGTGGAACCTGGTATAATTCATGCGTT
This sequence comes from Candidatus Sumerlaeia bacterium, assembly GCA_963580245.1. Taxonomy (GTDB): domain Bacteria; phylum Sumerlaeota; class Sumerlaeia; order MVZB01; family MVZB01; genus CAUZJO01. The sequence continues at coordinate 10,276 of CAUZJO010000049.1, read as the reverse complement.
TGTCGAATGCTGGTAAACTCGGGGATGGAATTGGAATCGCGCCGTTGACGGCGTCCAATCTCGGCACTTCAAGAGGCGATGCGGGAACATGATAAGGACCCAGAGTATTCTAATACGGGGTGGCCTGAACTTGTTGGCCATCGCAACGGCCGGACTGGTCGGGGGTTGCGCGGCCTTGTGCCTGGTGCGCCCCTGCCAAGCCCAAACGACGGAGGCGACCGCGGAACCCGAGCGGGAACTGATGGTCGCCTATTTGGAAGCGCGTCTGGCGATCGAGGCCGATCAGTTCGACCGCGCCCTGGAATTGCTGCAACGCTGCCGCCAGATGAAGAACTGCCCGGCCAACGCCTACGCGGTGCTCGCCGAGGTCTTGGTGAATCGTTCCAGAATGGAACAATCCGGCGAGACCGGGGAACAAGCAGACGAGACGCTCGAAGAGGCGGGCAAAGTGCTGGAAGAAGGCTTGGCCGCCTTCCCTGATTCGGTGAATTTGAGGCTCCACCAATCCAACCTACTGCGCAGGCAGGGCCGGTTGGAAGAGGCGATCGGTACCCTCTATCAGGCCCTTGAGACGTCCCCGCGCCGTCTATCTCTGCTCGAATCCATCAGCGATTTGCATCTGCTCCGGCTCCAGCAGAACCATACTCAAGATGAACTGATCAGCGAGGTGGAGTCGTTGGTTGGGATTTATGAGCGCGTCCTGGGGGTCGTTCAGGGTCGACGCCGGACGACGCCGCTGATGATTCTCAGCTCTCTGCATCTGAAGCTGGAACGTCCCGAACGGGCCGTGGAGACCGCCACCGAGGTCCTCGAGCTGGACATGTATAACGTGCGCGCCTATTTGGCGCTGGCCGAGGCCAGAGTGGCGCTTGGTCAGCACGAGGAAGCGATCCAGGCCCTGCGCCAGGCACTGTTGGCCGAGCCGGAGAATCAAGAGGTTCGTAATGCCTTGAACGGCTGGCTCACCAGCACGCGTGGCCCCGAGGGCGTCGTTTCCTTCTATGTCGAGCTGGCCGAGTCGTATCCGAACCTCAAGGGGATCCAGGAGCTGGCCGCCCAGCATTTGATGGATGCCGAACGTTGGGAAGAAGCCGATCCGATCCTCTCGCACATCGTGAGCGTGTGGCCTGATGACAATCGCAGCCGACTATCCCTCGTGCGCCTGTGGCTGGCCACCGATCAGCACGAAAGGGCCGTCGCCGAAGCACTAAGCATGGGTCGCCGGCATGACGAATTCGCCCCGCTGATCGCCCTGTCGGTTGCGGAATCGCTTGACCGCGCCGGCAAGCGCGACGCGGCGATCGACATGCTCGAAGACCTCTACCATGAAGCCTATCCCAACGAAAACGTGATGCTGGCCCTGATGCAATTGCTCGCCGATAGTGGTGAGCTGGACCGCGCCCAGTTGCTGCTCAAGAGCATTTCCAATCAGGATCGCCAATACTTCTTGGCGACGCTGCTGTTGATCGAGTCCTTGGAAAGCGCCAAGCGTTTCGAGGACGCGCACCGCTTGCTCGATGACTTGCCGCAGCCGCTGGTCCAGGAGTTCGAGCGCGACGTGACTTACATGCGCGGGCGCCTCTATCGCGACCAGAAGGAACTGGACAAGGCCCTGGAGGCCTTCGAGATACTGATCGAGGGCCATCTAGACGCCCCTGAACGGTATCTGTACTACATCGACGCCGGGATCACCTATCAGGAGATGGGGCGCATGAGCGAGGCCGAGAATCATTACCGGCAGGCCCTGGAACTGAACTCCGAAGATGCGGATACCTACAACACGCTGGGTTACTTCTACGCCGAGACGCATCAGAAGCTCGATGAGGCGCTTGAACTGATCAAGAAGGCCGTCGACCTGAATCCCCAGGCCGGCCACATCGTGGATAGCCTGGGATGGGTCCATTATCAGCGGGGAGATTATGAGGACGCCGTCGCGCAGCTCGAAGAGGCCGTCAAACTACGCGAGCAGGAACCCGACCCGGTCATCTACGATCATCTCGGCGACGCCTACCTCAAACTCAACCGAATTGAAGACGCTTGCGAAGCCTGGCGCCAGTCGTTGGAACTGGACCCCGAAGTTGAGGCGGTCCAAAACAAGCTGGACCTGCACGCCGAGCCCTCCACCCAACCCAACTGAATGACTTGATCGTTCGGCTCGGGCGCGGCGACGGGTGAAGTATTTTAGAAAATACCCATTGACGTAAAAATTTTTCCTGGTGTATATCCTAACTGTCCGATACCTTAACTGGGTGGCCCGCCCAAGGCTGAATCGTTGGGTGGCCTCGAGGACGTGGATGCTGAGTTTTGAGGACCATGTCTTTCTGATGGAGACGCGCGGCTTGCCGGTCGCGGCCGTCCGTCATCTGGCGTCGGACCAGGCCGGCGGGGCGACGGCGCGTCGGCTGGCCGACAAGGTTGAACGCCAGCGATTGCTGGGTGCGCTCGGCGGGTTTGGATTGCGCCCCAGTGGTCCCGTGGTCTGCCCTTGCCGGGAAGATATGCGGAACCTAGTTCATCAGCTACGGCGAGTTGACGCGCGGCTCCTCTGGCGCGGTCAGGCCGATTACCCGAAGAGGCTCGAGACGCGCTTGGGCAACGATGCGCCGCATTGGGCCTGGCTGGCCGGGCCGCGTGAGAGGCTCGAAGGCCCGGCGTGTGCCTTTGTGGGCTCGCGGCAGGCCGCCGAGCTGTTTCTCAAGGCCGCCCCGGAGGCTGGCGCGCGTACTGGCCGGGGAGGGCGTCGTGATCGCCAGTGGGCTGGCCGAGGGGGCCGATCGGGTCGCCCATGCCGGGGCGCCCGCTCGGGAGTCACGCCAAAGGCGGTCAGGGGACGCTGGCCGTCCCGGCCAGGGGGCTGTTGAGGGTCGATCTCGGTCCCTTGCGCGGGCACCGCCGCCGGGATGAGCTGCCTGGCCCTGGACAGGCCGTGGTCCCGCTTCAGCCCAGGGCTGGCGATCCGCCGCAACACGATCATCGCCGCGATGGGCCACGGCCTCGTCTTGGTGGCCAGTGATCTGAAGGGCGGGTCTTGTTATGCCGTCCAGTGGGCGTTGCGTCATCGGCTTCCCATCTGGTGTTTCGAGGCGGGTTCGGACACGCCGCCCGGCAACCGGGCCCTCATCAGAGGAGGCCAAGCCGAACCGCTCCCGATCGGGTCGCGAGCGGGCCGTTGGGTCGATACGATTCTGCCGGTCCTGCACTCCAATTCACAATGCGAGCACGCGGCCACACCCGCCGTCGCCGCCTGCGCGCAGCTCGATTTAATTCCTTAACGTTCGGCCCGTGGATTCCCTTGTCTTCCGATGGGCCTTCTCTCTAAATTAAGAGTTCAAACCCTCCGTGGGCCCCGTCGGTCTTCTTGAATGGTGGTCGGCCTTGACCTTTCTCGCTCGGACGTTTCCTCATGCAACCGCTCCATCTCGAATCGTGCATCGGCGACGAAGCCCCCGAAACCGGACGCCAGCCCCCGGCGCCGCCCGCGTTTCACCCCACAGCTGATTTCCAACAGACCCTATGGCGCCAGACGCAACACTGGGGGCGAACCTGGGCTGAGATCGACCTGGGAGCGTTGCGGCGCAACACCCAGAGGGTGCTGGCGAGCCTCCCGAACGGGGGGCGCTTGATTGTATCGGCCAAGAAGGATGCCTACGGTCACGGGCTCGGTCGTGTGGTCGAGACGGTCGCGGACATGGGCGAGAGGACTGCGTTCGGGGTGAGCACGATTGAAGAGGGCGTTGCCCTCCGCGAGGCCGGTCTCCGTGGAGAGGTTCTCTGCTTTTCGGTGCTCGATGGGGATGCGCTCGCCGAAGCGGTCCGTGGCGACATCACCCTGACCGTCACCCACCTCGGGGAGGCCCGGGCCGCATCATCGGCGGCGACAAAGCTCGACCACGTCGCCAGGGCCCATCTCAAGCTCGATACCGGCATGGGACGGATGGGCAGAACGCCCGAGGAGATCTGCGATCAGATCGGGGCGATCCGAAATCTGCCGCGGTTTGCCTTGGAGGCCACCTACACCCATTTTGCCAACGGTGTGAATGATCCCGACAGCGGCCGGCTCCAGTGGGAGCGGCTCCAGGACTTTCGCCGCCGGGCGGGCTTGCTCGACCTGCCAGCCCATATCGGCGGGTCGGAGGTGCTAGTGCTGCCCAATGCCCTCGCGCTGACCCCGTGGCTGCGTAGCGGCATCGCGCTCTATGGCGACTACGCGCCCCTGCGCGACCTGGAACCTGTCATGTCGTTCAAATCGCGGGTGATTTATCGCCGCCTCGCGCCCGCCGGGACGGCGATCTCGTACGGCGGCACCTTCGTCACGACGCGCCCCACCGAGCTGGCACTGATCGGGGCCGGTTACGGCAATGGCTACCCACGTTCGCTATCGAGCCAGGGACACGTTCTGGCACGGGGCCGACGCTGCCCGATCTTGGGCCGGGTTTGCATGGATCAGATCGTCGTGGACGTGAGCGAGACGCCCGAGGTCCGGGTCGGAGAGGAAGCCGTTTTGTTTGGCCGCCAGGGCAAGGCCGAGCTCCGCATCGACGAGGTCGCCCGCCAAGCGGGGACGATCTCATACGATTTACTCTGCCTGGCCGGTCAGCTCAATCCGCGCCTCTATGTCTAGCGGAATCAACCCGTCTTCAGACGTAAGTGCTCTTGCTCTGGTCAAACGCGTGGACCTTCTTGGCATCGGGCCCGGTGCTAGCCGCGGATTCAAAGAGCACGGTCATCATGTGAAGGGGCACCCAGACGTCGGTTCCCTTGTCGTTCATGACGGTGGGGTCCGTGATGATCTGGACGAGAATCTCGGTGGCGTGGGTCGCGCGAACGATCGCGGGGCTGCCGGTCGGGAGGGCCGATCTGGAGAGGCACCGCTCGTCGTAGCGCACCTGAGAATGGCCGTAGTGCAGCGTCTCACGCAACCTGAGACGATCGCCGGGTATAAACCTTGACAGTATCATGAGTACATCTCCCCTCACAACAGAAGTGGTCATCACTGACTTGATTGCAATGGATGATTGTGCTGGAAACTTGGGCGGTCGGTCGGTCCGCGCCGGTGTTCGGTCCGCAGCCTATTTTCCCCCTTCCCCACGACTCATAGGGTATCACTAAAAGCGCGAATCCCCAACTTTTTTGACGTTTTTTATCGGTGGGGGAGTTCCGGACTATTTTCCGGTCAGTTCAGCGACGATCTCTTGCGGCGCCATGTCGTAGTGCGAAAACTCCATCGAGTAACCCGCCCGACCCTGCGTCTGCGAGCGCAATTCGTTGACGTAGCCGAACATCTCGCCCAGCGGCACGGTCGCCGAGATCGTTTGCAGGTGGCCGCGGGCCAGCATCTGGGAGACGTGCGCGCGGCGTTGTTGCAAGTTGCCGACAACGGCGCCGAGGTATTCTTCCGGGGTGGTCACTTCCAGTTTCATGATCGGTTCAAGCAAGCGTGGGGTCGCCTTCTTGCTTCCCTCACGGAAGGCCATCGATCCGGCGATGTGAAAGGCTATTTCCGAGGAGTCGACCGCGTGGAATGAACCGTCAAAAACCGTCACCTTCACGTCGACCACCGTGAAGCCCGCGATCGGACCGTTGTTCATCGCCTCGATGACGCCCTTCTCGACGGCGGGAATGTATTCCTTGGGGATGACGCCCCCGACGATGCGGTCGACGAACTCAAAACCGCTGCCCGGCGGGAGCGGTTCCAGGCGCAGCCGACAATCACCGTACTGTCCCCGGCCACCGGACTGGCGCACGAACCGGCCTTGGCATTCGACCGCCTTGGTGATGGTCTCGCGATACGCGACCTGGGGTTTGCCGACGTTGGCCTCGACCTTGAATTCGCGTTTCAGACGCTCGACAATGATGTCCAGGTGCAGCTCTCCCATGCCCGAGATGATGACCTGGTTAGTCTCCTTGTCGACCCTGACGTGGAATGTCGGGTCTTCCTCGGACAGGCGGCCCAGGCCCGAACTCATCTTCTCCTGGTCGGGTCGCGTCTTTGGTTCGATGGCGATCGAGATGACCGGCTCGGGGAACGACATCGCCTCCAGGATGATCGGATTGTCGGGGTCGCACAGTGTCTCGCCGGTCGTGGTGTTCTTGAAGCCGATGATCGCGGCGATGTCGCCGGCCTTGATCTCGTCGATCTGCTCGCGGTCGTTGGCGTGCATGAGTAGGATGCGGCCGAGTCGCTCGTTCAGGTCCCGCGACGCGTTATAGACGTAGCTGCCCGACCGCACCCGACCCGAGTAGACCCGCACAAACGTGAGTTTCCCCACGTGCGGATCGCTCATGATCTTGAAGGCCAGGGCCGCGAAGGGCGCATCCACGCTGGGATCGCGATGGACCATGGTCTCCGGTTCGTTGGGCAGCGTTCCGGTGATCGCCCGCACATCGAGCGGCGAGGGCAGGTAGCGGATGACGGCGTCGAGCAGGAGCTGGACGCCCTTGTTCTTGAAGGCCGTGCCGCACAAGACCGGAGTGATGTTACAGGCGATCGTCGCCTCGCGGACGTAGTCCTGAAGCTCCCGGGTCTCGAATGTGTGGTTATCGAGGAAGTGCTCGGCGAAGTGGTCGTCGTATTCGGCGAGCGACTCCAGCATTTTCTCGCGCCACTCCTCGGCCAAGGACCGCAGGTTTTCGGGGATGGGCTGGTCGGCGAACGTCCGGCCCCGGTCTTCGGCCGCGGCCCCCATGGGCCACACGCGCGAGGCCATCTCGACCAGGTCGATGATCCCTTCGAACTCGTCTTCGGCGCCGATCGGGATCTGGAGCGGGACGGGGTGGCAGTTGAGCCGGTCGCGCATCATCTGGACGCAGTTGAAGAAATCCGCCCCCACCCGGTCCATCTTGTTAATAAAGGCCAGCCGCGGGGCCTGATAGCGTTCGGCCTGGCGCCAGACGGTCTCGCTCTGGGGCTCGACGCCGCCCACGGCGCAAAACAACGCGATCGCCCCATCCAGGACGCGGATCGACCGCTCGACTTCGACCGTGAAGTCGACGTGGCCGGGCGTATCGATGATATTGATACAGTAATCTTTCCAGAAGCACTGGGTCGCCGCAGCCGTGATCGTGATGCCGCGCTCCTGCTCCTGGTCCATCCAGTCCATGACGGCCGTGCCCTCGTGGACCTCGCCGAGCTTGTAGGAGCGGCCCGTGTAATAGAGGATACGCTCGGTCGTCGTGGTCTTTCCGGCGTCGATGTGGGCCATGATGCCGATGTTGCGAACTTTGTCCAGGCCATATCGCTGGGCCATTTGCTTGCTCCTGGTCAGCTAGCGGGGCTATTGGAATCGAATATGGGTTAGGGATTCATCGGACGGGGTCACAAAAATCGAGGGACCGAAGCGGCCCCTCGCCTGACATTCGGGGCCCGCGGACGGAGGTCGATTCCCCACGCCCGCTCGGGCCCCGGCATGAGTTTTACCAGCGGTAGTGCGCAAAGGCTTTGTTGGCTTCGGCCATGCGGTGGACGTCGTCGCGTTTCTTGGTCGAGGCGCCGGTTCTGTTAAAGGCGTCCAGCAGCTCGTTGGCGAGGCGATCGGCCATCGTGCGCTCGCCGCGTTTGCGAGTTGCCTCGAGGAGCCAGCGGAAGGCCAGGGCCTGGCGCCGTTCGGGCCGCACCTCAATGGGAACCTGGTAGTTGGCGCCTCCCACGCGCCGACTCTTGACCTCGACCATCGGCTTGAGGTTCTCGATGGCCTGTTGGAACACCTCGATCGGATCGGGTCCTTCTTTCAGCTTCGCGCTCACGCGATCGAGCGCCCCGTAGAATATCTTTTCGGCCAGGCTCTTTTTGCCGCTGTACATCAGGCAATTGATAAACTTGGCCACTTGGCGGTTGTTGTGCCTCTTGTCGGACGAAATGTCCCGCACAAGGCTGCCCTGTTTCGTCTTACGGCTCATCGTAGCGTTTCCTCAATTCCTGGTGTCGTCACTTGGGCCTTTTCGCCCCGTATTTCGAACGGCTTTTGCGCCGGTTGGTCACTCCCTGGCAATCCAGCACCCCTCGCAGGATATGGTAGCGAACCCCCGGAAGGTCCTTGACGCGGCCCCCCCGGATCATCACGATCGAGTGCTCCTGCAGGTTATGGCCTTCTCCGGGGATATAGGCCGTCACCTCGTGGCCGTTGGTCAGCCGCACGCGGGCGACCTTGCGCAGGGCCGAGTTGGGCTTTTTGGGCGTGGACGTGTAGACCCGCGTGCAAACCCCCCGCTTCAAGGGGCAAGCCTGTAGCGCTGGAACCTTGCTCTTCTTGGTGATCTTCTTGCGCCCGTGGCGCACGAGTTGGTTAATTGTCGGCATAATTCCTTCTGAATCCGTGGCACTGCTCGCCACCCGCCCCCTCGGGCGGTGTATTTCCCCCCGCCGGGGCCTGGTTTCGCTTTCGAGACCTCTGTTTAGGCCCGCAGAACGCATAATTCAATAGCCACGGGGCATGGAAGTCAAGACAAAATATCCACATTTGAGCAAGGGCGAGGAGGGGGCGCCTCTCGGTGGCTCCGGGAGATACACCCGTATTCGATTTTTCTTCGCTTTTTGCATTGCTATCTGCCGATGATCAGGAAGTGTCGCGCTAAAGCAAGACGTGTAGTTCTAATCTTAGGGTGAACAGCAGATATGAGCCTATCGAATTCCCATAACAAACCATTCGATGAAGCCACCCACGTCAAATTGCGCCTGTTCCAAGACTATATATGCGAATGGTTGCCGGTTTTTCTAATGTCATCACCTCTGGACGAGCGCATTAATATTGTAGACTTCTTTGCCGGTCCGGGTTACGACAAGAATGGAGCAGCCGGTAGCCCACTTCTAGCTCTAGAAAAGCTGCGCAAATATGAGGACAGAATTCGAGATCGCGGAGTTCCCGTCCACCTCTTGTTCAACGAAAAGGACGAAAGGAAAGCAACGGAACTACAATACGCGATGGACCGACAGGATGTGCCACCGTAAATTTGTCTCTGGGATGTAACCCACAAGGAATTTGAAGTTGCCTTCTCTGAACTTTATTCTACACTAGCCGAATCCTCCAACCTTATTTTGCTAGATCAGAGCGGATTTAAGTCCGCCTCCGACGAGATATTCGATAGACTCCTAACACTAAGACGAACCGACTACATATTCTTTATTGCGGCTTCATCGATCAGACGATTTGAAGAACATCCATACATCCGACAATATCTTAGCATTCCAAAAGGAACGATTTCGAGTCGGCAGTTCTACGATACGCACCGAGCCGTTGCGGATTACTATCGACGTAGAGCTCCTTCAAATCAGGAACACTACATTGGACACTTCTCAATACAAAAAAGGCAGTAATCTCTATGGTCTTGTCTTTGGATGAGGACATCCACTCGGAATCGAAAAGTTTTTGAAGGTCTGTTGGAAAGAGGACCCGACGCGAGGAGAAGCCAACTTCGACATTGATGAGGAACAAATACATAGGAATGAACCCCGCTTGTTTCCCGAATTGGATAAGCCCAGAAAGCTTATTTGTTTCGAAGAAAATCTAAGAGAATTCATAATGAATAGAACGATAAAAAGCGATCGCGAGATCTATATATTCTCACTACAGAAAGGTTGCTTGCCTAAGCACGGACTAAAGGTTGTCACGGATATGATAAAATCGGGAGCCGTTTTCATGGAAGAGCGAGTCAGGCCACGAGTATCCAAAGCGGGCTATAAAGAACCCATAATTCTGAGAGATTCCCATGGCTAAATCCGAGATTGAATGGACCGAAATGACTTGGAATCCAGTGACTGGATGCACCAAGGTAAGTTCTGGATGTAAACACTGCTATGCCGAGACGTTCGCAGAACGCTGGCGCGGCGTTGTGGGACATCCCTACCAGCAAGGCTTCGACCTTCGACTATGGCCTGAACGTCTTGACCTCCCTCTTTCTTGGAAGAAGCCTCGGGCAGTTTTCGTGAATAGCATGAGCGACCTTTTTCACCAAGACGTGTCCCTATCTTATATTCGAAAGGTTTTTTGTACGATGGAAAGGGCCTCTTGGCATACGTTTCAAATCCTGACCAAGCGGTCAGCGAGATTGACGAAGCTAGGGCCTGATAACACAAACGGAGCATGTCGACGGCAAGGGCGAAACAGATAAAACCGACAAACATAACATCCAACTTCTCAAAACGGGAAAAGATCCGACGAAAGCCTTTCAAACGACGGAAAGGCCGCTCCACTTCATTGCATTTTTTATACATTTCCCGCTCATATTCCCAAGGATACATCCGGTTGCGCTTTGGAGGAACGATTGGTTCCATCCCCAAATC
>CAUZJO010000048.1:0-30699 GCA_963580245.1 Candidatus Sumerlaeia bacterium | reverse complement strand
TATCCTGTCTCGGCGCGGTTCAAAAAACGTTGCATCCACCCCCACGATACGGCGATATTGTGTGGTTCGAATGGCATTGCCCGAAGGCTGACCGGCGGCGAGTGGAAAAATGGTTGGTATCACGAGACGAAAGTTTCTGACGACTTCCGCGATGCTGGGCTTGGGGGGCGCGGCGGGTTGCCTGGGTCGGCCCGATCCGGGGGTCATCTTCAAGGGCTGGTCTTATGAGCCGAACCTGGTCCAACAGAATATCGACTTTTTCGAGAAGCAAACCAACATCAAGGTCAACTACGAAGCGGTCTCGGGGAACTACCATGATAAAATGGTGCCGCTCTTCATCGGCAAGACGCCGTTGGATTGCTGTTACGTCCGTGACGACCATCTGGCCGAGTGGGTCGAGGCCGGTTGGCTGCGGCCGTTCGACGACTTGCCCGGCGCGGGGAGTCACAAGGATGACCTCTTCGCATATAACCTCGACGCGATGAGTTACGATGGGAAGTCCTACGGGCTTCCGTATTACACCGACTTCCTCATCTGGGTCTACAATGAGAACGTCTTGCGCCGAGCGGGATTCGACAAGCCCGCGCGGACGTTGGATGAACTGACCGAGCAGGCGCGCAAGATCAAAGCGGATCGCATCAGCGCGCCGGGCGGCAACGTTATCGAGTACCCCCTGATCTTTGCCTTTCGCCAGCTCGATATTGGATTGAACGATTGGTGGGCGCTCAATTACGCGAGCGAGGTCAGGTTGTTCGATGATCAGCTCGATCCGATCTTTCCCGATGATGTGGGTCGGCGTTGCGAACGGGTGTTACAATGGCTCGTTGACGGCATTCACAAGCACCACATTATCGCCCCGACCTCCTTGAACATGGGCTACCGGTCGGTGCTCGAAAGCGTGGCGTCGGGCCGGCAGGCCTTCGCGCTGATTATCAAGTATGATCTGGAGTGGGTGACGAACCGCAAGAACTCCGCCTTGGCGGAAGGGGATCTGCGCGCCAAGGGGCTGGCCGCCGAACAGGCCAGCCACGCGAAGGTACTCAAGATGGCGCCGATCCCCAGTCTTGAACCCGACCAGAGCGGCACGCTGGGCTGGACGCGCATGTATTCGCTGGCCTCTCACGTTCGCGAGGAGAAGTTGACGCAAGCCTGGGAGCTGATGAACTTTCTCGGCGGAAAGGACGCGAGCGGCGATTATTATACGGCCCGGCGCTGGTTTCGGCTCAAGGGGATGGGCTTTGCGTTCAAGTCGCTTCTGGACGATCCCGATATCATCGCGCAGACCCAACAGTGGGGGGACATGGAGCTAATTAAGGAACAGGCGCGGTCGGTGCGGGCCCGCGAGAACATCAAAGCCCCGTGGTTTTCCGATTTCAACGTCTACTACCAGCCGGAAATCCAGAAGATTCTCTTAAAGCAACAATCGCCCCGCGACGGCTTGGCCCGAATCGCGAAACGTTGTCGTGCGTTGAAACGAGAATGGTCATAATGCCGCGATCTCTCTTTCTCGCCGTGTATCGTGCGGGGGCCTGGATTGATAATGACAATGATTCCGTCTCAAGGACGATGGGGAAACTGAACGCAATCAGATGATAGCCGCGTTTAAAAACAAGCATGCGCCCGGTCCCGACTTATCGCCCCCTCAATCACGGAAGGATAAGGGGGATCGGCTATTCGCGCTGCTCATTAACTTCCCGACCGTCGGACTCATACTTGCCCTGGTGGCCTATCCCGTGCTGGTCTCGCTGTGGATCAGCCTGCACCGCTACAATTTGCGGCGTCCGGATGTCTTCGACTTCGTCGGGCTGGGAAATTACGTCCAGATCCTTTCAGGCGCCCAGTTTTGGCATTCGCTTGGGGTCACGCTTTACTTCACGGGTCTATCGGTGTTCTTGGTGATCATTATCGCGATGGGGATCGCGCTGCTGTTTAACGAAAAGTTCCATGGGCGGGGCGTCGCTCGATCGCTGCTCCTGATCCCGTGGGCCGTGCCGGGGGTGGTGAACGGGCTGATGTGGGTCGGGCTGCTCAGCGAACACGGTGCTTTCAACCAGCTACTGGGTTACGGATTCGATTTATTTAACCGCTTGACCGGGGCGGACGTCGACTACCTGGGAATGGCATCGCCGGTCATCGCGCTGAACGTCACCGTCGCGGCATACGTCTGGCGCAGCGTTCCGTTCGCGTGCATCATCTTCCTGGCGGCGTTGCAGGCCATTCCCGCCGAGCAATATCGCGCCGCCCGCGTCGACGGCGCGAACGCCTGGAACCGATTCCGGAGTATTACGCTGCCATGGCTTCTGCATCCGGTGATGGTGGTGGCTATCTTTGAGACGATGAACGCGTTCCGCGCGTTCGACCTTATCTTCACGCTGACCGGCGGCGGCCCGGGCGACGCGACCAATCTTCTCGCGTGGCAGACTTACAAGGAGGCGTTCGCCAGGCTTAATTTCGGCGGCGCGAACGCCTACTCATATCTGATAACGTTGATTACGATGGGGCTGGCCATCCTTTATATCCGAGCGCTCTATCGTCGGGGCGCGGTACAGGGGTAACGGGGGAGAAAGATGAAAAGCACGATTATCAAACGCATCATTTTATATGTTCTTGTGCTAGTTGCGTTGCTTTATATCGTTACCCCGTTCGCATGGATCGTGACGGTTAGCATCATGCACGAGCGTGAAGCAAACGTGGGTCACTGGATTCCGCGCGAGCCGACGGGCGAGAATTACGCGATGTATTTGGCGCCCGAAAGCGGCGGCGCGGAGGTCGGGCTGGCGACCGCCCGCAAGTTTCCGCGCGCGATCGCGAACAGTTTTATCATCGCCACCATGGTGATGGTGATCAACCTGTTGTTCGGATCGATGGCGGCGTATTCGCTGGCCCGAATTCGGTTCCGGGGCAGTCTGGCGCTCATGTTGTTCTACCTTGGCTCGCGCAGCGTGCCGGGCGTGGCGATCGTCATCCCCATGTATCTGGTCATTCGAAACTATGGCCTGCTGGACACGCACTTGGCGGTCATCCTGGCCCATTCGACCTTCACGCTTCCGTTCACGATCTGGATTCTGAAGGGCTATTTTCAAACCGTCCCGCTCGACTTGGAGCGCGCCGCGCGCACCGACGGATGCGGCCGCCTTGGCGCGCTCTTCCGTATCTTCCTACCGGTCGCCGCGCCCGGCATGATCGGCGTCGGGATTTTCTCCTTTATCGCCTCGTGGACGGAATTCCTGTTTGCGCTGCTGTTCACGTCAACGATCTATTCCAAACCCGTCACGGTCCTCGTCTCCGACTTCACGCAGGAGTTGCAAATGCCGTTCACGATGATCGCCGCGGGTGGGGTCTTGGTGGTGTTGCTGCCGATTGTTCTGGCGTTTATCTTGCAGCGGTTTATAATTCACGGCATCGGTGGCGCGGTGACGGGGTAAAGGTGAAACCATCGCGAGCGATTTTCGAAAGCTTGTTCGCGTTTGATCGCGGGGATTGGGATTCGTGGCACGAGTCAGTCTGAAGAAACTCACCAAGAGTTACGGCGACGTGGTCGTGCTGGATGAGTTGACCCTGGAGATGGCGGATCGAGAGTTTCTCACGCTGCTCGGCCCCTCGGGGTGCGGCAAGACGACGACCTTGAATATCATTGCGGGGTTGGATTCCGCCACAAGCGGCCACGTCTTCTTCGACTCCGATGACGTCACCGAGGTCCCGCCGGAACGACGCGACGTCGCCATGGTGTTCCAGACCTACGCGCTCTATCCCCATATGCGCGTGGTGGATAACATCGCATTCGGCCTGCGCATGCGCAAGACCCCGCGCGACGAGATCGAGCGCCGCGTTCGGGAAGCGGCCAAGGCGATGGAGATCTCGCACCTGCTGATGCGAAAACCCCGAGAACTGAGCGGAGGCCAACGTCAACGGGTCGCGCTGGCCAGGGCGATCGTGCGTGACCCGCGCTTGTTCCTGCTCGATGAGCCGCTGTCAAACCTCGATGCGAAACTGCGCGTGTCGATGCGCACCGAGCTCAAACGACTCCACGCCGAGTTGGATAAGACGTTCGTGTACGTGACGCACGACCAGGCCGAGTCGCTGATCATGTCGGACCGGATTGCGGTCCTCAACGAAGGGAAACTGCAACAACTGGGCACGCCGGAGGATATCTATAATCAGCCCGCCAACGCCTTTGTCGCCGGTTTCGTTGGAAGTCCGCCGATGAATTTCTTCGATGGGGGTTTGGAGGGTGAGGAGCGTGAACGATGTCGGATGGTCGGGCGCGGGTTTACGTGTGAATTAAGGCCACTGACCTCAAAGACCTCGGCGGAAGTCCGGTTGGGGGTTCGGCCCGAGGACATCGAGTTGTCACCCGACGGTGAGCCGATGGCCCAGGCGACCGTCGTCGTTCGCGAACCGCTGGGAAGTGATCTGTATCTGACCCTGGAGTTGAACGGCGCGACGTTCAAGGCGCGCACTCGCCCTTCCGCCGACTTCGATCGCGGGGACCTGGTTCCATTCCGGTTCGATCCCGAGAAGGTCCACCTGTTTGAGAGTGCTTCCGGGAAAAGTTTGCTCAAGAACATTCCCGTGATCGCATAGAAACATTGTAGAGGAGGTCGTTCAAATGAAAGGTCCTATTGTGACGGGACGTCGTTGCGGTTTCGTTTTCATATTCGGGGTGGTCGTTTTGCTAAGCGGCTTATCGTCCGTGGGCGTCGCGCAGCCGGGATCGTCGGGGGACCCGAGTGTTATCCCGCCGGACCTCGAAGTCGAGGAGTTGTTCGACGGTGGATGCACGCTTACCGAAGGGGTCGCGGTGGGGCATGACGGGATGGTCTATTTCAGCGACATCACGTTTACGTTTCTCTGCCGCGATGAGAAAGGCGTCATGGAGGCGGGCCACATTTGGAAATACAACCCGCAAACCGACGAAACCGCGATCTTTCGTTCCCCGAGCGGCATGTCCAACGGCATCAAGTTCGACGCCGACGGGAACATGATCGTGGCCGAGGGCGCGGATTATGGCGGGCGCAAGGTCGTCCGCACCGACGTGGAAACCGGGGAAAGTTACATTATCGCGGGCCTCTACGAAGGCCGCCCGTTTAACGCTCCCAACGACATCACCATCGACGAGAAGGGGCGCATCTATTTCAGCGATCCCAAATACCTCGGTCACGAGCCGATGGATCAGCCGGTGATGGGAGTCTATCGCATCGACCTGGACGGCTCGGTCGAGCGCATCATCACGGACATGGCCAAGCCCAACGGGGTGTGCGTCTCGCCGGATCAGAAGACGCTTTACGTGATCGGCAGCGATAACGGAGCGATCGGCTTTGATCGCCTGCCTGAAGGCTCCAAGACCCAAACGGGCCATCGGTCGCTGCGGGCCTATGATTTGGATGCCAACGGCGACGTCACTTTCAGGGAGGAACTGGTCGTGTTCATCGACGGCCCGGACGGACTGGTGGCTGACGTCGAAGGCAACCTCTACGTGGCCTACATGCATAAGGAGCACCCCGGCATCTACGTCTATTCGCCGCAGGGGGAGGAGCTGGGGCATATCCCAACCCCCGAGCCGCCGACGAACGCCGGCTTCGCTCGCGGCGAGGACAGCAAGGTCCTCTACATCACGGCCGGGGCGAGTCTCTACCGGACCACGGTCATGATCGACGGTTATCACATTGATGAGTGATCACATGCCAACGGTGCATGATCCATAATCCTCGTATGAAGATTCAGAATCCACACGACCTTGACTTACCCGAGACGCTGCACGGCGGGGGTTTAGTCTTGCCGTTTCGCGAACATGGACCGCGGATCGGCGAAAACGTTTTCATCGCCCCCAACGCCGCCGTGATCGGTCAGACAACGCTGGGCGACGAGGTCAGCGTTTGGTTTGGCGCGGTCCTGCGCGGCGACGTCGCGCCCATCCGCATCGGTCGGGGAAGCAATATTCAGGACAATGCCGTGGCGCACGTCGGCACGGGCGTTCCCTGCGTCGTGGGCGAAAACGTGGTCGTCGGCCATCAAGCCCTCCTGCACGCCTGCACGGTGGAAGATGAGTGTCTGGTCGGGATGGGCGCGGTAATCCTGGATGGGGCGGTTATTGGTCAAGGCTCGGTCGTCGGTGCGGGGGCATTGGTGACCAAGGGCAAGGTCATTCCGCCCCATAGCCTCGTGCTGGGCGCTCCCGGCCGGGTCACGCGCTCCCTAAGCGAGGAGGAACGCGCCAATACCCTTGCGTATGCGGCCAAATATGTCCAACTCGCCGATCAGTACCGGCGTCCGCTGCGCGACGTCTAATCCCAATACTTCGGACCAATGGGGTTGCGTCAGTCGATGAACATCGCGTCGCCGTAACTGTAGAAACGATAGCCGCGCTCAATGGCTTCCCGGTATGCGGACAGGATACTCTCCCGCCCGGCGAAGGCGGCCACCAGCATCAGGAGCGATGAACTGGGCAGGTGGAAGTTGGTCAGGAGCGCGTCGATCACGTTGAACTGGAAGCCGGGATGGATGAATAGATTCGTCTCTCGCGTTTCGGCATCGAGGCGTCCGTGGATCGCGAAGCAGCTTTCGAGCGCGCGCACGCTGGTGGTCCCGACGGCGACGACTCGGCGATGGGGGTTCCGTCGCGCCTCGTCGATAGCGGCGGCGGCCGGGTCGTCGATGCCGTAGGTTTCGTGATGCATGACGTGGTCCTCAATCCGCTCGCTCGTCACCGGTTCAAACGTTCCCAACCCCACGTGCAAGGTGATGCGTTGGACATCGATGCCCCGATCGTTGAGTTCGGCGAGTAGCTTGGTCGTGAAATGGAGTCCGGCCGTCGGGGCGGCGATTGAGCCCGATTCGTCCGCGTAGACGGTTTGATAAAGCTCGCGGTCGGCGGGCGTGTCGTGTCGCGGCTCGCCTTGGGTTTCGCGCCGGCGAAGGATGTAAGGGGGTAGCGGGGTCTCGCCCTCGCGTTCGAGGAATTCGAACAGATCGCCCTCCAGTTCGAATTCGATGATGTGTGTGTATTCGGATTCACCTTCAATCACGCGCGCCGTTCCCGCGCCGCCGGGCAATGTCAGGCGCATCCCGGGGCGCACCTTGCGGCCGGGCCGGACCATCGCTTCCCAACGCCCTTCGCCGACGGGTTTCACCAACAGCAATTCGACGGCGCCGCCGGTGGGCCGATTCACCCTGAGCCGGGCGGGTAGGACGCGGCTGTCATTAATGACCAGGCAATCGCCGGGGCGGAGCAGCGATGGTAGATCGCTGAAGTGATGATGAGAGAACGAACCGCCTCCGCGCGGGACGACCATCAGTCGCGAGGCGTCGCGCGGTTCGGCCGGGCGGGTTGCGATTTGCTCGGGAGGCAAATGGTAATCGAAGTCGGAGGGCTTCATCGTGCAAATAAAAACGGGGAGAGTATCGGCCACAAGGGCCGGCTCCCCCCGATCCCGTCATGCGATTGCGGGAAATTACGACAATGCAATGCGAAACATCATTCAAAGAATCTCTGGCGGCGGCGGCGGTGCAGGGCCGGGATTTCATCATAGGGATCGCCCTCGACGTGTTGCTCGGCTTGAGCCGAGACTTGGGCGGGTCCTTGGGCCGGAGGCTCGTGGAACATTGGGGCTGTGGGTTGGCTTGGGGCAGGGGAGTGCATCGGCCGGGCCGCCGTCGTCGCGGTCTCCACTTTGCGCTCCGCGGGCGGAGGGGTCGGTTGCTTATCCGAGGGTCGCAATTCCTTGCTCGCGGGTTTATCCCAGGTCTTCATGGGATTGTCGGGGCGCCGAAAGTCGATGGCACCGCCGGTCCGCGGGCCGTCCAGTTCGCGTTCGCGTTTGCGCGTGATGGCCGGTTCGCTGTTTGGCTCTTGGGCGGGAGGCTGACTCGGCACCCGCTCCGCTTCGGCTTGGGCCGGTCGTGGGTCAGCCGCGACGACCGCCGGGGTGGTCATGGGCTGGTTCCGCACCCGCGCGGAGTTGGCCGGTTGAAAGCCGCTGATGACCGAATCCGCCACATCGGCGAAGCCCGTCGCGATGATCGTGACGCGCAATTCATCCACCATATTCTCATCGATCACCACGCCGAAGATAATGTTCGCTTCGGGGTCGGCCGCCTCGTAAACGAGCGACGTGGCCTCGTTGATCTCGTGCATGGACACGTCGGCCCCACCGGTGATGTTCATCAGGACGCCGCTGGCGCCGTCGATGACGATTTTCTCCTGCAGAGGGCTGTGGCAGGCCTTCTTGACGGCTTCGGTGGCCCGGTTCTCGCCTTTGCCGATCCCCACGCCCATCACCGCGCCGCCGGTCTCTCCCATGATCGTGCGCACGTCACGGAAATCGACGTTGATCAAGCCAGGCATGCTGATCAGATCGCTGATGGCCCGGATGCCTTGGGCCAGCACGCCGTTGCTGACCTGGAAGGCCTCGGTCAGCGGCGTCTTGGGGCCGACCGTGTCCATCAGCTTGTCGTTCATGATAACGATCATCGTGTCGACGTTATCGCGCAGTGTCTTGATGCCCGCCTCGGCCCGGCGCATGCGTTGGGGCCCCTCGAAGGTGAAGGGCTTGGTCACGATCGCCACGCTGAGGATGTCCATCGACTTGGCGTATTCGGCCACGACGGGCGCCGCGCCGGTCCCCGTCCCGCCGCCCATGCCGGCGGTGATGAAGACCATGTCGGCCCCCTCGAGGCAGGCCCTCAACTCCTTCTCATGGGCGCGGGCCGCTTCTTCACCCAGTTCGGGGATGGCTCCTGCCCCCAGCCCATGGGTGATCTCCGCGCCGATTTGCACTTTGGTGGGTACCGCGCTGACCTGCAACGCTTGGAAATCGGTGTTAATGCCATAGAAGTCCACCCCGCTGAATCCGGAGTGAACCATGTCATCAACGGCGTTGCAGCCACCGCCGCCCACGCCGATGACCTTGATCTTGGTCATCCGATGCACTTCCGCATCCCATTGAATCTTAGCCATGGAATCCTCCGTCGAGCCGGCGCCATTATACACGGTGCCGACCGGCTGGTCTGGGTAGGTCATTGTCTCCAAGGTCTCTCTCCCCTCTATGATAAGGTTTTGCCACGGTTCACCCGTACAGATCAAACATCTCTTTGAACTTTCGACACAGCCACGACTCGCGCCGATAGCCCGGTCCCTCTTCGGCGGCCCAGCGGATCAGACCGACGCCGGTGGCGTAGATTGGCGTGCTCGCCACGCCGTTCATCCCCAGCAGGCCCGTGGGGCGACCGATTCGGCACGGATAGCCCAGCATCCGTTCGGCGACCGCGTCGATGCCTTCAAGGAGAGCGGTCCCGCCGGTCAGCACCACCCCCGCATAGATCTTATCGGCGACGTTGGCCTGCCGAACCTGTCGTTGCACCTCGACCAGAATCTCCTCGACGCGCGCCTCGATGATCTCGGCCAGCACGCGCCGGCTGTGCATGACCCGCCGCTGACCGTTCAGGCCCCACGCCATCTCGATGTGTTCGTCGGCGTCCACCTCGGGCGGGACGGCGTGGCCGAACTTTTTCTTCAGGTTCTCGGCATCGTTGGGGGCGAAGCGGAGCACCCTGGCGATATCTTGGGTGATGATGTCGCCCCCCATGGCGACCTCGCTGATGTGTTGCAGCGTGTCGTTATGAAAAATGGCGATGTCGGTGGTGCCCCCTCCGATGTCGACGAGCACCACGCCCAATTCGCGTTCGCGTTGCGACAGGACCGACTGGGAACTGGCCAGCGACTGGAGAACGACCGAGGTGGTTTTCAGGCCCGCCTGCCTCATGCAGCGAAACAGATTGTTCGCCGCCGCGATCGAGCTGATGACCACGTGCATCTTGGCCTGGAGCCTGTGGCCAAACAGACCCTGGGGGTTCGAGATGCCCGCCTGGCCGTTGACGACGTACTCCTTCAAAAACGTGTGGATGATTTCGACGTCCTCGGGCAGGACGACGCGCAGGGCTTTGTTGCGCGCCCGCTTACAGTCACGCGGGTCGATGCCGACTTCGGGGTTGGTCACCTCGACCATCCCTTCCAGATTGATGCCGTTGATGTGATCGCCGGCGATGCCCACCAAAACCTCGCGCGGATGGACGTGCGCCAGTTTATGGGCCTGCGAATACGCCTTGGCGGCCGATTCAACCGTGTCCTCAATGTTGGTGACGACCCCGCGCCGGACGCCTCGCGAGGGGGCCGAGCCCAAACCGAGGATCGTGACCGTTCCGTCTTCGTCGGCCGTGCCGATGATGGCGCAGACCTTCGTGGTGCCGATATCGAGTCCGGTGATCAGGCGGGTTTTCTTGCGCTTGCGACGCGGTCTCGTGCCCAGCCCCAGCCCCCGAGATCGCGGACGGATGCCCGCGGCGGTGATCGGTTCGAGGGTCGTGGACAGTCCCAACGTACTACGGAAAAACGCCATCACGATGATTCCCCTCCCTTCAAGGTGTAAACGACCTGGTCCCTCATGCGCAGGTCGATGGTGGAAGCTTCTTTGAGTTCGTCGCGCAGCTGAAGCGCCGCGCTGAGCTTGCGCATCTGGGTCAGTGGATGGAGGTTGCCGAAGCGCACTTCGGCGCCGCTCGACAACGTGGCGGTGACTTCATCGCGGTTGTTCAGGTTCCATTCGACAATTTGGCGGTGAAGTTTTGGATCGGTCCGCAGTAGAAAACCGGCGGTTTGCAGGACCCCATCCAGCCCGGCCTGGTCGATTGGATCGCCAGGCGGACACGCCTGATTGCGGATGCCCGTCAAGAGCGGCAAGTTCAAATTGCGGATTGCTTGCGGCTTGATTGCTCCGATGACAACCCCATCCTCGTCAACCAGGCACGGGCCATTGAGGTTGGCCACGATGACGGGCCGGCGCTCGACGAATTGGACGATCAGCGTGTTTGGGAGCGTGCGACTGACCTCGACGCGTTTGGCGCGTGGGATGGCGGCCAGTTCGGCCCGGAGCTGCGCGGTATCGAGACGGCATAGATTGTTGCCGGTCTCTTCGAGCCGCGCCCGGATCCATCGGCGAGCCTCCCGCTCCAGGGTCTCCGAGACATTGCCGATCTGGACCTCGCGGACCGCGAAGTAATCCGATTCAAAGACGAACCGGTACAGGTAACGCGCGGCGAAGAATCCAGCCGAAGCAAAAATCAGTAGAATTTGTAGGAGGAGAAAACGATGCAACACACGCCCAACCCGCACTCGAAAGGGGTCGCGAGCGACATGGCACAATGGTCTGTTCTTCGAGCGTGAGGACCGCAGCATCAGTCTGCTCACAGTATCAACGGGAATCAACAGCCGCAGGAACGGGAGATGTCAATTGGCGGCGACAGGTAACAACGGGTTAGGTATTCAACGCCGGTCCAGAGAACCTCACAGGCTCAACAGTCGAGGCACTTTAATATGCGCCTCGAAGAAATGTCAAGGGTTAATCACGCGAATTTCCAAATCTAAGTTCACGCCCGATTTCTCACAGACCCGGCGCCGGACCGTATCGATCAGCTCCAGAATGTCCCGGGCGGTGGCCGAGCCGTCATTGATCACGAAATTGGCGTGCTCGCCGGATACCTCGGCGCCTCCCATGCGCAGCCCTTTGAGCCCGGCGCGGTCGATCAGCCTTCCGGCGGCCTCGCCCGGGGGGTTTTTAAACATGCAGCCCGAGCAGCGTTTGCCGATCGGCTGCTCCAAACGCTTGGCCATCCCCGCGTCCTGGCGCGTCTTGATCGCCGCCGGATTGTCGGGCCGAACGGCCAGCGTCGCGCCAAGAATCAGGTCGCGGCTGAGGTCGCTGCGGCGATAAGCATATGCGAAGCCGCCCCGCGGACGCCTGATCCGATTGCCGTTAGGGTCGATCACATCAACCGATTCAACCATCGAGCACATGTCGCCGGGCCCCGTCCCGGCGTTGCCGGCCAAGGCCCCGCCCAACACGCCCGGCACGCCGGCGGCCCATTCCATCCCGGCCAGGCCGCGCCGGCGCGCGAAGTTCATGATCGCCGAGAGCTGCGCCGCGGCGCCGGCGGTGATCTGGCTCGGACCGGCCGGGCCCTCCTCGATCCGGCGAAACCCACGGCCGAGTGACAAGACCACGCCGTCATATCCCTCGTCCGAAACAATAGTGTTGCTCCCGCCGCC
Source organism: Candidatus Sumerlaeia bacterium (assembly GCA_963580245.1). Lineage (GTDB taxonomy): Bacteria > Sumerlaeota > Sumerlaeia > MVZB01 > MVZB01 > CAUZJO01. The sequence continues at coordinate 18,599 of CAUZJO010000048.1, read as the reverse complement.
CAGGACCACCCAGCGTAGGCCGCTTTGGACCAGAATCCGGTGGACGGCTTCGAGACAATCCGCGTCATCGGCCACGACAAACCCCCGAGCCGGCCCTCCCACGCCCATCGAGACGTGCTTGGACATCGGTTCATCCAAGTGGACGATCGCCCCTGGAACTTGAGCGATGGATTCGATCGGACCTGACGGGGCTGGGCAGGAGAAACTCATGGGATGAATCTCGACGGTGGGCCTGGGCGAGACAAGGGAAAAGCGCCAAGGAACCCAGACGGCGCCCCTACGTCTGAGGGATTAGACTTCGGGTTTGATCAACTGGCCGGGTGCAAAATGCGCCATGACGTACCAGCGGACGAAATTCGCGTACTCGATGTGACTGGAAAACTGGATGGTGGGCTCGGGTGTTTCATCCTTTATCCACTCGTCAAGCGTGCGCGTATGAATCGCTTTGGGGGCCTTCTCTGCGATCCTCTGGGCCAGCGCGCGAAAGCGGTCCTCCTCGTTGATTCCCGGGCTTTTCTCGAACATGAACGATTTCTCCCAGATGCTCAGGTGGTGAAACGGCTCCCTGAAGATGATGTCGAGGACGCCCCGCGCGGGGGCCGAAGGGCCCAGACAGACCATCCCCGCGCCTAAGCAGATGGCTCGCCGCCACTGACAGGTGATGACCTGGTCGGCCGTTGAGAATCGAACCTGGCGCCCCTCGTCGCGCATCGAGTGCACGTCGATCGGGGTCCCCTCCTCCTTGAAGGCGTGTTGTAGGATAACCATGATCGATTGTTTGTGATTGGCCAACTGATGGGCGATGCTCTCCGCCTCGATCAAGTTGAGGTTCTCGGCAAGGATGCCGCGGCGTCGCAAGATGGCGTGGCGCGTCTCCTGGGGGCTCATGCCCATGACAGGCCTCATGACCGCATGGATGATCTCGATGTCAACGGGGTGGCCGGGGGCCAGAATCAAGGCATAGCGTCCTTCGGGGATGAGTTCGTATTCCGTATCGGCCACATAGATTCGGGCCCTGTCCACGTCGAACCGGCTGGACTCCACGCCGCGGGTGTACTCCTCCGGGGAGGTCGTGTGACCTTTATCTTCCTCCTTCTCAACTTCCTTCTTCTCATGGTCCTCCTCGACATTGGTCAACGCCTCGCCCCAGCCCGTAATCTGAACGAACTGCGAGTTGCTGAACGGTGGTTTCTCGTCTGCCCCCACATTTGGGGATTCGTTTTCGGATTGCGCGCCGTCGTGCCCGGCCTCCGGCCGTTTCTGGGCGTCTTGTTCCGCAATTCGGACGGGACCGTCCTCAAGCGGGGGATAAAGCGCGGCCGGATCGTCAGGTTGCCGGGCCTGATCCATCCGGTCGTCGGGAGTGCCATCGTCATCTTCGGAAAAGAGCACGAGGAGGCTATCGCCGCCCGTTTCCTCATCTTTAACCGGCTGAGGAGGGGTGCTTTCCACTGGACGATTGACGTTCCCCATTCCCTGCTCCCATTTCGGGTTGAACAGCTCATCGGAGTTTCGCAGCAGCGATGCGGTATCGGACGGCCGGATCGCGGAAGAATCCATGTCGCTATAAAGCCCCGCCTGGTCCACGGCGATGTCGTCAACGAGTTGTTGCCCCGCGTCCACATCGGCGCGGGAGCGGACCGGTTCGGGCACCGAGTAGACCTCTTGTACTCGATGCGCGTCCGGATCACCCGGATCGTCGAACATCTCGGTGGGGCGGGCCGTTGCCGGTTCCGCGCTCGAGTCCCCGTCTTGCTCAATTTCATCGGGTTCATTCAATTCAAGCACCGGAGCGGCGATCGTCAAGAGATCCTCTTGCGTATCCTTCCCGGTAATGCGCGAGAGCAATCGGATGGCCTCGCGCTCAAGGTCAATCGGGGGCCCGCTCAGCAAGTAACCCTCAAGCAACTGCGCGGCGCGATCCAAGTTCACGCCAAGCTCGACCAACAGACGTCCCAATTCCAATTGGGCCGTTTCCGCAATCTCCGAGCGCGGATAACGTTCAATCAACCGTTCAAGCGCCCGGATTGCCAGATCATGCTCGTTCAGCTCCATCAACAATCGGGCCAGGTCCAGTTGCGGACCCGAATTCAAACAGGCCTTCGGGTTGGTTTCGAGCAACTCGGCGTATCTGTCGCGCGCCTCCTCCGTCCTACGTTCAACAACCGCCTCGTGTAGTGGATAGAGCGCCGGATCCTCGGGCGTCACGTTCCGTGAGTTGCCCAGCCCGCTGATTTTCTTGCCCAGGTGCCGCTCCAGGCGTTTTCCCTTTTGCCGATCTTCCTCGGCCCGGGCCGAAAAGCCGTGGAATCCATAGACTGCGGCGATCAGCCCCACCCCCGCCGCCAGCCCGGCAAGGTGCGCCGAATACGATCCCCCCAGCGTCAAGAACACGTCCATGGCGTCGTGGCGGATCAACGTGCTTAATGCCATCAGCAGCCAATCCAGTCCCCACTTGATAAAGATGAAGAAGAACCCCATCACCAACGGGAGCCGGATCAGTATGGGGACGACGACGATCAGCAGGCAGAAAAAGCAGCGCACCGAGGCGAACGGGAATAGCATCATGAATGCCCCGATCACCCCGTAGACGGCGCCCGACGCCCCGATCAGCGGATTGCCCGGCATGCCCTGGAACGCGTTATGCGCGATGCCCGCGGCGACGGCGAACAGGGCGTAGAACGCAAGCATCCTCGGCGCGCCCACCCTGTTCTCCACCGGCGGGCCGAAGATGTACAGAAAGTAGACGTTGAAGAACAGGTGGAAACCATTCATCGCGAACGTAAGCACGTCCTGGAACGGACTGACATGGATGAATGAATAGGTCAGGTATTGATAAAGCGGTCCCGCGTATGACAGCCCGAACATCCGCTCGATGGCTTGCGGGTTGACGCACGCCACGAGAAAAAAGGCGACGTTGAAACAGATTAGTCCCAGTGTGATTCGAGGTGTCTTGTGGACGGGCGCCGTGGTCCCTAACGGCCATAGGACGGGGAAGATGAAGGCTCGCTGACTGAAATCCATCCGCTAAACTGAACTCGGGCGGCCGACTTAAATGGGTGGGCAGAGCGACGGGGCCATTGCCAGGGTCCATGCTCCTTCATATACAGTCTAGTACAAACCTCGGTCCATCGCTATTCGTTTTCGTCGGCCTCATACCGGCACCGGCTGCCCACGCTGCTCGCCGTCCCACAAGCTGAGACGCTCGCCCAACTTCACCTGCTGCACGGTCCGGTTCTCGATCTCTATTACACACTGCGCCTTTTTCTGGCCATTGGGGAGCGTGACCGAATGATGCCCGATACGCTTAATCGCCGCCCACACGCCCGGGGGGATGTCTTTTGATGCCTTGAGCTGAATCCCATTGCCTTGAGACCACGTAGCAACGTCTCCCATTTTCGCAAGGGCAATATCGCGCATCCGCCCGAGGAGGGCCGCACCGTCAATTCGGGCGCGTTGGTCTATCTGGTTCCGTTCGCCGTCCACGATGAAATGTTTCACGAAGCTCATTTGACGCCCGTTGAGAGTCGGGCCTACTTCGCCGTTGATCGGCTTCTGTTTCGGGGAGTTTGCGCGTGGGGTCGGCATGGTGGGTGGGCGGCTCCTTGGCCGTGCCCCTGTTATGATGCGCCGGAGTGGGCCTCTGAGTCCAGGCCTCAGATTTTCCAGGAATGGGCCAAAGACGGCGCTGGAGCCGCCAGAATTGATTCTCTCCGCCCCAGGACGCACCCAGAAATGGGTCAAGTCGACAAAACGCCGTGAGGGCGATTCATGAGCATTTGAGGGTAGGGTTGACGTCAAGCATCGAGCGTCCAACGCCAAGTAAAAAACCGCGATTCCCTGCTCGTCACGACGTGTTCTCCCCTGTGCAGGCCCAGGCGTTGGATTTCAATACAATCTCAAAATTTAAATAAGCTCTCGGGGTTCCAAGTAGCCAGTCGCCACCGTTATGTTCGTGGTTCAGGAGCGGAACCAGCTATCTGCCGATACACTGAAACTATTGCGTTGATCTGGTATAGTTGTTAGAGTTTGGCTGTTCTATTTATGGGGATTCATTTCAGTGACGCGAATACGCCTTAATTTACTGCGTAGCACTTCTGTTGTCGGAGCATTGGTTTCGTGCTATCTGGTCGGGCAGCACGTCCTTTTTGTCGCCGGTAAAGAGGGCGCGGGGTTGTGTGGATTCGTGAAGGCCTTCTATTGCGCGGCGGTCGAAGCCAGTCAATTCTCAGAGCTGGGCGATATCCCGACCGCCAGCTTTGGCGTCCTCTATTTCGTGGTCCTCTGTTGCTTCCTGTGGATACCACGCCGGGGCGCGGGGAAGGAGCGGGAGAATTCCCAGGATGTTGCGATGGCCTCGCTGTTCACACTGGTGGGCCTGATGACCTCGGTCTGCCTGGCCTTGATCTCCGCCTTCGTGATCCGCGCTTTTTGCCTGGGTTGTACGATCGTTTATTACGTCAACCTGCTGAACTCGGTCGTGGTGGCCTCCGCGGTGGGCTTTTCTCTGGTTGGGTATTTCAGCTGTGTGCTAAGGGGCGTGGGGGTCGCATGGGGGATCCTTTTGGATTGGCTTCGAAGGGGGTCGGATTGGAGGTTGACGCGCGGGAGCCTTACGGCCCTTCTGATCGTCGTATTGCTCGCGCCGCTGCTCGGCGCGGGGCCGCCGCTTTGGGCGCGCCAGCTCAAAAACCGGGACGTGATTCGACGATACGAAAGCGCGCCCCCCGTCGAAATGAAAGTCGCCAGTTGGTCTTTGGTTCGCGGGGAGCCGAACGCGCCGCTCCAGATCGTCGTTTTCACCGATTTTGAATGTCCCTTTTGCCGAAAGTTTCATCATACGATGCGCGGGGCGCTCGAAGCGTTTTCTGATCAATATCACCTCATCTATAAACATTATCCGCTCTCGATCGACTGTAATCCAAACGTGCCCAAGCCGAGGAACCCCCACCCGCGATCCCGCCCGGCGCGATTACTGGATTGAATCCGGCGAGGAGCCGGAGCTGGTCAACCGGGCCGACCGCGCGGATTTCGCGCGCCTGAGCTCGTTCATCATGCCCTTCCAGGTCGGATTGGGCACGAATGGCCTGAACGCAACAATGGGCGCATCGGCCCCCGTGAATTTCGAGCATGTCCTCCAAACCGGCGAGATAATCGGCTCCCTCTCCGATCACCTGGAAAGCTGGTATTTCCAGATGGATTTAATGCCGCTGGGCGGATCCACCGCGGGTCCCGAAGGACCGGGGAAGACGGCGGCTAGATATTGGCAGCTATATTGAATGCGTTATGGCCCGCTCGTGGGGAAAACTACACCGGTGGCTGCCGGCGTGGCACTTGTGCCGGCCAGTCTCCGTTTGGCCGCGAGTATCCGAGTCATGAGCCTCAGTGCCGGAGGACATCCAGCCTTTATATAGTCGATCCTGAAAAAGCCCCCTTGCCCAACAATAATGGGATCAAAATGCGGGTGGGTGGTGTATGGTTTTTCAAGAAAAGCGACCGGTCGCCGCCGAAACCTTGCGAAAGTTGGCGTCATGAAACCCAAGCCTTCGCCCTGCGAAGACCCTCAAGGCGATTTGTTTAAGATCAAACTGCAAGCGATCGTGGATCAGAATCACGCGATGGTCAAACTGGCCCTGCGCGTGGGAGCGGCAGGCGTCGAGGCGATGCTCAAGGAGACGATCGCGGCGGGTTTGGCGCTCAAAGCGATCAAGCCCAGCCAGCTGGCGCGTGTCAACGTGGACACAACCGTGCAGGAAAGGCACGTGCGTTTTCCGACCGGCGCGGCATCAAGTTTCGCCAAAACTACCGGCGCGTCGGCAAACGCCTGCTGCTAGGGGTCAATCGCACCATGCGCACGCGCCGGCCCAAGCGAGCCGAGCACTGCCGTAAGAAACTGAGGACGATTCTTGGACGCGTGATTCGCGACATCAGAGCGCAAGCGCCCGCGACCCGACGGGAAGCTCTTAAATCTAATGTAAATTACCAAAAACATTCACGGCCAAGAGCGCCGCGAGAAGCAGAAGATTTACAGAGTGCATGAGCCGCGCGTGGCGTGCATCGCCAAAGGCAAGGCGCGCAAACGTTACGAGTTCGGCGCCAAGGTCAGCGTGGCGGCGACCAGTCGCGGGGGTTGGTTCGTGGGCGCGATGGCGATGCGCGACAACCCTTACGACGGCCACACGCTGGGCGTGACGCTGGCGCAGGTGGCACGCCTGGCGCGCGCGCCCCAACATGCGTTTGTGGGTCGCGGCGATCGAACCGGGCATCGGGCATCTCAAACAAGAACACCGCATGGATCGCTGCCGGGTGCTTTCAAGCCCGCCGCCAACTCCGAACAGGCGACCGCCCGCCAAGAAGCCCTTCGTGAATGCACGCGCTCGGATCAAGCGCTACCTCAATGAAATTCAGGCCGGTGTGGTCCCTTCCTCATGGTGGCCCTTTGAGGAGGTCGGCCATAATGACGAGGCGCAGAAAGAAACAGCACAGCTGTTGGCGCCGAAGGTGTTCACGACGCCCAAGCCAGTTCGAATGCTCCGCCGTTGTATATATCTGGGTACGTCATCGGATTCGATTGTGATGGATTTCTTCGCGGGATCGGGGAGCATAGCTCATGCCGTTATTGCTCAAAACTCCGATGATGGGGGAAATAGACGCTACATCATGGTGCAATTGCCGGAGCCGCTAAGTCCTGATGATGCTGGCTATACGACCTGAGTATTCCTTGACAACGCCTTCGCCAACGACGTGGCCAAGACCAACCTGGCCGCGATCCTCAATCAGCACGGCATTTCCAACGTGCGGAGCTTGTAGGAGATGCCGCGATGAAACTACATTTTGAGCCGAATCTGGACTACCAGTTTCAAGCCATCGAGGCGGTCTGTGACCTGTTTCGGGGGTAGGAAATCTGCCGGACCGAGTTCACCGTCATCAAGGTGGTCGATGACGCCGCCCCTGAATTCGTACCGGATTTCGGGCAAAATGAGCTTGGCATCGGCAACCGCCTGCACCTGCTCGACGAAGAACTGCTTAAAAACCTCAACGAGATTCAGCTTCGCAATGGTCTGCGGCCTTCAAGTTCGTTGGCGTCGGGTGATTTCACTGTGGCGAACGATTACGGGACGTTCGCGGACAAGATATCTACCTCCAGCCAACGGCCGGCAGACAAGAGATGACCGTTTCCGCCCATGTTGCTGAGCAAAAAGAACCCCCGGCCAGGGTCGGCCCCGACCGGGGGACAATGTTGCCAGAATGTTGCCAAGAACGAGACCGGAATCGGGGCCGAATGAGGACGGTAACGCGACCTAATGGGATTGCACTTGACCAGCCTAGAATGCTTGATAATACTGAGCTTAGCTTCGAGCGCCGGGATGGCGGAATTGGCAGACGCAAGGGACTTAAAATCCCTGGCCTTCGGGCGTGCGGGTTCGAGTCCCGCTCCCGGTACTTGCGTCGGCGTTCGGGTTTCGGTCTCCGCCGCGGCCTCCGCGCGGTAGTGCTACAGGCGTGCCATAGCCGCTTTGGCAACGGAGCGGGCTCGGGATTGGGAATCGAAGATTCAGAGTCACGGTAGATGGTATGGGGGGCTTGCCCGCTCCCTTTGGGGCGGGCGAAGGAGATTCGATGAGGAAGGGAGGGGCTTGATGTTTCGGAAATGGATGCTGGGTGGGTTGTTTCTGGTCGTCATCGGGTTGGTTGAGAACCGGGCGGGGGGACAGCCGGAGGAGGTCTCGACGGCGTGGCTCGACGAGGTGGGCGAGTCTGAGATCAGCGACGAAGGCGAGGAGGCCAGCGCCGGGCGAGAGGTAGCCTTGTGGCCGGTGCGCCGGCTGGCCGATCTGGCGGACATTTTCACGCTGCAAGTCGGCATGGGTCTTGGTTTGCACGCCAACGCCCACGCCACGCGCGCCATGCAGGTCGGCGTGGGGGGCACGGCCACCACGCGCCTGGGGATGAACCGCCGTTATCTGGGGCTCGGCAGCGAATCGAAGGCCGAGATTTCACTGTTGCCCTTCACGTGGGAGTTTTACAAGCGTGAGAGTTCGCTCGGCACGTATCCCTCCTATCACTCAAGCCGAGATCTGCCGCTGCTCTATCAGCGCTACCGTGACTATTGGGCCGTCGGCGGCGAGGTCACCGCGGCGGTGGTGGCGGTGCGGGCCGAATTGCACCCGGTCGAGATTCCCGATTTTCTGCTGGGGTTGGTCGGCATCGACTTTCTGGAAGACGACCGGCTGCGATTGGAAAAGGGGCACAACAAACCCGAGCTTTCCCCGCGTGACGATGCCGCGATCCGCCGTGTTGCCATTGTCGCCTCGCGCGTCAGCGCGGACAAGGCCATCCGCATGTCGCGCCCGGAGGGGATCGACGTCTATTACCATCGCTACCCCGCCGAGAAGTTTTGGGGCAAGATCGGCGCCGCGGCCGAAACCGCGAACGACAAGGCCGTGTGCGAGACGCTCAATGACTATTTGGCCTCCAAGGATTTTGACATCCATAAAGAGTTGATCGACCGGGCCGAATACACGCTGGCGGTCAGTAAGGGCTGGGAGGTCGTCCATACTCAGGAGTTGCTGGATCTGTTCCAGACGCGGTCGGTCGTCAAGACGCGCCGCGCGCAAAAGGTGCGTCGGCTTCCCAATTACGCCGGTCTGGCCGAGGCCTACGACGTCGATGCGATACTTGACGTGCGCGTGTGGGAGTGGGGCGTCTATCGCGACACGCGTCAGCCCAAGGCCACGATTCGCCTCGATTGCGAATACACGCTGCTCGACCCCGCCGAAAACCGAATACTGTTCGGCGTGCGGCTAGAGTCGGTCGAAGACGAAAAAAAGGGCCTGATGATCGAAGAGTTCGCCGACGGACAGGGCGACTTGCTCGCCCGCGAAACCGGCGAAGCCTGTGATGTCGTCCACGCCCAGTTTACCGATATTCTGGTGGAATCGAAGTGATCGGGTTTCGGGTTCCGTGATCCATCGTAGCTTGAGACCCGAGCCCCAAAACCCGAGCCCGCTCCGTCGCCAAAGCGGCCATGGCGCGTCGGAGACCGAAACCCGATCTTCCTCCCATGCTCCTCCAACCCGGACAGGTCCTTGGCGACGATCTTTATCGGATTGATTCGTTTATCGCGCGTGGAGGGATGGCCGAGGTTTGGCGCGCGCGGCATATCCCCACCGGTGAAGCGCGGGCGATCAAGGTCATGCTGCGCCGGGCGAGACGTTACCCCAGCTTGGTGAAACGCTTCGAGCTCGAATACGACATCCTGCGCAGGCTGAATCATCCACACATCATGAAGGTCCATGATTGGGGGGAGGTCGACGTAGCTGGTGGCCGCCTGCCGTGGTTCTCCATGACGTATTATGGCCGTAGCCTCGGCCAGTGCATCGAGTATATCCCTATCGGTGACGGGATCCGTTACCTGCTTCAAGTTCTCGAGGCGCTCCAGCACGCGCACAGCCGGAATATCTGTCACCGTGATCTCAAACCGGTCAACATTTTGGTTGATGACGCGGGCCACGGCGTGCTGTCGGATTTCGGTATCGCCAAGGAGACCGACGTCGATCGCAACCTGACGGGCCAGATGATCATCGGTACGGCCCACTACCTCTCGCCCGAGCAGTGCCGCGGCGAAACGATCACCCCCCGCAGCGACATCTACGCGTTCGGCGTGATTCTCTATCGTTTGTGCACGGGTCGCTTTCCTTTTGAGGGCGACATCGAACCGGTCCTCGTGCGTCAACACCTGAGCGATACGCCGCGCCCGGTGCGCGAGCGTAATAAGGCCATCTCCGAGGAACTGGCGGCGATTGTCGAACGGTGCCTGAACAAAGAGCCCGAGGCCCGTTTCGGTTCGGCCCGTGAATTGGCTCGCGAACTGCGCCGCGTCAAGGAAGTCGCGGAGACGCCCCAGGAGGCACTGCGCGCCGGCGAGCGGATCCTGGAAGGCCGCTACGAGGTCGTTTCGTTCGCCGAGGAAGGGGGATTCGCCCAGGTCTACCGCGTGCGCGACCGCGAAAGCGGAAAGTTGCACGCGCTTAAGCTCTGCCTGCCGCTCCTGGCGCATGATCCGGAGATCAACAAGCGCTTCCTGCAGGAAGTGCGCATCATGCGGACCCTGGACCACCCCAACATCGTGAAGGTCGCCGCCGAGGGGCTGCACATGGTGGATCGGGAATCGTTGCCGTTCTTCATCATGGAATGGTTTCCCGGCAGTTTGCAGACGGCCCTGGGCCGCTCGGTCGACCCCGAAAAGGCCTATCAGGTCGTGCTGGACGTGCTCAACGCGCTGTCGTACGCCCATCGCTTTCAGGGCGAGGGGATCGTTCACCGCGATCTCAAGCCCTCCAACATCCTGATCCGCTCGAACGGCCAGGGTTGTCTCACCGATTTCGGGATCGCGAAAATCTCGCGAGGCTTGTCGGACGTCATGGCGCGCAACGCCACGATGACGCGCGCGGCGATCGGCACCAGCCACTTCATGGCCCCCGAACAAATCCGCAATGAGTCGCTCGACGTGCGTGTCGACGTCTACGCGGCGGGCATTATCCTCTACCAACTTGCAACCGGCCATCGGCCCTTTGAAGCTGGCACCGACGAAGAAGTCATCGCCAAGCAGCTCTATGAGGAGCCGACGCCGCCTGCGCAATACAACCCCCAGATTTCGCGGCCACTCGAGTTGCTGATCCTCAAATGCCTGGCGAAGGATCGCGAGGAACGATTCGCGGATGCCGGCGAAATCCTTTACGCGCTGGAAAGCATTCGGCGGCAGGGGCGCTTTTTTTCAACCCGTGCAACGGACTGGCAGACACGGCTGCGCCGGCAGCGTCGGGTCGCTTCCAGGCTTGCCCGCTCACCTCTGCCTTATCTGGTCTTGGTTGGCGTGATCGCGGGCTACGTGTTGGGTTTGGGCGGATCATACGCGGCCCACGCCTGGGCCAGCGGGAGTTTGACGAGCGCGTTTGCGGAATCGTGGGCGCCCCGCTACGAGGCATCACTGGCCCCGGCGCGGCGCTGGCGTGACACGAATCGCAATATCCAAGGCGACCGAGGCTCCCTGGATCAATGGCTTGGCGAAAAAGATCCGGAGATAATCGAGAATCGGACCGAGATCGAGTTCTTATCCGGGAAGAACCACGCCGAACTGGAACGGCTGCAATTGATCCACGCGGAGGCTCATACGGAAAAGGACCCCAACCTCTTCTTGTACGCCAAGCGGCGCATCGAGGAACTGTTGCGCGCTGCCCGGCCCGTCCTGACGGCCCAGGACGATCGTGCAGGCAAGGGAATCTCGGTCCAGTCCAACCAAGCGAATGCCGATCTGCAAGTGGCGCTGGCCCTGCGGCCGGCCCCCTCCGTTGAATTCGCCTATCGATGGCGACTCACGCGACCCGGCCAAGAGCAGCCAATCCAAGACGGCGAAAGTCAACAGCCTCGGATCGCGCTGACAAGCGTGCCCGAAGGGAATTACGATTTCGAGGCCCGTGCCGTCTATAAGGGTTTCGAATCCGAGCCTATCCGGTTGCCCGTGGAGGTCGTGTTGGTTACGCGCGTGGTCGAGATCGAGAGTCGCGGAGCGGGGCACGATCAACATCTCGCGTTCGCGAACTTCGACCCTGATGAGTTCGGGGATTACGAATGGTACATTCAGGAAAAAGACGGGAGAGTGGCAGACCCGCCCGCTGAATCGAGGAAGGCCGATCTGCGCCTGGCCGCTCTCCCCGAAGGTCGATGGGAAATCACACTTCGCGCCTACGACACGAACCCCGATCTGCCGGATTTCTATCCCAGTTCCCCCAGGACGGTCGTGATCGATCGGACGGGACCGATACTCAGCGCAACAGCCGAGATCGAAGGCGCCGCACCACAACCGGTCGCGCCCGATGCCCGCTTTATCCTACTGCCCGATGATCCCGAGTTGAAGCTGTGGCTTACCGCGGATGACAAGCTGTCGGACCGGACACAAATCCAGTTGAGCCTTATACAGCGTGACGGTCCCCCGCTGACGCTCGGCTCGGCCCAGTATCCGATCGGCTGGGACGTCGAACGCGAGGAATACCGCTTCGAGGCGATCGATGCCCATCGCAACGTGAGTGAGCAGCTTGTGGTCCGGGTCACCAGCGTCGACCACGTTTCGTTTGCAACGCTGGGCGCCGCGCGGGAGGCTTGGATGAATCTCTCGCAAAACTGGGCCAAGCATGGCCGGACGCTCGAGTTAGTTGACTCCGGCGCGATTCAGGAAGCAGTCGAAGTCGCCGAAGAGAAGGGCCGCATCAGTCGCGAGTGGCTCAGCCGGCATGTGGAAGACTCCGAAGCGTTTGAGCGGCTGCGCGGCGCGACGGATCGACTCGAAGCGGGGATACAAAACGACGACGATTTCGCGAACGGGCTGGCAATGCTCAAAGATCGCTTCCCGAGGGAAAAAGCCGTCCTCGACGAGGCGGCCCAAGATTGGGCGAGGGGAGAAGGGGGAGCGGGTCTGACTCCGGTTGCGGCTATCCAGTCCGTCGCCCCCAGGCTGCTGCCGCGGTTCGAAGCGGGCGATTTTCAATATGCCACCTTGACCGAGCAGGCCACCGACCACTACCTGGAACTCCATCCGGCGGCCGAGCTGGACCCTTCACTGAAGTTACGCACTTTCCTCTCCGCCGAGCCGATTGATGATGACTTCAAACGTCTGGGAGAGAGGCTTGATGCCGAGGCCATGATTGCCGATCGGTTTGAGGAGTACGTCGAAAACCCAACCCGGCCGGTCTACGTGGTTCTTCAAACCATGATCGAAAACCTGTCCGAAGAGATTGGGCCGCTCACGGGTGAGCCCAAACTCTTCGAGGTTCCGCCCGCCGTAGCCGTGGATGACGATCTGGCGAAGCTGTTCGAACGCCATGCAACCCTGATCCGCGACGTCCATGCCGGGGGAGATGAGAACCCCTACCTTGCCCGTAGCGCGGCTTATCTCGAAGCCGACGTGCGCGATCCCAAGCCGGCCGATCTCATGCGGGAACAAGCACCCAACTGGGGATGGCTGGCCCTGCATGCGAATGAAGCCGGCCTGATTCAACGTTTGCGGACGGAATCGGTCACGCTCGATCAGTACATCCAAGGTGACCGAAAAATCGAGCAAGCCGAATCGAAACTTAAAACAAGACGCTGGCAACGCCGGCACCGCAACACTCTGAAGCAGCGTCTGGTGACGCAATGGCTTGATCAGCGACCCGCGCAAGATCCGGAGAAGTGGCGGGACGACGTGTTCGAGGAATACGTCAAGGCCCACCGCTCCGAACTCCTTGAGCCCCCGAAGTTGACCGCGAAAGCGGTCCAGATCGATCAGGGCGCCGCGATCTTGAGAGTCGAACGCGCCGGGCTGGGTGAAGACCTTCCGGGTCGGCCGTTCGCCGTGGACTTTGGATACATCTCCGCCGGAGCTGACGAAGAACCACCCGCCGGCCAAATCCGGCGAGCGGAGTTCAAGGACGGCCAATCCCAACTGGCGTTGACCAAACTGAAGCCTGGAAAATATCGTCTAATGGCCCGGCTGGTGCGCGAGCCCGAAGGTTATCGTTCGGCCTGGAGCCGCCCGGGCATTCCGTTTCAAGTGCAAGCTGCCCCAAAGGTTACGCCGCCCCCTACCGTTTCGCCAACAGCTTCGCCAACCATTTCCCCGACTGCATCGCCGAATCCCGATGAACCTGGCGAACGCCCCGAATCCATCACCGAGGCCGAGGCCACCGCCTTCGCCAAGCAACTCGAAAGGGCCGTGAGCCAACCAGACAGTAAGTCCATTCGCGAAGCTTTCAGGAAACTCTGCGTACCCTCGCTCAAAGAGGTGGACTCGCGCTTCCTGCTGAAACTCTCGGATCGAACGTCGCAGAGCCGCCGCTTCGCGTTCAATATTGACCGTGGACAAAACCGCTATGAAAATGCTGTATTGAGTGCCGTGGCGGGGCCAACCACGCTTGAGGTCGAATTGACTCTGAACCAATCCGGCGCCGTCAGCGTGGAAACATACGAACTGACCCTCGTTAGGTCCGAGGACCGGTTCTTGATTGAAGGTGATCAGTTGAAATGATGATGCGATCGATGAGCACGCCGAGGGGCTGTCCGCGCGGCGCCTCGCCCCGATTTCTGTTGATGGGTTGCGCTTGGCTCTACCTGAGCGGGTGTTCCATGTTCGTCAAGGAGAACCGCCGCTTTTTGAATAAAACAGACGAGTGGATCCGCCCCGAGTCAACGGCGGCGAAAGTGACCCTCGTGCCATTGACGGTCCCCCTGGCGACCGGCGTGCTGGCCACGGACCTGGCGATCGTGCACCCGGCCTGTTCGCTGCGACCGGCTTGGGACGACGTCTACGACCTCTACTGGAAGCCGCGCGAGATGGATTGGTTGCGAAAGTCGATCATGATTCCAGTCATTACGGCGCTGACGCCGCCGACCTACCTCGTGGATTTGACGGGGCGCATCCTCTTTCCGATCGAGTCGGAATCATGATCCGCGAACGTCTTCAGCTTCGGGTTCGAGTGTTGAGCCGGGGACTTTGTGCCCTCGCGCCGGCGCTCCTCCTGGCGGGCTGCGCCTTTCTTAACCGAGCCAACACGCCGACGCTCAATCTGGTGGAAGAGAACCTCTGGCCGGAGACGACCGCCAAGCGCGCGGTTGTATTCCCGCTGGTATTCCCGATCAGCGTGGCGGCATTGGCGACTGATGCGGTGATCATCCACCCCATATCCGTCATCGACGATTCGGCGCGCGACACCCGCGACGCGCTTTGGGATGATCTGGACTGGAACGCAAGCTACATGACCGAAAGCGTCGCCCTGCCCTGGCGCACGGTCGGAACCCCTGTCATCTTCGTTAGCGACTTACTGTTGCGGTCACTGTTTGACGTACGAGAAAACGTCGACAAGGCGCGCCGCCGGGAAAGAGAAGAACAGATCCTGGAAATCCTCGACCAAATAGAGGATTTGATCGATCGCGAGCGGGCCGGCGAGGCATTTGATTTGCTGCGCGCGAAGGAAATGGAAATCAATAGGTTCTGGTATCAGACATTAGGCCGGGATGAGGAGATGGGCTCGCGCCATTCCTCCTTATGGCTCGAGGCGGCGTATCGTGGCGGCCGATACGAACAACTCTTCGCGTCGTCCAACCCCTATCGCCCGCTCATGAACCGCAAGTCGCTGACCGAGCGGGGGCTGGGAGTGCTCGCGGAAATGAGAACCGCGCCCTCTCCGACCGTGCGCTGGGCCGCCTTCCTCATCGAGGCGTCATCCGAAATGGATCCCCATATGCTGGGCGACCTGGTCCGCGAGGCGTTGCGGGATGCCAATCCGGTCTTGCGCCACGAGGTCCTGGGTTGGATCGAATCCCAAACGCTATGGTCCCGCGTTGAATCGATCGAAAATGATCTGTGACGAATCTCATCCGAGGATGCCGACCCGATGAACCGCGAGTGCGCCGCGCGTTTGCTTCTTTTGACCGACCAACGCAACTAGATCCAACGCCTTAAAGGTGCCTCTAAAAATTCAGTCCCGGCAGGGATGCGAGTCAAAACATTGACGTCCCCTGTTTCCCCTCGTGTACACGGCTTATCCATCTCAAGGGTGGGCCGATAAAGGTCGAGGCGCATGCGAGATTTGGTTGGGTTTACCAGATCCGGACTCTCTTACCGCATATTGGGGACTTATCGTGGTTCAGTTGTTCACGAGATTCTTTCTCGTTGTTTGGCTTGGCTCTTTTTGTTTGCCTCGGCCTCATGCCGCTGATTATTACGTCGATTTTGACACGGGTTCGGACTCGGGCGCGGGGACTTCGGCCGGGGCGGCTTGGAAGCATGCCCCGGGTGATCCCAACGCAACGGGCAATGCCGCGCGCGCGTTGTCGCCGGGCGATCGCGTGCTCATCAAGGGGGGCGTTTATTATCGCGGCTGGATTTCCATTCCCTCGGCTGGCAGCGCCGCCCAGCCGATCGTTTACAAGGGTGACGCTTGGGGCGTGGGCAAGGCGATCGTTGACGGTTCGGTCTCGATCAGCGGGCCGTGGCAGCGATGCGTTTCGGCCGCCGATTGTGGTGGGAACGCAAATTGGCAAAACATTTACACCGCGTTGGTCAACGACCCCGCGATCGCCAACCCGGCCATTGCCATCGGCCTGTTTCACAACGACCGGCCGCTGGCGGCGGCCCAGCAGCCCCCCTCGACCACGCCGCTGTATCAGAGCAATACCAATTACTACACCGTGCCCCCCTCGACGGTCTCCAGCACCTCGTTGAGCGACAGTCGTCTGGCGCAGCTGGGCGGTTCGGAGCTGGTGGGCGGCTATGTGTTCATGTGGGTCAACCCCAACGAGATCTCGGGACGCGTGATCAAGAGTTACAATACCTCGGGCAACACCATCACGTTCGACAGTGCCCAGGTCTATACCGACCGCGACACGCCCTACGCGGTGGCCAACGTGATCAACGACGCGGTGTTCGACGCGCCGGGCGAGTTCTATCTCTCCCCCACGCCCGAGGCCGACGGCTCCTACAAGCTTTACGTGTGGCCGCTGGATAATGAGGATTTGAGCACGAGCGGCGACGTTTCGCTCGCCTTCATGACCCGCGGGATCGACGTCAAGGACCACAACGTCCTGGAGGGCTTCAAAATCCAGAAGCAGGTGGGCGAGGTTTACTCCCAAGGCCGGGGCGGCAGCGGCACCACCGGCGTGACCATTCGCAACAACGAAATCCAACTGATCAGAATGACCAACGGCGCGGCGATCCATTGTTCGGGTGGCAATCCCGCGTCCAACCTGCTGATCGAGGACAACTACATTCACGACTCCATGGACGCCGCCCGGGGCATCCAGGCCAACGGCGACAACATCGTCTTTCACGGCAATTGGATTGTGCGTTCCTCGCGCACGGGCATGTACTTCGCCGGTGTCCACAACGGGATGATCGTGCACAACACCGTCCTGGACAGCAAGGGCACCCACGGCAACGCGATGTCGATCTACCAAGGCTCCTCGAACGTGCTGGTGGCCGGCAACTATGTCAGCAACAGCACCGAGGCCACCTACGAATACTCCGACGGCGTGATCTTCTATAACAATTTCCTCGGTGACGGCATCAAGTGCTGGTCCAGTTGCACGAACACCGCGATCATCAACAACACGATGAGGGGCTCGGTGGGCATTTTTACCTCGCCCGATTATATTATGCGCAACAATATCATTCACGGCGGCGGGATCCGCAGCTATAACATCTATACCGATCTGGTCTGGAACCAAGATGAACGGTATGGCTGGTACCTGCTGGAAGGCGAGACGATCGAATATGACCTGGACCGCGTCTTCAACAACGCGGCGACCGCCGATTTCACGTTGTTCGACACCAGCATCGCCATGGACGCGGGGACCGACGTCAGCTCGCTGTTGCCGGTCTCGCAGTTTCCCGACTATGACTTCTTCAAGGACGTCGAAGGCAACCCGCGGCTCCAGGGCGGCGCGTGGGACATCGGCGCGTACGAAGGGCTCGGCGAACCCGATCTGGAAGACCCCTCGGTCCCGCAGAACTTGCAGGCCGCCGCCTCCTCCGAGTCCGCGATCGTCCTGAATTGGACCGTGTCGACCGATAACGTCGGCGTCAGCGGCTACAACGTGTTCCGCGACGGGGCCCAGATCGTCAACTCCCCCACGCCCACCTATACCGACACCGGCCTGCAAGCCTCGACGTCCTATTCTTACGAGGTCAACGCGGTGGACGGGGTCGGCAACCAATCGGCGCGCTCGGCCGCCGCCGCGGCCACAACGCTGGCCCCCGACGTGACGGCCCCCTCCGCGCCAACGGGCCTGAACGCCCAAGCGGTCTCGGCCTTCGCCATTTCGCTCTCATGGAATCCTTCAACGGACGGCCGCGGCGTCACCGGCTATCACATCTTGCGCGACGGCGCCCAGGTCGGTGCCAGCGATGGGCCGACGTACGACGACAACGGCTTTCACCCACCACAAGTTATAGCTATACGGTCACGGCCAACGACGCCGCTGACAATGAGTCGGCCCCCTCGGTGCCGGCCGCCGCGACCACCCTGGAAGCCCCGCCGCTGGGGGCGGGGATCATGGCCGCCTATGCCCACGACGACGGCGGCGGCTCGGTCAGCTCGGACGCCTCGGGCAATCTCAATCATGGCACGGTCAACGGCGCGACGTGGGACGCCCAAGGCTACTTCGGCGGCGCCCTGTTCTTCGACGGCAGCGGTGACTACGTCGACCTGGGCACGTGGAACGTGCCCGGCGGAGAACTGACCATCGCCGCGTGGATCAAGTCAAACACCTGGGCCACCGGAGACGTGCGCATCATCTCGAAAGTCACCGGCACGGCCGAGAACGACCACTATTGGATGATCAGCGAACGCGACAACCTGCTGCGCTTCCGGCTCAAGACCAACGGAGCAAACACGACGCTGCTGGCCGGCGGCCCGACCTTGCCGCTCAACGACTGGGTCCACGTCGCGGCGGTCTACGACGGTGCCGAAGTGGCCCGCGCGTCCAAGAGCGGCCCGCTCTCAACCGCCCCCACCGTCGCGATCCACCTGGCCCAAAGCCCGGTCGGCGCGCCCAATTCATACAAC
>CAUZJO010000047.1:0-30957 GCA_963580245.1 Candidatus Sumerlaeia bacterium | reverse complement strand
GGCATCTCAAACAAGAACACCGCATGGATCGCTGCCGGCTGTGGGACGCCGAGGGCGACGCGTTCAATGCAATCGCAAGCGCGGCGGGGATGAATTTCAGGAAACTGCTGGCCCACGCGGCGGTTTTGCATTATCTTTTGCTGCGTCTGGCGCAAATCACGAGTCGAAAACGGATGCCTCTGGTTCACCCGAGTTCAGCTCTGATCGGCTGGGCTGCTTGAGCAGGGCTTTTTCAGGATCGACTAATCCATTAACAGGCCTCCGTTAACATCTACAATCTCTCCCGTTATATACCGCGCGTCTTCACTGGCTAGAAACGCGATCGTCTTGGCCACATCAATCGGTTCACCGGGTTTTTGGCCGAGCGGGATGTGGACGAAGTGCTTGCGAATGCCGGGAATCGTCTCAAGCAGTTCCGTGTTAATGATTCCAGGGGCGACCGCATTGACCGTCACGTTATAGGGAGCCAAGGCAAGAGCCACGGACTTCGTCAAGCAAATCACGGCGGCTTTGCTCGCGGGGTAATGCGGCCCGAGGACCAGGCCTCCCGTTTTGCCCGCTTGTGAGGCCATATTGATGATCCTTCCCCATTTCTGAGCGCGCATGGCGGGAGCGACGGTTTGACAGCCGAACAGCGTGCCCTTCAAATTCACGGCAAACACCTTGTCCCACTCAGCCTCTGAAACTTCCTCGAATTTCGTCATCGGGACGACCGCGGCATTGTTGACTAGAATATGAATGGCGCCGAACTCCTTGTGCACGCGGTCCAAGACCTTCACCCACTGAGTTTTCTTGGTGACGTCCAGTCTAAACCCCCGAGCTCGATCGTCGATCTTCGCGACCAGTTTCGACGCTTCCGAAAGTCTCTTGACGTCGATGTCGGTTAAAATGGGAATGATCCCGCGCCGCGCAAATTCCTTTGCGGTCTCCAGTCCCAGCCCCTTGGCTGCTCCGGTCACGATCGCGACCTTGCTGGACGCGCTTTTTGTCGTCATTTCAGTCGCGGCGGGGCGGTTTGGGGCTTTAGGTCCCATGGTCTGAGCCAGAAAGATTGATCCGGGTAAATTCAGGAATGAAGGATCACCTTCATCAAGCCGGCGTCGCGATGAACCAGTCGATCGAACCCCGTCGGCCCTTCCTCGATCGTCGAGATCAAGGGCGATGATCCGACCGCGGCGCGCGAGTTTCAAGGTCTGAATGGCCGGCCGGCCGAGCATCCCGCCGCCGATGACGATCCCAGTGTCCCCCGATCTTACCCCCGATCGACCCACGGGGGGGACTCCAATCGGGGCGGGTTCGGTCAGGGCGGCCTGCTCAAGACTCAAGGCGGCGGGTACCGGAGAGGCCGGTGGATGCTTTGCGACCGGCCCCCAGGAATTGATCTGATGGAATGGGGGCTATTCCCGGGGGGCGGGGTCAATATTGAGCTCGCGAGGCATGTTCGAGCTGTTCAACCAGCCCCGCTTAGCGCTCTAAGTCATTGTAAATCAAGGGTTTACATTCTCATCGGACGATTGGTCCCCCAAAACCGTGCCCTTGACCCCTCCCACGCAGATGTTGTGCCACCCCGGCCTGTCGGCCCAAAAATCATTGTTGACATTCACTATGCTCCCGAAGTGTAGACCATCCATGAAGCTGACCCCGCTAGCGGAGACGGTGACGTGTGGGAGTGCAGACTGGGGCCTATGGAGTTAGCAGGGAGGCCAAAATTTGAAGTGGCGCAAACGGATTGATAAATCGCTCGGATCTGAATAAGAGGAGCAGCCTATGAGCCTTTAGCCGACGGATCGTTTACCGTATTAGGCCGCACGTCCAATTTGCCGCCGATACACAATCTTTTCTCTAAATCCAAATCTGAGGAGAAGACTTAATCATGAGTATCTGTAAAAGAGTAGCGTTGTTTTTGTCTGCGTGGCTGCTGTTGATTACGATTTATTCCCCGGCAACCGCCGCCCCCATTTTTTCCGATGAATTTGATAGCGGTCCGCTAGATCTCACGAACTGGGTCAAGGGTACTGGGAGCGCCAACGCATTCCAGGATCACGGCGACCTTTCTATTCCGGCCTCGATTGCTTCCCGCTTTCTGAATGTGGTCACGGCCGATGGCGACATCAACGGGGCGCTATTGATCGCCGATGGGATTGGCAACGGCTCCGACTATGTCTATGTCGAATATCAAACGCCGATTAGCCGGGGCAACAACGTAGTTGCTCAATTTGCATCATGGGGCAACCCCGCGGCCCCAGCCTCCGTGGGTGGCACGGTCCTGCCGTGGACATCCGTAACGACCAGACCCTATGGACCTTGGCATAACGATCCGGACGGATCGGGCACGGATGGTCCCGTTGGCCTTCCTCAAAGCTTTATTCTTGGAGGCGTTGGCGACGGCGGCCCCACCAATGCTAGATTCATTGCAACCTCTGCGTGGCAATCGGGTCCGAATATTGAGCAGGCGTTCGTGGATGCCTGGAATGCCGCGACCGATCGGGTAAACGCAATTTGGATCAGGGTCTGGCTGGGCAACACCGAAGGTGCCTACGGCGAGTGGTCCGCCGATGCCGGCGCGACTTGGAATCCATTTCGCGAGGAAGGCACTGGAACGGTCATCGACCTTAGAGACATGGGAGTGGGAGGAGCGAGTGCCACTGATCCGGTATACATGGCCATTGGAGGCCCCCAAAGTGGTGGTGGTCACCGTTGGTACGACCACGTTGAAATAGGAGATGATTCCAACTCTCTATCCAATCCCTCTGGGTTTGAAGTACCAGCCGAACTGTCCGATTTCGTCGTCGAATAAGAGAGGGACGCTTCGATTTCACTCGAAATCGAACTCGAAGCCGCAGTGGCTATCAAGCGAACCATCGCCTCTCCCGGTCCCTTGGGACCGGGAGAGTGTTTATCTATGAGGAAGATGTACCGTGAATGACTTGAAGAGAATCGGATCGTTCTGGATCGCGTGCCACTGCTTTTGTCTGTGGGCTTTTGCCTCTAATGTTAATGCTCAGCCGACAGCTTTGATCCCATTCTGCGAGGACTTCAACGCCGGAGGACCGGTGGACATCGCAACGTGGGTGCGAGGCGGAGACGCGTCGGCCAACAGCATTCCGATTCAAGACATCAACGATCTGACCATGCCGGCCAACAGTAGCGGAAGATACGTCAACGTCGTCACACTTGATGGCGACACCGATCCCGCGCTTCTGATCGGAGACGGGAGCGGCAACGGCTCCGACTACATCTACTTGGAGGCCAAGCTCCCCTTCGTGCGCGGGAATAACTTGGTCTGTCAGTTTCAGTCCTGGAGCGATCACGAGAATCCGGGCACCGTGAACGGCGAGCCGGTTCCTTGGACGGACATGACATCAAGTCCGTATGGTCCATGGCATTGCGATCCCAACGGCTCAGACGTAAACGGACCGGTTGGGCTCCCTCAAAGTGGTATTCTAGGGGGAGTTGGAGACGGGAGTCCCGAGACCTTCCACAAGTTTATATCGACCTGCGCTTGGCAATCGGGGCCCAATATTGAAGTGGCGTTCCGCGATGCTTGGCTCGGTGCCAGGACACGTGCGACGTCGATTTGGATTCGGGTTTGGCTAGGCGATACGGATGGCGCCTACGGCGAGTGGTCTGACGATGCCGGCATAATTTGGAATCCATTCCGTGAGGAAGGCACTGGGACGGTCATCGACACGAGGGACACGGGATCGAATGCGACCGACCCCGCCTGGCTGGCCTTTGGAGCCACCCCCTCCTTTGGAGGCCACCGGTGGTACGACAACATTTATGTTGGGGATGACTCCAATCCCCCCCCGAATCCGGGATCATTCGCGTGCGGGGCCACCCCGACCCCGACTCCGTCGCCCGTCCCGACCGATACGCCCGTACCCACGCCCACATCCGAGCCCACCCCCACGCCCGAGCCCACCCCCACGCCCGAGCCCAACATCGCGGCGCTCCCCTTCTGCGACGACTTCAACGCGGGAGGGCCCGTGGATATCGAAAAGTGGGTCAGGGGGGGAGACGCTACGGTGGGCGAAAATCCAAGCTTTCCGATTCAAGACATCAACGATCTGACCATGCCACCGGACGATTTCGGGAGATACGTCAACGTCGTCACGCTCGATGGCGACACCGATCCCGCGCTTCTGATCGGAGACGGGAGCGGCAACGGCTCCGACTACATCTACCTGGAGGCCAAGCTTCCGTTCGCGCGCGGGAATAACCTTGTCTGTCAATTCCAGTCGTGGAGTGATCACGAGAATCCGGGCACCGTCAATGGCGACCCGATTCCCTGGATGGCCCAGTCATCAAGTCCGTTCGGTCCATGGCATTGCGATCCCAACGGCTCGGAAGTAAATGGACCCGTTGGCCTCCCTCAAAGTTTAATTTTGGGGGGAATCGGAGACGGCAGCCCTGAAACATTCCATAAGTTCATATCGACTTGCCAGTGGCGGACGGGACCCAATATCGAAGTGGCGTTCCGCGAGGCTTGGTTCGGCGCCCGAACACGCGCCTCTTCGATTTGGATAAGGGTTTGGCTGGGCGACATGGATGGAGCGTACGGGGAGTGGTCCTCCGATCAGGGAGGGGTCTGGAACCCCATGCGGGAGGCTTCGTCGGGCGCGGTGATTGATACGAGGAACACGGGAACGAACGCGACGGACCCCGCCTGGCTGGCCTTCGGAGCCACCTGCTGTGTCGGCTACCGGTGCTACGACAACATCTACGTCGGGGATGACTCCAACCCCCTTCCGGATCCCGGATCCGGTTGTGTGACGACCCCGCCCGCAAATCAGGCTCGTCGTGGTGATTTGTATGAATAAGCTGAGGTTCGTATGATTCCCTGCATGAAGAGATGAATGACGGGAGCGTTCGTCTAAAACCGAATGAGACGACCCGTCAATAAATCGCCACGCTCGCGTAAGTGACAATCGAGTCGGTCGGCTCCTCTTTCCATTGTTCGTAATCAATCTGTTCGGCCACCCCCTCGGTGCCCAGGGTGTGCATCAGCACGTAGACCGACGTGACGGCGTCCACGTTGCGGGCGTTGGCGTCGGCGCGGAAGTGGTTGAAGAATCCCTCGGCGTCGCGCGTGGCGATCTGATCGAGCATCCGCTGGTCGGCCGAGCGCACGTCCCTGGCGCGGTTTTCATTGACGCCCTCGGGGTCGCCGAACTTCAGCCCCACGTGACTGAGATCGACGCTGGCGATGATGCAAACGTTCCCTTCGTGCTCATCGATGAGCCGGCGCATCGCTTCGATGAACTCCCCGACTTCCGGCACTTCGCGCGGGGTGAGCGACCCGTCCTCCATGATCTCATGCAGCGAGCCGCACAGGATCGGGAGGATTTTGAACCCGGGAGCCTCGCGGTGGTGATAGCGCAAACTGACCGCCTGGAACTCCACGCTATGCTCGAGTTTGTGGACGATCTGACCGTCGAGGCGGTCGGCCCCGTAAAGCTCGCGCAGCCGCCCGGCAGCCGCCTGGTCGGTCTCGGCCAGGCCAAGCGGCGTTTCGAACGATTTGTCGGTCAGCGTGAACAGGTTCTTCGAAAACCCATGGGCCACGCCGAGGATGATATACAGGTCCGGGGGCATTTGCGGATCGAGCGTGACCAAGCCCTTGGCCAGGCAACGTCCGCCCACCCGCATATCGATATGGGGCAAGACCAGGCCGCGCGGACGCCCGCGCGCGCCCGCGCCGTCGAGCAACCCATCAAACATCTCAGCGAACATCCGCGAGCACTCCTCGGGGTCGTCGGGATAGGCCTTGCCGGCATGGACCGCCGGTCGCGTTTGCAGCAGGTCGAACTCGCGCATCAGTTCCTCGCGCCGCTGGGCCGCCCGTTCGTTCTCCAGCAGGTAGTGGCTGTCGAGTTCCTGGACGATCCGCTCGATCTCCTCGGTGGGTATCATCTGACCTCCCGAAGCCTTGGCGACTTCCTGTTGGAGGCCTTGCGCGTCGCGCCGGCCGTCGATCAGCGTCATGATGAAATAAAGCGGCATCGGGACGGCCAAGGTATCGCTCATGATTCCCTCGGGGTCGTTTAACACAACCAGGCGTTGACCTTCGTGCTCGACCGGCGTGGCTTGAACGTATCGCAGGGGCGGGAACACCATCTTTCTTATCCTTCATCCGAATTCAAAAATGTTTACGGCGGGGAGATGAGATAAAAACCCCCCGCGTAACGGCCGGCGGGGGGTGTCGGTTGAACTCGCGGCAACGGGGCGAAGGCGCGGGATGGCCCGTCCCCTACTCTTTCCATTTGATGTTGCAGCCCATCGAAGCGTTTTGCTCCGAGGCCGCCGGGCGGCCTTCGAGGACGGCCTCAATCGCCTCGCGCAACTCGTGGCGGGTGACCTTATCGGGCTCCTGCCAGTTGTCATCGATCCGGCCGCGATAGGCCAGCCGCTGATCGGCGTCGAACAGGAAGGGGTCGGGCGTGCAGGCCGCGTGGTACGCGCGGGCCACGTCCTGCGTCTCATCCAGGCAATACGGGAAGGGAAACCCCTTGGCTTCGGCCCGCTCCTTCATTTTGTCGAACGAATCATCGGGGTAGTTGACGACGTCGTTGGAGTTGATCAGGACCGTCCCCAGTCCCTTGGGCCCGAAATCCTCGGCGATTCGGACCAGGCGATCCTCGACGGCTTGGGCGTAGGGGCAGTGGTTGCAGGTAAAGACGATCAGCAGTGCCTTGGCCCACTGGAAATCGGCCGGGCCGTGGTCCTTGCCGTCGGTGGCGGGCAGGTTGAAGTCGGGCACCTTGGTGCCCAGCTCCAGCATGGTTGAATAGGTCAACGCCATTGTCCTGATGCTCCTTTGGTCGAGTGCTTCCGGTCCTATCGGAAACCGCTATTCTAGGCTGCCACCGGGTGCGGCGCAAGGGAAAGAGACGCGCAATCCGACTCTTCAACACGGGTGGATCTCGCGGATCCGGAAATGCGCCCGCGCAAACCAGAAATGTCGCGGTTTTTCGCTTGCACCCGCCCAAGTCGCCTGTTATCATTCCGTGTTTTGTCCAGACCGGGAGAAGCTCTGACAGGCTTCCGGGTCAATTTTTCAAGAAGGCAAGAGGATCGGCGGTGCCATGGACTCTAGGGTCGGAAACTACCAAAAAAAGTTTATGAAACGCGAAGTCCCCGACTTCCGCGCGGGCGATACGGTCCGGGTGCTGGTCCGCATCGTCGAGGGCAATCGCGAGCGCCTGCAGCGCTTCGAGGGGGTCTGCATCGCCCGCCACGGGGGTGGCATGGACCAGACCTTCACCGTGCGCCGGGTCTCGTTCGGCATCGGGATGGAGCGGATCTTTGCCCTGCATTCGCCGCGCGTGGAGACCATCCAGGTCCTGCGCCACGGCCAGGTGCGCCGCGCCAAGCTCTATTACCTGCGCGAGCTGTCGGGCAAACGGGCCCGCATCCCCGATACCCGCCGCAAGCGTCCCGCCAAGGACGCCATGATTCAACTGATCGCCACCGACACGCCCGAGGACCCCGGCGAGGAGCTTGTGGCCGAGGCAGCCGAAGCCCCGCCCGAGTCGAGCCAAGCCGAGCTCCCTGAATCCGCCGCGCCGGAGGCCGCCCAAGCCGAACCGGCCGGGGAAACGGCGAAAGCCGGCAAGCCGGAACCGGGCCAGGCATCCGTCCAAGAGTCCCCCACCAAGCCCCAATCCGCCCCGAGCGAAAGCAAAAAAGCGAAGGATGAAGGCTGAAGTAACCAGGTCGATCGGACAGTTTTCGACCCACATTCATTCCTCTCCGCCAAGAACGAATGGGTACATCTCACGGATCCGCGAGATGCACCCCTGCCAACCGGGGGTGCTAATCGAGCCTGTCCTCTTGCTCGACCCCGCAGGGGTCGAATGTGATTAGCCGTGGGTGTCAACCCACGGTTCGCGGTCCCATCATCGCGACAACCCTGAAAGGGTTGAACAATAACGTGACGCGGCCTGTTCGACCCCTTCAGGGAGCCAGAGAACGGAATTGTGCTCCCAGCCCGCTAGTGCATCTCACGGATGCGCGAGATACACCAAGAACCAATCGGATCCGTATTCTATCCTTGACCCCTTCTCCATTTCGCCGACGTGCCTGCGATGACTGAGGCCCTGGACGACCAGGTGGCCGTCGTGACCGGCGGGACCCGCGGGATCGGGCGGGCCATCGCAACGGCCTTGGCCGAACGCCGGGCGAGTGTCGTCCTGACCGGGCGTAACGGGGATACGGCGAAGGCCGTGGCCGATGAGATCGCCGGGCGGACCGGCGCGACGGTCGAAGGCGCGGCCTGCGATGTCTCGCGCGTGGAAGAGTGCGCCGCCCTCGTCCAGGACGCGGCCAAGCGCCACGGCCGGCTCGATATCCTGGTCAATAACGCGGGCATCACCCAGGACGGCCTGCTCGCCCGGATGAGCGAAGAGGCCTGGCAGTCGGTCCTGGATACCAACCTGCGTTCGGTCTACGCCTGCTCGAAGGCCGCGGCGCGCATCATGCAGCGCCAGCGATCGGGCCGCATCATCTCGATCACTTCGGTCGTGGGCCTGACCGGCAACCCCGGCCAGTGCAACTACGCGGCCTCCAAGGCGGGGATCATCGGCTTCACCAAATCGCTGGCGCGCGAGATCGGGAGCCGCGGCGTGACGGTCAACTGCATCGCCCCCGGATACGTTCAGACCTCGATGACCGAATCCCTGCCCGAGGACTTGAAGGCGATGATGCTCAAGCAAATCCCGCTCGGCCGCCTGGGCAGTCCCGAAGACGTGGCCGAGGCCGTCGCCTTTCTGGCCTCGCCCGCCGCCGGCTACGTCACCGGTACGGTCCTGAGCGTCGACGGCGGCATGGCGATGCATTAGGCGTCGATCCTCGAAAACAGTCTCGCTCAGTACCCGCGTAAGCCCACATCGCACCCGTGCAAGGATCACAGCCGGGGATGGGGTGCCATCACGACCAGCAGGCTGGCGGGAGCCCGGGAGGTATTGCGCACGCCGTGGACGACCCCCGCCGGCGCGACGGCCACCTCGCCAGGCCGCAGCGTCCGTCTCTCTTCGCCGATGCAAACCTCGGCCGTCCCGCTGAGCTGATGGTAAATCTTGTCGTTTTCGGCGTGGGCGTGCTCCTTTTGCGCCTGACCGGGCAGGAGGCAGTAAACGTCGCAAAACAGACGCGGCGACTTGTAAAGGTTGATCTTCTTCATTTTATCGGGCGCGTAATCGGCCTCGGCCTCGGTATCAAAGAAATACTCCGGCATGAGATAACGCTCCTCTCTCATGGAAACGATTCGCCATGAACAAGAATCCCCGTTCTCAATGAGGGGAACCTCTAAAAAGTCAGCCCCTGAGGGCCGGACACTTTCAGTTTACCGTAGCCTTGGCGAAGGCGGGAATGCGAGCAAAATGGGACATGAAGTCCCGGCGGGGACGAATGAATTCGAGCACAAGCCGATCCGCAGCCAGAACAGGGACCCTTCGTCGAAGCGGCGTCCACCCCCAAAACCGAATCATACCCGACGACGCGACGCCGATGCTTGGTGGTGGCGTCCGGCGGGTGACCTGTGATTGAATATCGGGGACTCCTCGCCGATGAGGAAGCCAGGGCAGTGCGCGAGCAACGCGGGACTCTTGGAGCCCCAGGGTCCGCTACTAGGAAACCAACAGTGAGAGTGAGAGTCTTGACACCATCCGTTCCCATCCTCGGTCGCCTCGAGCGGCGCATCCTGTTTCTCTGCACGGTGCTGATTTTGTGTGGCGGGGCATTGATCCTGCGGATGCCCCAGCACATCGCCGCCATGGAGGAGCAACGCCAATACGAAACCGAATTCTACGAGTTCGCCGAGGTCTTCAGCGAAATCTACGCGACCATCCGAGAGCGGTATTACGATGAAATGGACAGCAGCCAGTTGTTCGAAGGGGCGATCAATGGGATGTTCTGGACGCTCGACGGCCATAGCTCCTATCTGCCCCCGATCGACCAAGAGATGCTGACCAAGGACACCGAAGGGGAATATTCGGGCGTGGGTCTGCACATCACGCGCGACAAGGACAAAGTGCTGACCGTCATGTCGCCGATCTCCGGCTCGCCGGCCGCCCGCGTGGGGGTCCAACCGTGGGACCGCATCGTCGAGATCGATGGGGAGAGCACCAAAGGGATTACGCTGATTGAAGCGGTCAAGAAACTGACCGGTCCCACTGGCGCCAAGGTGGATATCAAGGTCTGGCGCGAAGGGGAACCGAGATTGCTCGAGTTTGCCATCAAGCGCGAAGTCATCCACGTGCAAAGCGCTTTTTCCAAGATCGTCGACGACGATATCGGTTACCTGAGAATCGACAAGTTCCAGGACGATACGAACACCGAAGTGAAGAAATCGCTCAAGGAGTTCAACCGCGAAAACGTCAAGGGCGTGATCGTCGACCTGCGCTTCAATGCCGGCGGCCTGCTCGACCGGGCCGTCGATATCTGCGATTTTTTCCTGGACAAGGGCGCGCTCATCGTCTCGACCAAGGGCCGGGAGGGGGCCGACGACGAACGGCGCTACCTCGCCGAGCACGAGAAACTGTGCAAACAATGGCTCGTGGTTCTCGTCAATTTCGGGTCGGCCTCCGCATCGGAGATTTTCGCCGGCGCGATGCAGGATTTGCGCCGCGGCATCATCATCGGCCCCAAGGGCACAAACACCTATGGCAAGGGTTCGGTCCAAACCATCAGCTCGCTGAAACATTCGCTCGATCGCGACGAAAACGGCGACCTCAAACCCGCGGGGATGCGGCTCACCACGGCACTCTACTATACGCCCTCGGGCATATCGATTCATGATACGGGCATCAAGCCCGATATCGGCGTGGCCCTACCCCCCGGTCATGAGCGCGATTTGATGATGCGCGGCTTGTTGGGGATGCCCAGCCAAATCGAACCCGATGCCAAAGACAAGAACGGCGACGGGGTTCAAGACGATCTCGACGCCGACGCCGAGGATGATCAAACCGCGCCCGAAGCCGACGACGCCGAAGGGGATGACAAGGAAGAGTCGGGAGACGATGACCAAGGGGCCAGTGGGGAAGACCAGAACCCCGACGACCTGACCCAGATGCTCAAACGGCGTTCCGAGGACGGCGGTAACGAAGAAGCGGATAACGAAGACGAGGAATTCAGCGACATCCTCCTCGACGAGGCCATCAAATACTTGAACGCCATTCTCTTCTTCAACCAACAGAAGGCGGCCTGATGGCGCCTGGCCGCCATTGCCCGCGGCATTGGATGCGCACGTATCGCTCATGACATGGAAGGGAAGTTCCCATGCCCCGCACCGTGATCACCGGCGGCGCCGGCTTTCTCGGATCCCATCTGGCTGATCGCTTACTGGCCGAAGGCCACGAGGTGATCGCCATCGACAACCTTCTGACCGGCTCGCTCGACAATATCGATCACATCCGGTCCGAGCGGTTCCGGTTTATCAAGCAGGACGTGACCGAGTATCTGTACCTGACCGGCCCGGTCGATTTCGTCCTGCATTTTGCCTCGCCGGCCTCGCCGATCGATTACCTGCGCATGCCGATCCAAACGCTCAAGGTCGGCGCGCTGGGGACGCACAAGGCACTGGGGCTGGCGCGCGAGAAGGGCGCCTGCTTCCTGCTGGCCTCCACCTCCGAAGTCTACGGCGACCCCCAGGTCCACCCCCAACCCGAAGACTACTGGGGACACGTCAACCCCATCGGGCCGCGTGGGGTCTATGACGAGGCCAAACGCTATGCCGAGGCGATGACGATGGCTTATCACCGCTTCCACCAAATCGATACGCGCATCGTGCGCATCTTCAACACCTACGGCCCACGCATGCGTTTGGGCGACGGGCGCGTGGTGCCCGCCTTCGTTGATGAGGCCATGCGCGGCGAACCGATCACCGTTTTCGGCGACGGCTCCCAGACCCGATCCTTTACGTTCGTCGAGGACCTAGTCGAGGGGATCTGGCGTCTGTTGAATTCGGATATTGCCGAGCCCATCAATGTCGGTTCCGAGGACGAATGGTCGATCCTCGACTTTGCCAAGATGATCATCCGCTTGACCAACAGCCCGAGCGAGATCATCCACGACGACCTGCCTATCGACGATCCAAAGACGCGCCGCCCCGACATCACCAGGGCGCGTCGCCTGCTCGGATGGGAGTCCAAAATGCCGCTCGAAGAGGGACTGCGCCGGACGATCCAATTCTTCCGTGCCAAGGCCGAGCGTGAAGGTCGCCTGCCGTCGGGACCCGACGCCTCATAGATTCCACTTAGAGCATGTGCCGATGCTAAGCGCCGCGGACATCCGCCAGAAATACATCGACTTCTTCGTGATGCGTGGACACAGCCTCGTCCCGAGCAGCCCGCTGGTCCCGCCCGATGACCCGACCCTCCTGTTCACCACCGCCGGGATGGTCCAGTTCAAGGCCCTCTATTCGGGCTCGACGCCGCTCCCTTACACGTGCGCCGTCAGCGTCCAGAAATGCCTGCGCGCGGGGGGAAAAGGCTCTGACCTGGAAAACGTCGGCAAGACCCTGCGCCACCACACCTTCTTCGAGATGCTCGGCAATTTCTCGTTCGGCGACTACTTCAAGGCCGAAGCGATTCGCTGGGCCTGGGAGTTTTGCACCGACCCGCAATGGCTGGGCCTGCCCGCCGAGCGCATCTTCCCGACCGTATATGGCAAACAGCGCAAGGACGGAACCGAGGACAGGGATGAACCTGCTTTGACTGCATGGTACGGTCAAACAGGGATTGTCATCGACATCCGGCTTGTCAACAATGTTACATTGCTCGATGAAAAGGAGAACTTCTGGGGGCCTGCGGGCGAGACGGGTGCCTGCGGCATGTGTTCCGAAATAAAATTCTTTACGGGCACTGAGGAACAACTAGAATTCTATCACAATCTCTCTTATTCCAAGGAGCCCGCCGATCACGAGAGACTCCAACGCGATATCGTTGACGAAGGCGATCTATTTCTGGAGATTTGGAATTTGGTCTTTCCGGAATTCGATCGACAATTGGACGGTTCACGTCTGCGGCTCAAGAATCGCGGCATCGACACCGGCGCGGGACTGGAACGTATCACAACCGCCGTTCAATTCTGTCAAAGCGACGGGAAGGTGAATAGTCCTTACGAAACCGACCTGCTACAACCCATCGTGGAGAAAGTCAGTCAGTGTGCCGGCGGCCTACCGTACCCATTCTTGTCGGGTGGGGAGTGGGCTGAACAAGAACTGCGTAATCGGGGACTCGATCCCGCAGCCGTTCGCCTGGCCATGAACGCCTGCGCCGATCACGCCCGCGCGCTGACGTTCACGTTGTCCGAAGGCATCGTCCCCTCCAACGAAGGTCGCGGCTACGTCCTGCGCCGGATTCTGAGGCGCGCGGCGCGCTTCGGACTCAAGATCGGGATCGCCGAGCCTTTCCTCTGGCGTCTCGTCGAGCCCGTTGTCGAGTTAATGGGCGCGGTCTACCCCGAAATCACCCAGCACGTCGAGATGGTCCAGAAAACGATCCGGGCCGAGGAGGAACGCTTCACGCGGGCGCTGACCCAGGGCGGCGAAATTCTCGACCAGATACTCGCGGAAATACGGCCCGGCGAGCCGCTGAGCGGCGAACAAGCCTATCGGTTGCATGATACGTTCGGTTACCCCCTCGACCTGACAATCGAAGCCACCGAGGAACAGGGCAAGACGGTGGACACCGCGGGCTTCGAGCGTTGCCTGGCCGAAGGCCGCTCCAAGGCGCGCGCTTCCTGGAAAGGCACCGCCGGCGCGGCGCGCTGGGACGAGTTGCTCAAGGGTCTGGACGACCGGGGCAAGACAGAGTTCGTTGGATACGACGCGCTGGAATGCCCGGCCAAGGTTTTGGCGATCATCCAGGGCGACCGGTTGGTCGATCGCCTCGAGGCCGGGCACGGCGGCGTGGTGGTCCTCGACCGCACGCCCTGCTACGCCGAGGCGGGGGGCCAAATCGGGGACCGCGGCCTGCTTACCGAAGAAGCCGCCCTGGGCTATACCCTGACCCGTCAGGAGAAGTGCCTGGCCAGGCTCTTCGCGATCGAAGACACGCAAAAGACCAACAACGGTTCATATCTCCACTTCGGCGAGGCCGCCGAACAGCTTCGAGTCGGCCAGGAATTGGTCGTCCGCGTCGACGCCGAACGCCGCGCGTCCACCCGCCGCAATCACTCGGTGACCCACCTGATGCAGGCCGCGCTCAAGGAGTTGATCGGCCGGCACGTGACCCAACAGGGTTCATT
Organism: Candidatus Sumerlaeia bacterium; assembly: GCA_963580245.1. Taxonomy (GTDB): domain Bacteria; phylum Sumerlaeota; class Sumerlaeia; order MVZB01; family MVZB01; genus CAUZJO01. The sequence goes on along the minus strand of CAUZJO010000047.1, from coordinate 16,707 downwards.
CGTCGGCCCCGAGGGGCTGCGTTTCGACTTCACGAACCCCGAGCCTGTCGGCGAGGCGCTGCTCGGGCGAATCGAGCGGCGGGTCAATGATCACATCCGCGCCAACCTGCCGGTCCGGACCGAGGTGATGGACCTGGAGCAGGCGCGGGCCACCGGGGCGATCGCGCCGTTTGGCGAGAAGTACGGTGCCCGGGTCCGCGTGGTCTCCATGGGCGACGTCTCCCAGGAGTTTTGTGGCGGCACCCATGTCACGGCGAGCGGCGATATCGGGTTGTTCGTGATCACGGGGGAGTCCTCGGTGGCCGCGGGCATCCGGCGCATTGAGGCCCGCGCGGGCACCGGGGCGCTCGACACCGTCAACCACGAGCGGGCGATCGTTCAGGGCCTCGCCCGTTCCCTGTCGGTCTCTCCCGAGGCACTCGAGGAGCGGGTCCATGCCCTCCAGGAGGAGCTGAAGCAACTGCGCCGCCAGGCCGAGACCGCCCGCGCCGAGCAGGCCCGCCGTCAAATGGCCAAGGCGGCCGAAGAGTTCCAGGAAGTCGCCGGCCTAAAGCTTACCCACCAGCGCATCGACGGCGCCAACCACCAAGCCCTGGCCGAGGCATGGGACGCGTTGCGCCAGCAATCGCCGGATCGCACTGTCGGGCTTTTCTACTCGGTCCAGGGCGAGAAGGTAAACCTGGTCGTCGGCGCCACCAGCGACGTCGCCCCCAGCCGGCTCCTGGCGGGGGACGTGCTCAAGGAAACCGCCGCGATCGTCGGCGGAAAAGGCGGTGGCAAACCCACTCTGGCCCGCGGCGGCGGCACAAAACCCGACAAGCTCAACGAAGCACTCCAAGCCTTCCCCGCCATCGTGGAGAATTGCGCCAAGAAGACGTGACGGACGCTCGGGTTGCGCCAGAGTTGCGCGACGAAAGGGTTGCGCTCGTCCGTCTGCCGATCTCAACGATAAAGTTGCCAATCATGCGAAGCGTTGCCGCGCGTATCGAGCACGAAGGCGTTAGATACGCCCTGACCACAAGGTCCGGCGCAATCAAGAGTGTCGAGCACAAACGCATTCGAAACCCCTTCGCCGATGCCGCCGCCTGCGCGGGTGTCGGGCACGAACGCACTTGAAATACCCTCGCCGCTATCGGCGCCAGGGCCCGCGCAAAGTACAACACCGAAGACGGCGTGAATAAACATAAGCCTTTAGACGACATATTCCCATGATCTTAAATCGGAATATCACTCCGGGTGCGATTCAGTTTCGTGATGATCTCATGGTTCAAGAAATCGCGCATACTCACTCGCTTGAAACAGAATAAAGGGAACATGGACGTTATTCAGTATTAGTCCTCGCCAACCGAAACCAAATGTCGAAGAACCGAAAGTCCGGGTTGTCCCTGAGGCGGTTGGCGGACCGACAGAGCGCCGCATTGAGGGTCCAGTGGCCGCCGCGGACCACCCGAGAAGCACCCGCGGGCGATTCCCAAGCGCGACCGTCCTGGGGTGCGTCCGTATAATCGCCATGCCACCAATTCTGACACCACTCCCACAGGTTTCCATGCATATCATGCAAGCCCCAGGCGTTGGGTAGCTTCATCCCACTCGCCTTCGCCCCGGGGGTCTCATTGTTGCCGCAATACCACATGTAATCCGAGCGAAATCCGTCTGTTCCCTCGCAATCGGAGCAATCGTCCTCGCATTAGAGCGAATCACCGAAGTAAAACCGCGTTGTCGTCCCCGCCCGGCAGCCGTATTCCCATTCAGCCTCGCTGGGGAGCCGGAACGAGGCCGGCCCCTGTCCCGTACCGTCGACGTGCGTATTGAGCGCCGAGATGAAGTTCTGAGTGTCGTTCCATGAAACGTAATAGGCGGGATGAGCACCGTCCCCGGCCAGCTCCCCATCAGCACCAGCCACTGTTCCTGCGTCACGGCGGTTTTGCCCATTTGAAAACTATAACCGAACGTCACCGTGTGGTCCGGCCCTTCGGCGCCGCTGCGTGAGCGCTCGGCGTCGGGCGAGCCCATTTCGAAGCTGCCGGCCGGGATCAAAATCACCTCCAACGCAACGCCTTCCGGCAGTGTGATCGTAAGCGTCTCGCCGCCGACACCGCCCTCGGTCGCGATCACCTTGGCCCGGGCCAGGGACGCGAATATGCCCGGCTGATCCGTCCCCGCGTCCCAGACGATATGCTTTCCAGTCCCGTTCCCGATTCCCGGCCCCACGTCGCCCGAGAGATGTTCGTCCAGGGGCACGATCGAAAACGTGGCCCCGTCGTCGGTGGAGAAGGTAACGGTAACGGTCATCGGCTCGACGCCGCCCGCAAGGTCATACAAAACATCGACCAGTTTCGACCCGTCCGTCCGCTGGCCGGCCTCGACATTGGTCACCACGGGCGCCGCCCAGGACGCGAATGAAACCGAAGCAACCACCAGAATGCCAATAAAGGTTCGCAGCCCAGGAAGGCCGGATTCAAACAAACGGCATGATCCCACCTTTGGCGAGCGCATTGGCCCCATCCTCCCTGAACAACATTGAAAGCCGAGATTCGACCCAACCTCTTCAAATGCTGGTGACTTCGAAATCGATCACGGTCTACGAAAATCGTTGAAACTTGCTGGATTTACACCCCGTCGCAAGATAAGAGCCTCGTCTGGGGATGTCCAGATCAAATCCCCGCAATCCAGCCGTCCCCGTTCAAACTTCGTGGGTGGCGAGTTTCGATTCGGATGTGATACAAGCGATGAGTGTTGCGGCCTGGCGACCGGCTGGCTGATGCTGGCGATTTGGGGCCCAACGCGCAAGACGGCGGCGGATAGACCTCATGGGTAAGCCCGTAAAATACAATAGCGCGCTAACCGAGCGAATCGACCTGACCGATAAACTGGCCTTCTTTCGCGTCAAGCCGGACGCGGATTGGGGCAAGCAGGGCGACGGGCGCATTCCGGACTTCGAGGCGGGCCAATACGTCGTCCTGGGGCTCAATAACCAACGCGAGCCGGACAAAGGTTCGGTCCTGAGGTCCTACTCCATCGCCTCGCCCCCCCAACAGAAGGACTACCTCGAATTCTACATCCGTTACGTCGACCACCCCGAGTCCGACAACCCGTTGACCCACCTGCTGTGGGAAGCCCGCGACGGGGACCGCATCTATCTGGGACCCAAGATCACGGGGCATTTCAACCTGGTCCGGACCATCGGCCCCGACGACCCGCGGATCAAGGTCTTCGTCGCCTCCGGCACCGGGCTGGCCCCGTTCGTCAGCATGGTCCTGGCGACGCTCCATCGCGGAGGCTCCGCCGACCAGTTCGCGGTGCTCCACGGCGCGAGCTTCCCCGCGGACCTGGCCTACGCCGATCTGCTCCGCGAGGTTTTCAAAGACCTGCCGGACCGATACATGGCGACGATCAGCCGGCCCCACCTGGCCCCCGATTGGACCGGCGACACGGGCCGCGTCGAGACCTACTTCAGCGACGAGGAGTTCGGCGAAGTTGAACGGCGGCTGGGCCTGGAACCCGGTGCCATGACCCCCGAGTGCTGCGTGGTCTACATCTGCGGCCTGCAAGGGACGATCCAGAACACGTTGGTGGGCCTGATGCGGCGCGGATTCGTCCCCAGCGACCGAGCGATCCGCAAAGGCCTGGGCCTCGGCGACCTGACCCCCAGCCTGTTCTACGAACAGTACGACAACACCCCGATCCTCGACCTAAAAAACCGCCCCGAAATGGAACGCCTGCTGGCCCAAACCCCGTTCGCCGACCGCTTGCCTGAATCATCATCCTAAGGGTCAATCCGTTGCTCGGTTCGACCCCGATGATGTGAGTCGTTTCAACCCACGCATTGTCGAATTCACCCTCTTTCATCACATTTTGGGATGGGGATCGCGAACTTTTTAAGAATTTCGCCGGTTGTGCATCGTTGTTGACTGTGGGACTGAATCGTGTAGAATCCTGTGGCGGTCCGGCACTGTTTAGCGGAAGCGCGAGTCGAGTATCATGACGGTTAGTTCCATGCCCATTTCAGCCCAGCTCAGTCCGCCCCAATGGGGTGAAGCCATTCAAGTCCACTCCGATGGCTCCCTGGCCGTTCCCAGCCATCCGATCATCCCGCAAATCGTTGGCGACGGGATCGGCCGGGACGTCTCGCCGGTGATGACGCAGGTCATCGACGCGGCGATCGAGAAGGCCTATGGGGCCGAGCGGCGGATCGCCTGGTTCGAGGTTCCCGCCGGGGAAGAGGCCTGCAAGGAGACCGGCGAGTCGCTGCCCAACGAGACCCTCGAGGCCATCCGCGCCTATCGCGTGGCGATCAAGGGGCCGCTGACCACGCCGGTGGGGGGTGGCATCCGATCGCTCAACGTGGCGATGCGTCAGATCTTCGAACTCTACGCCTGTGTGCGTCCCGTGCGTTGGTTCAGGGGGGTGCCCGCGCCCGTCAAGCATCCCAATAAGCTCAATATCATTATCTTCCGAGAGAACATGGAGGATGTATACCGGGGCATCGAGTGGCCGGAGGGCAGCGCGGAGGCTCTGCGCCTCATCGAGTTTCTCGGTTCCGAATTCGACGTCGATATTCCCCTGGATTCCGGCATGGGGATCAAACCGATTTCGGCCACCGGTTCCAAGCGGCTGATCCGCATGGCGATCCGCCACGCCATCGAGCACGAGTTGCCGTCGGTGACGCTGGTGCACAAGGGCAACATCATGAAGTACACCGAGGGTGCCTTCCGCGATTGGGGTTACGAGCTGGCGCGCGAGGAATTCGCCGATCAGACCATCACCGAAACGCAATTATGGGACGAATACGACGGCCATCCGCCCGAAGACAAGGTGGTGATCAAGGACCGGATCGCCGACGCGATGTTTCAGCAACTCCTCCTGCGGCCCGACGAATATTCCGTCCTGGCCACGCCCAACCTCAACGGGGATTACCTTTCGGACGCGTCCGCCGCGCAGGTGGGCGGCCTGGGGCTGGCGCCGGGTGCCAATATCGGCAAGTCGGTCGCGCTGTTCGAGGCGACCCACGGTTCCGCCCCCAAATACGCCGGCAAGAACATGGTCAACCCCGGCTCGATCATTCTGTCGGCCGTCATGATGCTGACCCATCTGGGCTGGACCGAGGCCGCCGATATGGTTGTGCGCGGCATCGAGGGCGCCATCGCCGCCAAGACGGTCACCTACGACCTCGAACGCCAGATTCACGGGGCCACCAAGGTCTCGACCTCCGGATTCGGCGAAGCCATCATCGCACATATGAGTTGACCCCACCGCCATGGGCAAATACGCATTCACTCAGCGAGGACTGCTGCTCGTCATCTCCGCCCCGTCCGGAGGGGGCAAGTCGGCGGTGTTGCGCCGCCTGATCGAGCAAGAACCCAACCTGGACTATTCGGTCTCGGCCACCTCGCGCCCCCCGCGCACCGACGAGGTCGACGGCAAGGATTATGACTTCGTCAGCCGCGAGCGGTTCGAGGAGCTGGCCCGCGAGGATGTCTTTTACGAATGGGCCGAGGTGCACGGCAACCTCTACGGCACGCGCTCCGACACCATCGACAAGGCCCTGGAGGCGGGCAAGGACGTGACGCTCGATATCGACGTTCAGGGCGGCCTATCGGTCAAGTTCCGCTCGCCCGATTCAGTGCTGGTGTTCCTGATGCCCCCGGCGTTCGAGGTCCTCGAACAACGCCTGCGCGGGCGCGGGTCAGACGCCGAGGAAGACATCCGCCTGCGCTTGGAGAACGCCCGCCGCGAGATGATCTACTGGCGTCAGTACAATTACGTCGTCGTCAACGACGACCTGGAGGAGACCGTCGAAGCCGTCCGCGGCATCCTCCACGCCGAACGCCGCCGCGTCAGCCGGATGAAGATGGCGCAGTAACCCCACCCTTTGCGACACGTATCCGATTTATAGTTATCGCCCGTTCACCAGCGCGAAGACGAGTGAGCAATTGTGGCCACCGAAGCCGAGCGAGTTGCTCATGGCGTACTGGATTTCGGCCTTTTGCGCGGTGTTGGGGACATAGTCGAGGTCGCATTCGGGGTCGGGGTCGGTCAGGTTGATCGTGGGGGGCATGATCTGTTCCTGGAGCGTCTTGACCGTCGCGATGGCCTCGACGGCCCCCGCCGCGCCCAGCAGGTGGCCGATCATCGATTTGTTGGAGCTGATCTTCAGCGCGTGGGCGTGATCGCCGAAGACGGTCTTGATCGCCTCGGTCTCGTTCTTGTCGTTGAGCGTCGTGCTGGTGCCGTGCGCGTTGATGTATTGAATCTCACTGGGCGGCAGGCCCGCGCTGCGGACGGCATTGGCCATCGCGCGCGCGCCGCCTTCGCCGTTGGGCGAGGGGGCGGTGATGTGGAAGGCGTCCGAGCTGAGGCCGTAGCCGAGGATTTCGGCCAGAATATTGGCCCCGCGGGCCTTGGCGTGCTCATAATCCTCGAGGACGAGCATTCCGGCCCCTTCGCCCATGACGAATCCGGAACGGTGGGTGTCGAAGGGCCGGCTGGCTTTCTCCGGCTCGTCGTTCGAGTTGGTGCACAGGGCCTTCATGTTCGAGAAGCCCAAGATCGCGATCTGGCAGACGGCGGCCTCGGACCCCCCGGCGAGCATCGCCACCGCGTCGCCGCGCTGGATCACGCTGGCGGCCTCGCCGATGGCGTGGGTGCCGGCGGCACAGGCGGTGACGGTCGTGAACGACGGCCCGCGCAGCCCCAGGTCGATCGTGACCTGGCCCGGGGCCATGTTGGTGATGATCTTAGGGATGAGCATCGGGCTGACCCGGCGCGCGCCATGCTTGACCATGCGGCGCACCTGATCCTCGATGTAACTGATCCCGCCGATCCCGACCCCCATGATGCAACCGATTTGGTCCCTGTCGAGGCCCGATTCAAGGATCCCGCTGTCTTGCACCGCCTGCCGTCCGGTGATGAGCGCATACTTGGTGAAATCCTCGTTCTTGCGGATGTCCTTCTTGTCAAGATACTGATCGAAATCCAGCCCGCGCACCTCGGCGGCCACCTTGGAGGGGCATTGCTCCGGATCGAACTTCTTGATACGCGCAATCCCGCTGCGACCGGCCAGCAGATTTTCCCAGAAATCCTGTACAGTATTGCCGATGGGCGTTAAAGCACCCATGCCCGTGATTACGACCCGTTTGTTCTGGAGCATCCTCTGCTTAAACTCTCCCGCTGTACGAGGCTTTCACGCTTGATCCAGCGTGCCCGGTGGGCGAATGGGAAAACGTCACTTTGGCCCTTGGCGGACCGGCTGGAAGGAATAAAATCTTCTGATCACCGCGACGCGGTTCATCGGGCGCGGCTGAGACCCCCCATCTCCTTGAACGCATCATGGGGCGGGGGGACCGGATGGGTCCATCTCCTCAGGACTCGGACTTGTCCGATAAATAGGAGACCGCGTCGCCGACGGTCACGATTTTTTCAGTGTCCTCATCGGGGATCTCCACTTCGAATACCTCTTCGAACCGCATAATCAATTCGACCTGATCGAGCGAGTCGGCACCCAAGTCGTCAATGAATTTTGCCTCCGGTTTGACCTGATCTTCGTTGACTCCAAGTTCCTCCACGATGATTTGCTTGATACGTTCCTCGACTGACGCCATGGTACTGCGCCCTCCTTTTCAGCTCGTCAGGGGCCGGTTATACGATCCGCCTGACTAATCGACTTCCATGCGCTCCGAAAAACGCGTCTTTTTGCGTATGAAGACCGCGAAATTAAGCCCGCGGCCCCAGTGCGCCGATCCATCCGGGTCGGCACCAAACTCCCCCGTCTATACTGAGTCCACCGTTGAGAAGCAAGCAAAAAACTGCCTCAGGGAACCGCCGGGCACCTGGTTACCAATGATGAGAAGGGCGGAGTCACACTGGATCGTCTATCCGAATTCGACGCCGATATCAAGGTTTTTCAGGCGATTCGGTCCACCGCGCGGCTGGCTCGGCCCGCTCCGTCCCCTCGCGGACGAAGATGCCGTGGTAGTTCGTGCTCAGGGGCGTGGTGACGAAATTTCGCCGATATTGCTCCTGAAAAATAGGGTGATCGAGCGTAACGAATAGTCCGGGATAGGTTCGACGCTCGTGCGCTTCCTGAAAGGCCTTGGGATCGTTGACCAGTCGGGCGTTGATCCCGGCGATCACGACGTCCGGGCGGCGACCGAACGAATATGCGGCGTCATACTTATTGTGGCCGGGCTGATAGTCGGCGGGCGGGGAAGCGAGGCGGGCGAGATGGGAATCGTTCTTGCCGAGCATGTCGAGGGCGGGGCGCTCGGAGAAGTAAGGCGCCGCTCCGGCCCAGTAGTGGGCGACGAGGGCGTCGGGGCGGGTATGTCTTCTCAGCATCAGACCGATGCGGACGTTCTGGCACTCCATCTCGCCGCGGACCTCGCCGAGTTTGTGCAGTTCGCCCGGCAGCGCGATCGAGCGTACCGCCACCAACCCCATCAAGAGGACCACGAGCCCGTAACGCAGGCTGGGCGAGCATTCTCGCAATGGACGGCTCATACTCAATACGCGGTCCAATCCCGCCAACGCCAGCAGCAGCAACAGCGGAACCACCGGCACGTAGAAGCGGTATTCGGCCAACTCATCGCCCCCGACGTAGGCCACGTAGGCCAGCAGCGCCAGCGCGGGACAGCCGATCCAACCCGCCCGGGGGTTGCGCGCCGTCAGCATGCCGATCACGGCCAGCACGAGAACCCCATCGAACAGCATCGCGAAATAGCTTGCGTGAAACAGCCCGTACATGACCCGCGTCGGCACTTCGGAAACGCGCAGGAAATAAGTATTCGGCAGCCATTGGCCGTAATAGGAGTGACGCCAGAGAAAGAGCGCGAGCGGCAAGATCAGGGCCGGAAGCCAGGCAAACGCTCGCGTCCTCCCCCGCCGGGCCAACGCCGCCCAGATAACGGCCAGGAGAGCCGTCAGGAGCAACCCATCGGCCCGTACCAGTGCCAGCAAACCGATCAGGCCACCTTCGACCCACCCCAGGGGGGCCGCGCGGCGGGCCGCTAGGATGCGGTCGGTGAGAAACATCAGGATCAAACCCAGCAGGATCGCTTCGGAGCCGCCGACGGCCCAATAGAGGACCCAGCGGTTGGAAGCGATCAGGAGTAAACCGACCCCGCGCAACCCCGGCCGCAGGCCCAAACGCCGACCCACCGACCACGCCAGCCACAGGATCCCGAGCAGCCCGATGAGGTTCAGGAGGAGAATCGGCGCGGACGCCATCTCGGACGGCACCTCCAAGACGTGAGGAATCGCCATCGTGAGCGTCCACAGCAGGTTCGTGAAACCTTCGACGGGCGGCTCCCCGGAATTCCAAACCAGCCCGCCCCCCTGGGCCAACTGCCACGCATAGCGCATCGAGATCATCATGTCGTCATCAAGCCAAAAGGTGCGTGTCCCCTCAAGCAGGGCCGTTTTGGTCGCCGCGACCCGATTGACGAAGAGGAACGCGGCGAGCGCCATCACCGCAACAACGCTCACCCCTCTCAGGTGACGCGAACGGTCTGGGTCCAGAAGAGGCGTCCCATAATGAGTGAACCAAGTCTGGCCCAGGATAAGGCATCCGCACGCGGCCAGCAGAAACGCCAGGTCCGACTCCATCCCAAGAAAAACGTCGATCCGCGAGTCGAATGGGGGCATTGCCCACCACACCCAGCCGCCGACGAACAGACACCCCAGCCCCATCGCCAAACCGGGGAAAGGTCCTTTCAGGAGGCGATGGGCTTGGGACCGAGCCATGGGAATCATCTACCTACGTTCAATCAGTGAGGATGACCAGAAATGGTGCGGCGGCGACGGGAGTGGCCACCATCTTCGCCACGCTCAAGAAGAACACGGCCCCGCGCCGGACCCGGACTACGGGTAACAGAGACCGTGCCGTGTGTTCAACATCTTTGACAGGGCAAGGTCGAGCCGGATCGATCGGCCACGAGAGACGTTCGATGACAACGCCCATTCCCATAGTCTAGCCGCGGATTCACCCAGGCGCATTTTTTCTTCCACGGGTGCATTTTTTTCTTGCGCGTAAATTTGAGCCTGTTTACAGTAGGCAACGGTTGTTGTCCAAGGTTAACGGATGATGGCCTTATTTGACAAATGGTGGTCTAGTTAAACAGATGATGTCCCCACCGAATTTCAGGCAACGTCGGTTAACAATCCGCCGCCCCGCCCATCCGGGGCCGCGAGCCACCGCCACCGTGATGGAAGAGGATCTGGCCATGTCCAGCATCCAAGTCACCCCCGCGCCCGCTTCCCGGAAGGGGACCGGCGCGTTCACCCTGATCGAACTGTTGATCGTGGTCGCCATAATCGCCATTGTGGCCGCCATCGCCGTCCCCAATTTCCTCGAGGCCCAGGTCCGCTCGAAGGCCTCGCGCGTCAAGGCCGACATGCGCGCCCTGGCCACGGGTCTGGAGGCTTACCGCGTCGACCATAACAAGTATCCCGAAGGGACGGATGACCCCGCCAAGTATGATCAGCGGATCGGGGATTACTTGGGCGTGCTGGCACCGAGCTTTTACGCGATTCGGACGCGCGACACGAACCCCACGGTCATCGCGGGCCAGCAATTTCATACGCTGACCACGCCCATCGCGTATACGACCGAGTTCTTCACGGATCCGTTCGTCCGGGAGGCGGCCGGGTTTTTGCCCTATTGCTATCGGCCCGAGAAGTCCCAGGGACGGGGTTACATCCTGACCTCATTCGGCCCCGACGCCGACATCTTCGACCAGCTCCAAACCCGCCCCGGCGTGGGAACTGAAAACCCAAACCCACTGAGCACCTCCTCGGACCCCAAGACGCCCGCCCGCCTCGGGGACATCAATGAGCGGGCCGTGATCCACGTCATCGAGGGCAACTTGGATAAGCTCCCCAGCCCCGATGCGCTTGAGCCGTACGGGGACCTGAGGGGGGCCCTGGGAGACCTTTCGTACGATCCGACGAACGGGAGCGTCAGCGACGGCGACATCTATCGACTCGGTCCAAACTGATCAACTCATACGCCGGGGGGGCGACCGCAATTCTTTATTCCCGCCGGTTTTTCGGATAGGCTCCGGTATGGCCCGCCGCCCGGCCATATCTTCCAGCGTGATCGATACTTAGGCCCGTGGGAAAAATATTTGGGTTTGCGCTTTTGGGGATGCTTCTCCTCTTGACCGTCCATGAGGTGACGCGTTACATGCGCGCGTGCCGCGACGAGGAGGATATTCCCTATCCGCGCCGGCGTCTTTCGCGCCGGATGGGTATCGCCGTCCTCTTCAGCTCGGTGCTCATCCTCGCGATCTACTGGCCCAAGACCTCCCCCAAGAGCCAGTTGGTTCTGATCGGCTCGCTTTTGTTTTCGGCATTGTTTGGTCTGGTGCTGGTGTGGCGCGACTTGCGCGAGACGAGCCGGGCCGTCGTTGCTCACGCGTCCCGCATGAGCGAAGAAGCCAGCCACGACCTGGCCGAGGCCATCAAGCGACACAAAGGCGGCCAGGGCAGGCCCAAACACGGCAAGAAGCGCAGACGTTAGTGGTCTGCCGCGACATGCGTCGCTCGCGGGGTTGACAGCGTCTCGGGTGATGGTCAGAATGCCGGGCTGAGTAGGCGTTTGATGCGCATGGCGTCAGGTTTGAACGACGCTTGCGACCCATTTAAAGGGGACCCGCGGGCCCTCGTGCTGGAGCCAATGACATTGGGACCGGATTTGAACCAATGAGCGATGACCTCTTCCAAGACGTCCACCGCGTGGTGATTGCCGGATCGGGTCCGGCGGGGCTGACGGCCGCGCTCTACGCTTCGCGCGCCGATCTGGAGCCGGTCCTTGTCGAGGGATTCGAGGCCGGGGGCCAGTTGACGCTGACCACCGACGTCGAGAACTACCCCGGATTCCCCGACGGGATCATGGGCCCCGAGCTGGTCGCCGTCATGCGCAAACAGGCTGAGCGGTTCGGCACGCGCTTCCTCCGGGGCGATATCCAGCGAATCGACCTGGCCCAGCTTCCCTTCACGATCCACATCGAAGGCGGCAAGGCGTTGCGCGCGCACACATTCATCATCGGGACCGGGGCCAGCGCTCGCTGGCTGGGCCTGGAATCCGAGCAGATCCTGGTGCGCGCGGGAGGTGGAGTCTCGGCGTGCGCGACGTGCGACGGCGCTTTCTTCCGCGGCAAGAAGGTCATGGTCGTCGGCGGGGGCGATACCGCGATGGAGGAAGCCAGTTTCCTGACCAAGTTTGCCAGTTCGGTCACCGTGATCCACCGCCGCGATAAACTCCGCGCGAGCAAGATCATGCAGCAACGCGCCCTCAAGAACCCCAAGATCGATTTCATCTGGGATTCGGCGGTGGAGGATGTCATCGGGGTCGAGGAGAAAAAGATTCGCGCCCTGCGCCTGCTGAATCTGAAGACCCGGGAAACCAGCGAGGTCCCCTGCGAAGGTCTCTTCATCGCCATCGGCCACGAGCCGAACACCAAGTTCCTGGGTGACCAGATCAAAACCGACAACAAAGGCTTCATCCTCGTTGAGGAACCCACCAGCCGTACCTCGGTCGAAGGGGTTTTCGCCTGCGGCGACGTGATGGACCCCAGCTATCGCCAGGCGGTAACGGCGGCCGGAACCGGCTGCAAGGCCGCCATCGACGCCGAACGCTACATCGAAGCCAACGAGCTGAAAAAAACAGCCATTGCCGAGGCCTAAGCACCATGGCCGACGCCCAGAGGCCGCTACGCATCCTGCACCTGCTGAGTAGTAAGCGCTGGACGGGAGCGGCCGAACCGGCGGCGATGCTCGCGGCCGAGCAGCAGCGGCAGGGACATGCGGTCGAGTTCGCCGCGCCCGGCGGCGGAGGCGTCGAGCAGTGCCTGGGCGAGATCGGCATCCCGTTCGTCGAGGGATTCCATTTCAACCGGCGATTCCAGCCTTTCCACCTGATGGCGGACATGCGCCGTTTGGGGCGTTTGCTGCGCGACGAGTCGGTCGACGTGCTCCATTGTCACCTGCCCCACGACCACTGGGTGGCGGCTTCGACCTTGCGGCGACCGCTCGCTCGGGGTGGCCGGCTGCCGACGACGATCGTGCGCACGATCCATCGCGAAGCCGACCCTTATCACGATCTCGCCCACCGCTGGCTGGTCGGCAAGGGGGCCGAGATGTTGATCACCGTCAGCCAGTCCCAGCGCCGGCGCATGATCGAGCGGGTGGGCGTGCCCAGTCCGCGCGTGGCCTGGGTGCGCGGGGCGATCGACCTGGAACGCTTCAGGCCCGGGCTGTCGGGGGCGAAAATCCGCAAGCATTACAAAATCCCCGAGTCGGCCCGCGTGGCCGGCATGGTGGCGCGCATGCAGCCCCATAGGGGGCATCATTTCTTCCTGGACGCGATCGAGGCAGTCGTCGAGCGTCAGCCGGCGGCCCTGTTCGCGCTGGCGGGGCGGGGGGAATTGAAATACGAACTGATCGACCGGATCAAGGGCCACCCGTTGCGCGACCACTTGCGGCGCATCGGTTACCGCAAGAACGACCTGCCCGAGGCATACTCGGCCATGGACGTGACCGTCCTGCTCGTGCCGGGGTCCGACGGTGCCTGCCGGGCGATGTTGGAAGCGATGGCTTGCGGCCGGCCGGTCATCGGTGCCGGCGTCGGGGCCATCGCCGATACCATCACCCACCGCGCGACCGGCTGGCTGTTCGAGCCGGGCGACCGCCGCGGGCTGGCCGACGCGCTGATCGAAGCCCTGACTGATATTGACTCGACAAGAAAGATGGGGGAAGCGGCACGGGGCCGAGTCGAGACCGATCACACCTACCGGCGGCAGTGCGAGCAGACGCTGGAGGTCTACCGCGCCGCGATGGAAAGACGGCTGCGATCTCTCGAGTGAACTCGCCAAGGGTGAGTGAGCGTTTCCGATGGCCGACGCCTAGGACGCCGCCGACTCGACCTCATTGACGACCGACATAAGCTGCATCGAGGCCTGTTCCATCCCGCGCTCGTCGCTGAGTTCCATTTCGCTTTCGAGCGTGGAGACGAGGCGCGACATTTCCTCGCCGCGCGGGTGACCGGGGGTGCTGGCCATGAAATCGCGCGCGCGGCGGATCAGGTCGTCCGCCTCCTCGCGCACATTCTCGCGCATGCGCTGGCGCAGCATGGAGGCCACCCGCTCGCGCGCATCCTTGACCATGCGGTTCTTATCGCTCTCGGACAGGCGCGAACCGGTCGAGGCGATGGTGATGACCTTCTCGACGCCCGTGGCCAGGTCCTCGGCCCGCGCCTCGAGGATGCGGTCGGCGTTGAGCCGGAACGTGACCTCGATGCGCGGCACGCCGCGCGGGGCGGGCGTGACCCCTTCGATACGCAGCAGGTCCAGGAACGTGTTCTCCGAAGCGAGGCTCTCCTCCCCCTCGTAGATCGGGAAGGAGATCGCGTCCTGGAAATCGCGCGTGGTCGTGAAGATGTCCTTGGCTTCGGTGGGATAGGTCGAGTTGCGCTCGATGATCGGCGCGAAGGTGTCGTTCTGCAGCGCAACGCCCAGGCTGAACGGCGTCATGTGGATGATGACCGGTTTTTCCTTGCTGTAGAAGGTCGCCATCGAGTCTTCCATGTCGCCCTCGAGCGGCGCCAGCACCAGCGTCTGGACGGCCGCCCCCAACCCCACAACCTCATCGGGTGAAATGTCGCGCACGGGGCTCCTGCCGGCGATCGATTTGACGGTGTTCAACACCAGCGGAATACGGGTCGAACCACCCACGAGCAGCACTGCCGTGATCTGCTCGACCGTCAGGCCCGCGTCCTTCATGGCGGTGGTCATCGGCTCCACGGTCTTTTCGACGAGGTCCCGAATCAGGTCCTCGAACTTGGAGCGGGTGAGCGTGTAATCCAGCGTCAGCGGTCCTTTCTCACCCATGGTGATGGCCTCGATCAGGATCTGGGTCTCGTTGATCTCGGAAAGCTCGATCTTGGCCTCTTCGGACGCGTCGCGCAGGCGCATGATGGCGACCGGATCGTTGTTTAGATCGACGCCGTGTTCGTTTTTGAATTCCTCGACCAGGAATTGGAGGATGCGTTGGTCGAAATCATCCCCGCCCAGTTGCGTGTTGCCCTGGATGGCCATCACACGGAACACCCCCGACATCACCTCGATGATCGACACGTCGAACGTGCCGCCGCCGAGGTCGTAGACCATGATGGTTTGGTCCTGATCCTTATCCAGACCATAGGCCATGGCCGCGGCCGTGGGCTCGTCGATGACCCGACGCACGTTGAACCCGGCGATCTCGCCGGCGTCCTTGGTGGCCTGGCGTTGGGCATCGGTGAAATAAGCCGGCACCGTGACGACCGCCTGCTTGATCTCCTCGCCGAAGAAATCCTCGGCGTCCTGCTTGAGCTTTTGCAGGATGATCCCCGAGATTTCCTGCGGGGTGTATTCCTTGCCGTCGATCCGCACACGGTGGTTGGTCCCCATGTGACGTTTGATCGAGAAGACGGTGCGCCCGGTGTTCATCACCGCTCCGCGCTTGGCCTTCTTCCCAACGAGGATCTCGCCGCTCTTGGTGAATCCGACCACTGAAGCGGTGAGGCGGTCGCCGAGGCTGTTGGGAACGACGACCGGTCCATTGCGGTCCATCACCGAGACCACCGAATTGGTCGTCCCCAGATCGATTCCAATGATTCGTGCCATGATCCTTGATCTCTCCCGTCTACCGATTTGACCGACATCGAGCCCCCGTCACGGGGTTACTCACCACGCGCCACGATGACCTTGGCATCGCGCAACAACCGTCCTCGAAAAACGACGGCCTTCTTCAATTCGCGAATCACGGTGTTGGGCCGGTATTCGCCAGCGGCGCGATACTCTACCACCTCCTGGTAATTCAGATCAACTGCCTTGCCGACGCTGTTGATTACGACCAGTCCGTAATCCTCAAGGATTTTAATCATCCGGAAATGCAGACCCTCCACGGTCTTGAGCCAATTGTTCAGTTCCTCGGAGGGGGGATGTTCACGGGCCAGATCCAGCGCACGGTCGAAATTATCCAAAAATGGCATCATCTGCCTCACGAATTTTCCAAACTCGTCGTCACCGCCCGCTTTTTGGAGCTGGCGGGCCTTCTGCTCCAGGCGAACCTGCTCGGTCAGAAGTCCGGACATCTGGGTCACCAGATCCGACCGGGCCGCCGCCTTCCCGCGGTCCGGCGCGGGTTGTCCCGGCCCATCTCCACCGTCCGGCTCGGCCGACTGATGGTCGGACGGCCGTTCGACCGACCAGACGTGAAGCCGCGTCTCGTCAATCAAGAACTCCTGAGGGAGGAAAAAATCCCGCAATTTCAACAGCCCCCAAAGCATCATTCCACAGGTCCGATCGACCGCACAGTTCCCCTTTTTATCCTCCGTTCCCACCAGGATGGGTTCGTGGACCGGACGCGAATAATCCCTCGCGGCCCAAAGGGCTCATCATGTCTTCTAACCACGCCGTCCAGGGAAGCGATCAAGCGCAAGAACCGGCCCCGCCACGGCCAATTCCCTCCGTCCCAGGTTAGAATAGGCCACCCGTCGGGCTTCGATCAAGACAAATTCGTCATAGGGAGCCAATTTGTTCGCGCTAGCCCATTTTCCGCAGTTCAGAGCTTAGAAGTGCCCGTTTTCGAGTAAATTTGAATTTTTCGGGTAAAAGTCTGCACTACATTTTGAATTCTTTTGGGTCGGTTCGGCAGTGGAAGCCCCAGACG
>CAUZJO010000046.1:0-31068 GCA_963580245.1 Candidatus Sumerlaeia bacterium | reverse complement strand
CTCGTGCTCGTGCTCGTGCTCGTGCTCGTAATCGTAATCGTAATCGTAATCGTAATCGGACTCATCGCTGCGCCCCATCTCGATTGCGACACAAGAAAAAGACCGATTACGAGCACGAGCACGAGGGTTCAGAAACGGCGCTGACTCCCGAATCTGAATCACACCCCATTGCCGGGCGACGCCAAGCGGGATTGATCCACGTGACCAACTGTGGTTATAATCGATGCCACGTCGATTCCCGAGGCGCGCTCCATGGCTCTCACCACAAACCAACCTCCGCCAAGCGCCCAAATGACCGGCCCTTCCTATTTCATCCGCCCCGCCCTGCCCAAGGACCAGCCGGTGATCCTCGAGTTGTGGCGCGGGATGATGGCCGAGCATGAGCATGATGATCCGCGCATCCGCCTGGCCAAGGGGGCACTGGCGGCCTACAAGGCCTATCTCGGCTATCACCTCTCCAACGCCGAATCCTGCGTGCGGCTGGCCGAGATCGACGGCCGGGTCGTCGGCTTTTGCCTGATAACGATCAGCCGCAACCTGCCCATGTTTCTCCCCGAACGTTATGGATATCTATCGGACCTGGTCGTGATCGGACCCCATCGGCGCCTGGGGATCGGCCGCGCCCTGGTCGAGGCGACGCTTGAGTGGTTGGACGTAATGAAGGTGGATTCCGTTCAGTTGCAGTATTATCATTTTAATGAGGTGGGCAAGGCCTTTTGGCAAAAGATGGGCTTTGACCCTTTTTACACGCGAATGTGGTTGGATCGGATCTGAGGCGCGTGCCCGCTCTCGGACCCCAAGACCCCTTGATCCCGCTGATTCTTTGGCCGATCCCGTTGTTGAGCCATGGCATTCGTCCCGCTGTTCTGCCAATCCCATCATAGTCCACTCGGCGTCACGTCGGCGTCCGAGTTGGTGCGCCGCGCGCGCAACCTCGGCTATAACACGCTGGGATTGTGCGACGAGGGAACGATCGCGGCGTTCCGCGAGTTCGACCAAGCCTGCCGCGCGCAGGGAATTCGACCGGTCTTTGGCTGCCGGCTGCGCATGATGGGTCTGACCCGTAGCGGGACCGATTTCCCCGTCGATTTTCTGATCGAGACCGAGCAGGGCTACCGCAACCTGGTCCGCTTGCTGACCGTCTATCACCAGAAAGGGTGCGATCAACGGCGACCCTTGACGCATGGGCAGATCCTCGGCCGGATCGGTGGATTGGTCACCGTCATCCCGGCCGATGGGGAATTGGGCGTGCTCATCCGCGAGCGCGAGCGCAAGGCGACGGAGGCTTATCTGGGCCGGCTGGTTCAGGTTTTTGGGGATGATTTCCTGTTCGGGGGGACGTTGGGGTCGGGCGAAGAGACCGAGGTCGCCGAGATGATCGTCCGCCTGGCCGATTTCGTTCAAGTCCGGGCTTTCGCGGCACCCGTCATCCCCTATCCCGATCCAGGTGACGCGGCGGCGTCCGTCTTCCTACAGCATCCCTTCCGGGCCCCCAGCCGCTCGTACCGCCCACCCGCCCAGACCAAAGACCTGTTGGCCATGTTGCCCGAAAGCGAGGTGCTCCAGCGCTGGAAGGGACCGTTCGAGGAGCTGGCCCATGAGGCGGGCAACCTCGCCCGCCGCTGCACGTGGCGGCCCGGACGCATCCGGCGCGCCTTCCCGGCCATGGATCTGGAGCGCGGCTTCGACCCCAATTCTTATCTCTTCGATCTGGTGATCGGCGGGGCGACCGAGTGCTACGGAGAGATCACCGAATCGCTCAAGCAACGCATCAATCGAGAGTTCGAGGACGTGAGGGCCAACAACCTGGCGCCCTGGCTGCTCCTGTATCACCAGATTTCCCAGGCGCTGGACGACCGCGGCATCTCGCGCGGCGTGGGTCGCTCCCGGATTGTCTGCTCGGTGCTGGCTTATTGCTTGGGCATCACGCTTGTCGATCCGCTCCAATACAATCTGAAGACCAAGGGCCTGTTGGTCGACGGGGAGTCGTATCCGACCATCACCGTCGAAATCCCGCGCACCGGCGTGGCCGCCCTGCTCACGTGGATTCGCGAGACCTTCGGCGAGGCCCACCTGGCCGAGATCGGACGGGTGCACGAACTGCGCCGCGACCATATGATCAACGAACTGGCGCGTTGGGCCGGCATGACCGAGGAGGAGCGCCGCATGACTCATCGCGAGAAGGCCCGCTTGCGCACGGTAGGCGCCGCCCAACGCCTGGATGAGTTGACCGAATCGACCCGCACCCGTCGCTGGCGCGCTCCGGCATTTCTCGGCGACCTGGCCACGCGGCTCGCCCCTCGCCCCCACGGCTGGCATGCCACGGGCGACCGTTATGCGTTGTGCGCCGAACCGTTGGAGAGTATCGCCCCGCTTGTCCAGTCGATGCAGAAGCGCCCGGTGACCGGCATCGATGAACCCGCCATCGACGCGGTGGGTTTGGCCCGCATCCATTTCGCCCCCCACCGGCTGCTCGATATACTCGACAAAGCGATGCACGGCTCAAAGACGGAAAACCCACAATTGCACTTTCACAAGATCGCGCTGGATGATCGCGCGACGTTCGACTTGCTCGGCCGCGGGGATACGGCGGGCGTGCCTCCGCTCGAGGGCGTCACTCTCCGTTGTTTGCTGAAGAAGTACGCCCCGCGCAACCTGCTCCAGGTCTTGCGGGTGCAAACCGAGGCGCAGGCCCAACGCGCCGATCGGCGGACCCGCGAGTTGAGCGATGACCTGCCCGACGCCCTGCTCGCTTACCAATGCGCTTATCTGAAGGCCAACCATCCGCTCGCCTTTTACACCGCGGCTCTGGACTCGACGATCGAACAAGGCCACGACCCCTCGGCCCTCATCCGAGAAATTCGCCGGGCCGGCATTCACGTGCACGCTCCCGACATCAACCTCAGCGAATGGGAAACGACCTCCCAGGGTGGGACGATCCGTTTGGGACTGGCGGCGATCAAGGGCTTCGGCCGCCGCGCATGGGAAAACGTCCAGTCGGTGCGCTCGGGCGGCAACTTCGCCAGCCTTGATGACTTCTGCAACAGGGTGGACACCCGCATTCTCAACCTGCGCATCCTGCGCGTCCTGATCGCTTCAGGCGCCTTGGATGGATTCGAACAGCCCCGCGCCGCCATGGACGCGATCATCGCCCTGATGCAAAAGAAGGCCCGTGAACGTAAGGCGCACTCCGACGCCGCCGAGGGACAGACCACGCTGTTTCCCCTCGATGAATGGGCCGAACGCGTGCAGCCGGATGCCGATGGCACCCCCCAACCGGCCGAATGGAACAACTGGACCAAGTTGCAAAGGGAATCCGAATCGATGGGCTTTTTCCTTTCGATCGATCCCATCGCGCGGTTTCGCATCGTCCTGGAGCATCTGCGGCCGCTCTCGGTCGATAAGGTGACGCGCCGTCACCTGGGCCGGCGGTTGTCGGTGGCCGGCTTGGTCTGCTCGGCGGAGACCGATGGACCCTTGATCGCACGGCAAGGCGATACCCTCATCGACCTGGAGGGCCTGCCGGTCATCATCGGCGGTGAAATCGCCCGAACTTCCAAAAAGTGTCTCCAACCCGGCGCCGAGGTCCTGGTGGCCGGCCGCTTCAGCCGCGAGGACGGGACCACCTGGCTCAGGGCCGAGGGCATCTGGCGGCTGGCCGATCTGGAAGACCAGGCGACCAAAGTGGCCAAACTCAAGCTCAACCTGGCGGGCGAGAATAGCCAGACCATCAAGCATATCCAGTCGGTCTGCCGTGAATACCCGGGCAGCACCGAGCTCGAATTGGATGGTTATCCCACTCCCAAGGGCTGGGCCTATCGCCGCCTGAGCCGTAGTGCCGTGTTCTTCTGCTCGCCCCTCTATCAACGAATCTGTAGAATCCTCCCCAGCGAACACGTTCAGCTTTACGGCCACGGCGGTGATATCCTGCTGGTCAAGACGAATTCGACCGATCAGAATGGCCCAACCGCAAACAGCGAATCCACTTCGGGGTGAAGCCTCAAACGCGATCGCCAGGCGCGGGCAAGGCCGGCCCAGGGCTCAACATGACTGAGAAAGCGAAAAAGATTCGGATCTCGACCCTGGGTCGGATGAAACGGGAAGGCCGCAAAATCACGGCCGTCACCGCATACGACGCGATCACCGGGGCCTGGGCCGACCAAGCCGGCATCGACCTGGTCCTGGTCGGCGATAGTCTGGGGCCGACCGCGCTCGGTTTGGCCGACACGATCGGGGTGCGCCTGGAGCAGATGGTCCATCACGGCGCGGCGGTCGCTCGCGCGGCCCACTCCGCCTTGCGGGTCGGCGATATGCCCTTCATGACCTATAAGGCCTCGCCCGAACAGGCCCTGACCAACTCCGCCCGCTTGATTCAGGAAGGGGGGATGGAGGCCGTCAAGTTGGAAGGGGGGAGCGAGATGGCGCCCACGGTCGAGCGACTCGTGCGGGCCGGCATCCCGGTCCTCGGCCACGTCGGTATCCTGCCCCAGTCCTATCATCAGCAGGGTGGTTTTCACGTTCAGGGTCGCGACGAGGCAACGGCCGGCCAGTTGCGCCGGGACGCCAAGGCCCTGCGGGACGCCGGCGCGTTTGCCATCGTCTTGGAATGCATCCCATCGGCATTGGCCGCGGGGATTTCCGGCGATCTGGCCATCCCCACCATCGGCATCGGGGCCGGTCCGGATTGCGACGGCCAGATTCTAGTCATCGCCGACCTGCTGGGCATGATCGACGACAAGCCCTTCCGCTTCGTCAAGCCCTACGCCCAGTTGCACGACCACGCGCGCAAGGCACTCGAAGGGTACGTCGCGGACGTGCGCAACGGCTCTTTCCCCGGTCAGGAGCAAACCTATGGCGCAGGCTAGCCGCGCCCGCGCGCAATTACGGATGACGCCGCAACTGAAGCAGCACTTGCGCAGTGCCCTGAAGGAAGACATCGGCCCCGGCGACGTGACGACCGAGCGGACCGTGCGCAAGGGCCTCAAGTCGAGGGGAGAGCTGATCGCCAAGGCACCGGGCATCCTCTGCGGGGCACCGGTCGCGCAGTGGGTCTGGCGCGCGACCGCCCTTGCCTCGCGCATTCACTGGAACGTTCACGACGGCGACGAGGTCAGGCCCAGCGAGACGATCGCCACGGTCGAGGGAGGCGCGCGGGGCCTGCTCAGCGGAGAGCGGGTGGCCTTGAACCTTCTGCAGCGACTCTCCGGCATCGCCACGCTGACCGCGCGCTACCATCAAGCCGCCGGCGGGAGCGCGGGCCCTCTGATTTGCGACACGCGCAAGACCACGCCGCTGTGGCGCGAACTCGAGCGCTACGCCGTCCGGGTCGGTGGTGGCACGAATCACCGCTTCGGACTGTTCGATATGGTCTTGATCAAGGAAAACCACGCCCGCGCGGCGGGGGGACTGCGCGAGGCCATTCAGTTGGCGCTGAAAGGGGGGCGCAAGCTGCGCGTCATGGCGGAAGTGCGCAACGAGCAGGAGGTCCAAATCTGCTGGGAGGAGCGGGTCGACATGATCATGCTCGACAACTTCACGCCCGCCCGCGCCCGGCGAATCATCGAGCACTACCGCGCCACGGGCATCCCGTTCGAGATTTCGGGCGGCGTGACGCTGCGCAATATCGCGGCCTTCGCCGCCACCGGCGCCGACCGCATTTCCATCGGCGCCCTCACCCACTCCGCCCCCGCTTTGGACATCTCATTTCAACTGCGTCCCCATTCCTGAGCGCGCGGCGTTTCCCGATCACGCCGACCGGGCTACTCGACTGAGAACTCGGTCGCCGTTTTTTGTATTCCCTCCTACCGGCGCCGAGCCTATAATCGACACGAGAGTTATGTATCGAAGCGCTGATCGTGAGATCGGATGGATCATGGGGTCCTTACCCGAAGATGTCATCCAGGAGGTTCTCGACCGACTGGACGCCCAACAGGTTTTGGGCAAGATCAATTACCGGCCCGACACGTTCAAGACGGCGGGCGACGAAATCAGGGCCTTCTGCCCTATCCACAAGGAAACCATTCTGCCGACGCTGGTCGTCGACCGGTCGGCCCGTACGTATCATTGTTCCAACGTCGGTTGCCAAGGAGCGTCGGGCGGGGACCTGATCGATCTTTACGCCAAGTCGCTGGGGCTGACCCATGAGCGAGCCGTCCTCGAGCTCGCCGAGACCGCCGACCCCACGTTCAAGTTCCCACCGGCACCGCTCACTCGGGAAGGAAGCCGGGGGTCCGGTCTCGATGAGGATGCGACGCTCCCGATCGGCAGGGCCGAGTTGTTGCGCGCTTCGGAGCGTCCGGACCAGGCCGCCGAGGTCTACGGCGAGATCGTGGAGACCTTCCGCCGGGCCGGCCGCTTCGACCAGGCCGCCGCCGCGTGCCAGCGGCTGGTGGACCTCCAACCGGCCTCCCTCGAGCACCGCAACCGTCAGTTCGAACTCGCCATGGAGTGGGGCATGGAGCCGGTCATTGCCACCAAAGCTCTGGCCCTGGCCGATTTCCACCAGAACCTGGGTGAGCCGGAGCAGGCCGCCGGCGTGATCGAGCGGGCACTCGTCAGCGCGGGCGCTTGCCCCGAGCTTTATGAGCACGGTGGCTTGATGCTCGAACAGATCGGCCTGGCCGATCAGGCCGCCGCCCGTTATCTGCAAGGGGGACGCCTGCTGCGCGCGCGCGGCGACCATGCCGAGTCGCGCCGGGTCATCGAACGCGGGTTGGCGTGCCGGCCCGACCATTACGGTCTGAGGGAGACCCACGCGGAACTTCTGGCCGATCAGGGCCATGCCTTACGCGCCATGCAGACCTATTACGAGCTGGCGGACGAGTATCTCGCGGCCGGACAACATGAGGCGACCATCCGCGTCGCGCACAAGCTGCTCGCCCTGGATCCCGATCATCTGCCCAGCCTGCAAGTCCTGGCAAAGGCATATGGTCTGTCGGGCCAGGCGGAGAGCCGGCTCTCGATCCAGCTCCGTCTGCTGCGCCTTTACCAGCGGACCGAGTCCTACACCCACGCGGCCCAGATGTGTGATCAGATCCTCTCTCAACACCCCGATAGCATCCCCGCCCTTGAACACCTGGTGGAGGTCGCCCAGGCAACCTACCATACCGAACGGCTGGTTGAGGGTCTTTGGCGGCTCGCTCAGGTTTACGCCGGGGCTGAACGCCGCAAGGAGGAGCAAGGCGTCGTGGAGCGGCTACTCGATGAAGACCCGCGACACATCGAGGCCTGGTCGCGATACCTGGAAGGGATCGCGCAATCGGACGCCCCCCTGACCCTGGCCGATGCGGTCGATCGTTGCATTCGGGCCTTCGAGGGGCTTGGTCGGCCCGACCAGGCCGTCCGAATCCTGGAACCGCTCAGCCACCATTCGCCCCACAGCATCGAACTGTGCGAAGCCCTGGTTCATCTCTACCAAGTTCAGGGGGATAGCGAGAATCTGAGGAAAACCCTGCGCCGACAGGCCGAGCAGCTCCATCACATGGGTCGCCTGCGCGAATCGTTGCGCGTCTGGGACGAACTGGCCCGACTGCTCCCCCAAAATACCGACCTCGCGCGCATTCGGATCGAAATCATGCTGCGCTGCGAGATGAAGGCAGAGGCATGCCGAGAGTACGTGCGACTGGGCGAGGACCTGCTCTCGCGGCGCCGCTTCGAGGAGGCCGAGGAAGCTTTCCATGCCGCGTTGCGGATCGATCCGGACCTCGCCGCGGCTCGCGAGCAATTGATCTCGATGCTCATCGACGGCCGCCAACTGGAAAAGGCCGTCGAGACGATTGACGAGGCCGCCTCCCATTGCGTGCAGACAGACCACATCGAGCAGGCGATCGAGCTGCTCGAACGCATCTTCGAGCTCGATCCGCTTCACGAAGCGACGTGCCGCGTGCTGATCCCACTGGCCCGGCGCCTGGAGGACCGGGACCGGCTGGCAGGGTACTACCTTAAGTTGCTTGACTCGCTCCAGCGGGCCCCCGACGGCGACGCCGTCTTCGCGGAGGCCGCCCGTGAGGCCACCGAACAGTGCCCCGGCCATATCGAGCTGCGCTCACGCCTGGCGAATTTTCACATGAAGGCCGGCCCAACCGGCGAGGCCGAGAAGTCGGTCCTGGCGCTTGTCGAGATGCAGCAACGCTCCGGCCGGACCGGCGAGGCCCATCGCACGCTCAAGCACCTGCTCGAACTTGGGCACCAATCGCCGCAATCCGGCGGCAGCGTTGCCGATCCGGAACCATCGAGTGGAGAGACGCCCCGGCCGCTTGAGGCGCGCGCGGTCGTGGCTGATACTCCGGGCCTCTCGGGGCCGCGAGGCAATGGCACACCCACCCCGCTAACGCCGAACGCGCAGCCCGCAATCCCGAAGGCCGGGATTGAGCACGCCCTGGACCAAGCGGCGTCGCTCATCAATTTGCCGACCTCCGCAAAGGCCGAACACTGAAATTTCAGGACTTGAGGGCTGATTCTAGCCAAGGGTAGACCGTTCGATGTATTCTCCGAACTCAAGACCTCTTCTCTTCCGATTATTCGCCGCGACCCTATTCATCGTCGCCGTTCCCGCGTCGTCCGAGCCGCTATCGATGACCGTGGAGGTGGACGCGAGAGAGCTCTCTCGCAACCTGCTACACGCTCGGATCGAAATCCCGGCCCAGCCCGGCCCCATGGCGTTGTGGTATCCCAAGTGGATCCCCGGCATCCACGCTCCGCGGGGGCCGATCGAGAACCTCGCCGGCCCGCGGCTCGAGACCCTCGAGGGAGAGACCGTTGCCTGGTCCCGCGACCAGGAGGAGCCTTTCAAGTTCCACTGCGAGGTTCCCGACCGCGCCGGCGGGTTGGTTGTCCGCCTCGATTACATCTGCAACCAGCCCACCGTCAATTCCAAGGGCATCGACAGTTACGGCAACTCGCTGGTGGGCGTGATCAACTGGAACACCTGCCTGTTGGTTCCCGACGGCGTCTCCAACCAGGACATCGAAGTTCGCCTGAGCGTCCGTCTGCCGGACAAATGGCGCTTCGCCACCGCGTTGGCCACCGAGCGCGAAGAGGACGGGGTTGTGCATTTCGCGCCCGCAAGCCTCAGTCGGGTCATCGACAGCCCATTGATCGGGGGCGAGCATCTGCGCGTCATCGACCTGGACGTTACCCACATCCCCCCCGTTTCCCTCTGCATCGCCTCGGAATCGCCCGCCGCGTTGCAGATCGGCGAGCAACTGGAGGGCCAGTATACCAAGATCGCCGACCAAGCCGGCCTCTTGTTCGTCGGGGCCCACTTCGACGCCTACAAACTCCTGGTCATCTGTAGCGACGACCTGCCCTATATGGGGCTCGAGCACCTGCGCTCCAGCCTCAACGGCGTGGGGGAGCGCGACCTGCTCGAGGAAGAGAAACTGCGCGGGTGGGTGGGCTATTTGCTTCCGCACGAGTTCGCCCACTCCTGGTGCGGCAAGTATCGCCGGCCCGCCGGGATGGCCACCTCCGATTACCACACCCCCAAGCAGACGCGGCTCTTGTGGGTCTACGAAGGGCTGACGCAGTACCTGGGCGAACTACTGACCGTGCGGGGCGGGCTTTGGACCTTCGGCCACTATAAGCAACACCTGGCCGGCAAGATCAGCTACCTGATGCGCCGCGAAGGCCGACGCTGGCGGTCGCTCGAAGACACCGCGATCGACTCCCACCACCTGCGCGGGGGGAGTAAGCACTGGAGCAATCTGCGGCGCGGTCAGGATTACTACAACGAGGGCCTCCTGATGTGGCTGGAGGCCGACGCGATCATCCGTCGCGACTCGGACGGGAGGCGAAGTCTGGACGACTTCTGCCGCATGTTCATGGGGCCGGACCTGCCCGACGTGGAGTGGCTCCCCTTCGAGGAGCGAGACATCCTGGACATCCTAAACGAATTGGCCGACCACGATTGGGAGGCGTTCCTCGCCCAATGGATCAAACAACCCCAGGTGGCGCTTCCCCTCGAGTTCGTGGGTCGGCTGGGTTATCGAATCCAATACGCCACCGAACCCTCCGAAGCGTTGAAGGAGCGCGAGAAAGAGCGCAAGTACGCATCGGCGTTGGATTCACTGGGACTGGAGGTCGACGAGAAGGGCGTGATCGGCAGCAACGTGGTCCCCGGGATGCCGGCCGACGCGGCGGGCCTCGCACCCGGGATGGAAGTGATCGGCGTAAACGGCCGCAAGTACAGCCCCGAGCGCTTCAGGGACGCCATCGCCGACAGCCCCACCAAGCGCCAAATCGAATGCCTCGTCCTGGACGGCGATGTCTTTCAAACACTCATCGTGGAATACGCCGACGGACCCAAGTACCTGGAGCTTATACGCGACGAGAGCCAACCCGACATTCTCGCCGACATCTTCGCGCCAGTCGATGGCGAGAGCAACCAGGCTGAATAACAAAGTCGACGGCGCCCTTATTGCCGGCCGCCCATCACGCGAACTGATCTGAATCAAGCCGAGGTGCATCTCACATATCCATGAGACGCACCTCTCGGGGCTGGGAGATTAAAGAGGTTCTTTGGCTCCCTGAAGGGGAGCAATTTGATTAGCCGGGGGTGGCAACCCCCGGACATGGAATCCCAAGACGCCACGACCCTGAAGGGGTCGAACAGGTCGCATCACGCTACCATTCAACGAATCGGCGGCTCTTCCTTGATGAGCTTGGTCAGGTACTTGATCAGGTTTTGCAGACTCAACTGCGTGGCCATCTCGCGCTGAATCTTGCGGTGGCTATGGATGATCGAGCTGTGATCGCGGCCTCCGAACTTGCGCGCGATCTCGGGGAACGAGCAGTCGGTCAGTTCGCGACAAAGGTAAGCCGCGATCTGGCGCGGCGTGGTGAATTTGCGCGAGCGGTTGGGGCCGGTCAGTTCGAGCAAGGTGACGTCGAAATAATTGCAAACGGCCATCTGCACCTTCTCGATTGAGATCTTCTTGGGTTCCGCACCCACCAAAAACGGCCCCAATAAGGACCGGACCGTGTCGATTGTGATGGGGCTGCGGATCATCGAGGCATGGGCGGCCAACCTCGTCAGCGCTCCCTCCAGTTTGCGCAGATTGGAGCGCACGCGTTCGGCGATATAGATCGTGACTTCGGCCGACAGCTCCAGGTTCATCGGGCGCGCCTTTTTGCGCAGGATCGCAACCCGCGTTTCCAGGTCCGGCGCCTGCATATCGACGATCAGACCCCACTCGAAGCGCGACCGCAGACGTTCTTCCAGCTCGTGCAGTTCCTTGGGCGGATGGTCCGACGAGATGACGATCTTCTTGCCCGCGTCATAGAGCACGTTGAACGTATGGAAAAACTCGGTCTGCGTCTGTTCGGCCCCCGAGAAGAACTGCACGTCGTCGACCAGCAACAGGTCGACATTGCGGAAGGAGTTGCGGAACTCGACGAGCCGTTTCTGCGCCACCGCCTCGATGAACGCGTTCATGAACGCCTCGGA
Source organism: Candidatus Sumerlaeia bacterium (assembly GCA_963580245.1). Taxonomy (GTDB): domain Bacteria; phylum Sumerlaeota; class Sumerlaeia; order MVZB01; family MVZB01; genus CAUZJO01. The sequence goes on along the minus strand of CAUZJO010000046.1, from coordinate 19,622 downwards.
GGAAACGTAGCGCACGATGAGGTGACTGCCGAAGGTTTGCAGGCGTTGGCCGATGGCCTGCATCAGGTGGGTCTTACCCAGCCCAACGCCGCCGTAAAGGAACAACGGGTTATAGGCGAGCGATTCGGGATCGGCGACGGCTTGGGCGGCGGCGTGGGCGAACCGATTGCACTCGCCCACGACGAACGCTTCGAACGTGTTGGTCTGGTTGAACGGGCAGGAGATCAGGTCCAAGGGCGGGGCCTCGCCCTGCGTGCGGCGAAAGACCTCCATCGCCTGCTGCTCGGTCCGCGCCAGCCCCTCATCCGGGCGAATGCGATACTCCACGGTGACTTCGCGACGCAGCAGGCCGCTCAGGCTGTCCTGGATCACTTCGTGATAGTTGTTGGCCAGCCAGTTGCGATTGAAGACGCTGGAAACCGTAAGGACGACCACGTTGTCTTCATGGCTGAGGAAGTGGACCGGCTCCAACCAGGTCGCGAAGGACTCCTCGTCCAACTTGGTCCTCAGGTCGTCAAGGGCTTGATCCCACAGCGTCGAGGTCGTCATGGTCATCAGGCGCGTTCCAGCCCCTCTTCAAGTTATGTACCCCTCCCCTCGGCCGAGCAGGCGGGGGAGAAGGTTAACAGAATGCTCTACCCAAGGCCGAGCCGGTTCAGGAGCACTCGACGACCGGTCGGTGACCGGCGCGGCATGTCATTCGGAGTGAACCCACGGCATCGGAAATCGACACTTGAAACAACCCATCACGTCTTCACTAGACAACCCTTTTCGCCGATCAATTTCAAGCCTTAAATGCGCCTGCGATTTTACTTGCCTCAGGGCACTTAACCCAAATAATGATAAGAGTCGAGGGTGATCGGGAAGGTCGAGTTCGGCCCTCGGGGCGAAAAAAATCGCTGGTGTAGCTCAATTGGTAGAGCACTCGCCTTGTAAGCGAGAGGTTGCGGGTTCGATTCCCACCACCAGCCCCACCTTTCTTCTCTAGTGGTTGCGCCTTGAAGGTGACGCGAAGTCGGAACCGAGCCCGCGCGCCCAGGCACGAGCATGAGGGACGAGTCTCCAGGACAATCCCCTCACCTTGCGCCCTCCCATTTCTGAATCACACCCCCGCGCTGGGGCGCATCTGAGTGTATGTGGGCAGGGATGGTCCCCAAAATGACCCCATCCTGTCAGTGAATGAGCTGATTGGAGAGAGGATCTGATGTGGGGGATCTTCAGAGGTAGTTGATGACCAAGCTGGAAACCGCACTGGGATTTGTACGCGCGGGGCGGCACAAGGATGCACTGGAGGCGTTCGAGGCACTGCTCCGAGAGCCATCAGGTAAGCTCGAAGTGTTGGGACACCGGGCCTGGCTGTACCGTTCCATGGGTCGTTTCGAAGAGGCGTTGCGGGACTACGAGACACTGGTGAAGGAGAACGCCGAGAATACTGAAGCCACGGCGTACCTGGCCGAAGCGCACCTTGAGGTTGGTGATTTCGAAAAAGCGGCCGGAATGGCCGTCGAGATCTTGCGCAGAGATCCCATGCATCGATTGGCCGGCCAAGTCGTGATGAGGTGTCAGTCGGCCGCGGACGCGCTGGAGAACAGGTCGCCTCCCATTCCGCCCCTACCGCGCGACGCGCCATTGGCGCCCGCAAATCGAGTCATCGCGGTGCTGGAGCATGAAGGGGGACACTTCCACGCATCGGTTCGGCCAGAAATCGGGCGACTTCTGTATTGGGTGATTCGGTGCACAAGGCCACGCCTCGTTTTGGAGACGGGAGCGTGCATCGGGTACTCGGTGCTCTGGATGGGGCAAGCATTGCGGGACAATACATTGGGGCATCTACACTCCTTTGATCTTTTCAACTTTCCCCAAGAGTACGTATCCCCGGTCCTTGGGAAGCGTGCGAGTGTTCTGGAGGTCGCGCGTGGTCACGTCAAAGCAGCCAAGCTCTCGGAGTACGTCACTTTTCACCAAGGAGATTCCTCGGAGCGTATTCGGCAATCGTTCCAGACGGGAGACGTCAAGTTCGAGCTGGCGTTCATCGATGGGGATCATCGATTGCGTGGGTGTTTGAAGGACTGGCAGGCGGTGGATGAACTGATGGCGGAGGGGGGAATTGTTTTGGTCCATGACACGATGCCGCAGTCTGGATGGCTTGGCCCCAGATACCTCCTCGAAGAATTGCGCAAACGCGCCGATGACGATTATCAGGTGATCAACCTCCCGACACTCGAGAATGCCGGCCTGGGGATTATTCAGAAGCGTTCTCCGAGCAGTTCCACCGAGTGGTGGCCCTCATTGAAGGTTCTGCTTACTGAGCGGCTTTTCCTGCGACGTTTTTGATGAGAGCAACAGCGGCGGTTCACCGTGCTGGTTCACCCGGAAAGGTGAACGGCGAACAGGGCGACCTCATCGGGCGGCACGAGCCTTCGTCGCCGAGTATGCAGATCCGCTCCGCCCATTTCCCTCAACCGTGGCGTCCGTGCGCGATCGATCTCCTAGCCGACGTTGACCTCGGAGGAATCGCCGACGTTAAGTTGATACATGTGGCCTGTCGCCTTGGCCTTGTCGGCGATGATTGAGCCGTCGAGGAGCATGTTTTCGACGGTCGCGTCGCTCGAAAGGATCGAGTTGCGGATGATGGAGTTGCTGACCGTGACGCCGTCGGCGACGGTCACGTGGGGGCCGATGATCGAGTTTTCGAGCGTCACGTTTTTGCCGATCGAGACGGGGGGGCGGATCAGGGAGCCGTTGTAGCGGTCGGCGGGGATGGGGTCCGAGCCGTGGAGACGGGTCAGTAGGGTACTGTTGGTCTCGAGCAGCGTTTCCGGTTTGCCGCAGTCGTACCAGCCCTCGATGACGAACGGTTTCATCTTGGCACCGCGCACGAGCATTTCCTGCAGGGCGTCGGTGAGCTGGAACTCCCCCTTGGTCGTGCGGTCCTGGCGCAGCACTTCATCCAGACACTCGTAAAGCTGGCGCCCGTCGTTAAAGTAATAGATGCCGACGATGGCGAGGTTGGTCGGGGGCTTCTCGGGTTTCTCGACCATGTTGGTGATGGTGTCGCCCTGGAGCTCGACGATGCCGAAACGCCGGCCGTCCTCGACCTCCTTGACTCCGATCCAGTTGGCGTCGGAGCCGATGATCGAGCCGAAGTCGGCGGCGAACAGCGTGTCGCCGAGGATGATGAGCAGCGGCGAGGCCGCGTCGCGATAGAGGTCCCCGGTCAACCAGATCGCGTGGCCCAGGCCCTTGAGTTCCTCCTGGGTGACGAATTGGAATTTGAAGTCGTAGGCACCGGTGACGTATTCCCGGATCTTCTCGCCCATGTGCCCGACAACCAGCGTGATCTCTTCGATCTCGTAGTTCTTGAGCTCGTCGAGGATGTGGGCCAGCATCGGCTTGCCGGCCACCTGCAGCAGGACCTTGGGGGCGGTGTGCGTATGCGGTCTAAGGCGCGTGCCCACTCCGGCCACCGGGAGGATGACTCGAAGACCCATCAGGCACCCGCTTTCTGGAGCATTTGCTTCATCATGCCGTCGATTGCGCTCCTCAGATCGCCGCCCCGCTATGTTCATAGGATGACACATGGTGCGCGAAGCCCTTGGTGAACTCGCCCACTTCCTTGGCCGTCGAGTCCAGGAGAACCTGATCATTCGGGGAACGCAGGACGCGGCCGATCCAGCCGGCGATCCGGCGCATGTCGTCCTCGCGCATCCCGCGGGTGGTCAGGGCCGGAGTCCCGAGCCGAATCCCGCTGGTCTCGCCCGGTCTACGCGTGTCGAACGGGATCATGTTCATGTTGCACGTGATGCCGGCCTTGTCCAGGGCTTGCTCGGCCTGTTTGCCGGTGATGTCGTAGGGGGTCACGTCGACCAGGATCAGGTGGTTTTCGGTCCCGCCGGAGACCAGGCGCAGCCCCTCTTGGGTGAGGGCCTCGCCCAGGGCCACCGCATTCAGGCGGATTTGCCGCGCGTAGGCCTTGAAACCGGGCGTCTGGGCCTCAGCGAAGATCAGGGCCTTGGCCGCGATGACGTGCATGAGCGGTCCGCCCTGGGTCCCGGGGAAGGCCCAGCGGTCGATCGGCTTGGCCACGTCCTTCTTGCATAGAATAAACCCGCCGCGCGGACCTCTCAGGGTCTTATGCGTGGTCGAGGTCACCACGTGGGCATAAGGAACGGGACTGGGGTGTTCGCCGGCGGCCACCAGGCCGGCGAAATGGGCCATATCGACCATGAGATAGGCCTCGACCGCATCGGCGATGGCCCGCATGCGCTCGAAGTCAAGCTGGCGGGGGTAGGCGCTGTGACCCGCCACGATCAGCCGCGGCCGGCAATCGCGAGCGATCCGCTCGACCTCGTCATAATCGATGCGTTCGGTCTCACGATCCACCCCGTAGGGGACGAAATTGTAAAAGCGCCCGGAAAAGTTCTTCACCAAACCGTGCGTCAGATGGCCGCCGTGGGCCAGGTCCATGCCCATCGCGACGTCGCCGATCTCCAGCAGGCCGAAGTAGGTGATCATGTTGGCGGCGGAGCCGGAGTTGGGCTGGACGTTGGCGTGCTCGGAGCCGAAAAGCTCCTTGGCCCGCTCGATGGCCAGCGTCTCCACTTCGTCCACGAACCCGCAGCCGCCGTAGTAGCGCCGACCGGGGTAGCCCTCGGCGTACTTGTTCGTCAGCACCGAGCCGGTCGCCTCGAGGACCGCGGGGGAGGTGAAGTTCTCCGACGCGATCATTTCGAGCTTGGTGCACTGGCGTTTGCATTCCTTGCGCAGGCTTTCGGCCAACAGCGGATCCTTCTCCGCTACGAGGTCGTACATGTTGGAGGCGGCTCCTTCGGCGGGGGCGAGGGTGGATTAGGTCGACGTCTTGCGCTGCGCGTCCGAAGCCATCCGACGCGATTCGGTGGCCGTCTTCTTCGCCTTGGCACTGACAATTTTCTTCGGCTTCGCGACGGACTTCTTCTTCGCGGCTTTTTCGGGAACGGGTTTCTTGGGCGTGGCTTCCTTGGGCGCGGGCTTCTTGGGCGCGGGCTTCTTGGGCGCGGGCTTCTTGGGCGCGGATTTGGTTGCGACGGGCTTGGCGCTGGTGCTTTCCTTCTTGGCCGTTGATTTCTTGTCCGCCGTTTGCTTGGCTACCGTTGGCTTGGACTCCGTCTTCTTGGGTGCCGTTTGCTTGGTCGAATCCTTCTTGGCCGCGGAGGTTTGCGGTTGTTTGGGTTTTTCTTTCTTGGTGGACTTCTTCCGGGAAGAGGCGCTCCGGGTCTCCGTTTTCGACCGCTGCGGTTTGGGGGCAACCGTCTTGCCGGTGAAGAAATCGTGCTCGATCAGCTTCTCACACGCCTGCTTGATCTCCTTGAAACATCTCTTGAACACCTCGAGCGTGCAGCCCATGGGATCGGCGATCTGGACGTTCTCGACATCGCTTCCGGCGAACTCCTTAAGCAGATGCGTCTTCTTGCGCGCAACCTCGGTCAATCGCAACGCGGTCTGGCGGTGAAAGGGGGTCATGGCCAAGATTAGGTCGGCCTTGCGAATCGACTCTGGGCTGAGCTGGCTCGAACGGTGGCGACTCAGATCGACATGGGCCGAGTCCATGACCTGAACGGCTTCGTGGCTGGCCAGCAGGCCAGTGATGGTCATCACGCCGGCCGAACGCACCTCGATGTCCTTGATATTGCGTTCGGCAAGCAGTTTACGGAAATAATGGGCCGCCATCGGCGAACGACAGGTGTTTCCCGTGCAGATGAACAGGACATGCCTCTTTTTATGTTTAAAGCGGTTACGAAATGGGCTGATTTTGGTCGTCACGATCCAAAAGCTCGCGTTCTCTGGACTCAATATAGGTACCGTGCGGACAGCTGGGGGGATAAGCATTCCGAACCCCCATCTACCGCAACCAACGATCGCCTAGTGACGAACTGCCACCTGGATTTTATAATAAAGTATGGAAAAATACTGTCAAGGCCAAAATGTATATTCGCGCGGAATTTTACGTATAATAAGAAATATTTGTTGAGTATGATAAGTTTGCCGGTTTGGTGTTCAGGTCCCGCGTCCGATGGCCAAATCTTCTTGCGCCCGGCCTACTCGATCGGCTAAGTTCAATAGATTCAGTTGAACGGATTCTGAAGCATGATGGATTTCGGATGGGCCGCGCTCTACTTCCTCTGGTTTGAGCTCTTGAGCTTACCGCTGCGACTGGTTCTGGCCCGGACGCGGGCCCCCGAGGACGTCCGTCGCTTTCTGTCGCGCGTGGCCGGACCCGTCGTGCTGGTCTTGCCGATCTGGTACGCCGGTCACGTGACGGCATTCGCGACCTGGCACGGCTTTGGACTGGCATGGATCGGTTTGGCGCTGGCGGGGGGCGTGTGGTACGCCCGGCGGGCCGGTGGGCTGACCCGGGGGCTTGGGTACGATTGGCTCGGCTCCGGGCCTCAAGGCAAACTGAGGCGCACGGCCGGGCAGCTGGCCCCCGAGCTGTTCGCGTTCGCCCTGTTCATGGGCTTCATCGCCTTCCGCCGCTGGGTTCCCGAGATGACGTTCGAAATCGGGGCCTCGGCGGCGGAGAAATTCGGCAACGCCATGATGTTCTGGTCGACCTGGCACGGGCGCGGCCTGCCCCCCGAGGACTACTGGCTGGCCGGGGAGCCGCTGACGTATTACTACTGGGGCCACTTCCACTGGAGTTGGATCGGGCGGATGGGCGGATTCCCCGCCGAATTGGCCCTCAACCTGGCCCTGGCCCGGACCACGGTCTTGGTTTTCGAGGGGGCCTGGCTCCTGGGGCGGGCCATGGGGTTACGGGCGGGATGGGCGAGCGTGGGGGCCCTCGCGGCCACCTGGGGTGGGAACCCCGAGGCTCTGAAGCAGGCCTGGCGCGTCTGGTCGGTCCCGAACGTTCCCTACCAGTGGGGTGGGTATGACTTCTGGAAACCGTCGCGCGCGATCGAGAACGTGGTCGATGAATTCCCGGCCTTCTCGGCGATCCTGGGCGATTTTCACGCGCATCATCTGGCGCTGCCGTGGTTTCTGGGGTGGCTGGCGATCCTCGTGGCGGGTCGGCGTTGGGGGTGGAGGGTTGACCTATTCCGCCGCTGGCCGGGAACGGGAAATCCGAGCATGTTTGCCATATGGACGCTCGTCTGGGGCGCGCTTGGGCTGGCCGCCGTCCTGAGCAACCTGTGGAACCTCCCGCTGATCGTCTGTGCCGTGGGCCTTTGGGTGGTCTTGTCGCTTGGAGGCGGTTGGCGGCGGTGTACCGCCGCGGTGCTGCTCAGCGTGGCACTCGGGATCGTTTTGATGGCCTCCAATCGGTTGTTGCGAGGAGGCGCGTCGCTGCCGCTTCCGGCGGCCGGGAGCCAGGGTTTTTGGGAAAAGCTGCCGATCAAACCGGTGCCGCCGGAGCTGCAATCGGCGTTTGTCGATTTGTTCGACCTTTGGGGCTTGCCCCTTGTCGTGATTGGGATCGCGATCATTCTGAGAATCTGCCACAGGAGCAACCGCTGGGTTGTCGGTTTGGGGGTCGCCTCGGCACTGCTCATCCTGGTCGCCTCACCGGCCGTCCCGTGGACGCCTCCCGCCGGGATCGCCTGGGTATGGGGCGGGATGATTTGCGGCGTGCTGGCCCTGGGCTGGGGGGGACGGCCGCGGCTGACGAAGCCAGCGACGGCGGCGATCATTGGGGGATTCTTGGTCCTGGCCGGCTTGGAGCTGTTTTACGTCCAGGACCGCTTTGTCGGCAAGCTGGCTCGCTATAATTCGTATTTCAAGTTCTCCTATCCTCTATGGATCATATTTTGGATGGGCGCGGCGCAGGCGGCGCACGGAATCTGGACGCTACGCTGGCCCTGGCCTCCTCTATTGGTGGTGAGGTCGGCCCTGGTCCTGTTGCTCGTTGCCGCGTTTGTCTATCCCGTATGCGCGATGCCGGCTCGGATCATCGCGGCCAAGCGAGGCGACCGCTCGCCGCGCCGGCCGACGCTCAACGGCTACGACTTTGTCCGCAACCGGCCGAATTGGGCCACTGACTCCGGTTGGCGCGACTGGATTCGGAAGAACTATCGGTCCGCCGAGGTCGTGGCGGAGGCCGATATGCTGGCCTGGATTCGCGAGCATGTCCCCCCGGGCGACTGCGTGGCCGAAGCCGCTTGGCCGGGGGGATATCATTATGGAGGCCGGGTGGCCAGCCTGGGGGGACGTCCCATTCCGCTGGGATGGCCCCATCACGAGCAACAGTGGCGCGGTCCGCAGGCTTTCAAGCAGATCGAACAGCGACGGGTCGCGGTCGACCGGTTCTACCGCGGCCAGGTCGATCCCAAGGATCAAGAGGCCAGAGGTTTGAGTCCGGTCCAGCGGATGCGCCGGCAGGCCGCGGCGCTGGGCATCGACTGGGCGCTCTTTGGCATCATTGAAGCCAAACAGTACGGACCCGAGGCGCTGGAGCGACTGAGGGACGCGGCCCCGCTCGCGGCCGAATTCCCCGAATGGAATCCCCGCTTTTTTCTGTTTGATTTTCGCCCCGATGATTCAAAGATAAAGCATCCATGAAATCGAACCGTCGCAGCTCCGCGTATTTTCGGTGGGCCGCCATCATCGGCGTGGCCGCGTTGGCCATCGTGCCGCGCGCGGTCCGGCTCGACGCAAAACCGGCCATGCACGACGAGAGCATGTTCGCGTATTACTCGTTTCAATACATCACCAGCAAGAATCAACATTACACTCACATGCCGATCATGCACGGGCCGGTCTTGATGTTGAGCGTGGGCAAGATGTTCCAGCTTCGTGATTGGTTTAGGGATCAACTCGGCCTTGCTCGTCCTGGTCGTAAACAGATTGAAGGTTCACTCGGGTCCGGACGCGCGTGGGTCGCCTTTTGTTCGCTGGTGGCGCTGGCCGCGAGCCTCTCGCTGTGGCCGCGGCGCTATCGCTGGTGGCTGGCCCCGCTGCTCGTCACCTCGCCGATCCTGCTCTATTTCAGCCGCTTCCTGAGGAACGAGATGATCTACTGCGGCGTGCTGATGGTGGCGATGGCGGCGATGGCGCGCGCCTTTTCGCGGCGGCCGGCCGCCGCGGCGTGGGCGGTCGTGGGCATGGGCGGGATGCTCGCCCTGCTGACGATTAAAGAGAACGCGTTGTTCGTCTACGCGAGCGGAATCACGTTTGGAATCGTCTATTTGCTCAAGCGCGCGTTTTGGAGAAGGAAGGCGCTCTTTCTGAGGCCGCGTGGCGGGGCATTGCATCACCTTTCGACTCCTTATTCGACCCGACCCGGCCGCTTGCAAGCGGGGGCGGATAGCAAACCTCCTCACGAGAAGACCAGCGGCGCGAAGCTGGCGAAGCGGAAAGGTCGAGGTCGCGGAAAGGGCAAATCTCGCGGCCAAGTGGACCCCCAGCCGACTTTGCAGGCGGAGTCGGAAAACCAGGTCCCCGCCCCCCAACCCGAAACTGCCTCATTCCAACCAACGGGCCGTCTCGGCGGATTCCTGGGCAGAATCCGTCCTCCGGGCGCCATCTTAACGGCTTTCGGGTGGTCCCTCGGCATCGTTGTGGGCATTATCTGGATCCTCTACATTTTCGCCATCACGGGCCCCTCGCTCAAGCCCCTCCCTCTGGAATCCATGCTCAACAGTTGGGATTACTTGCTGCATCTATGCCGCGAGATGGAGGGGAGGCCGCCTTACAGCGCCTTGCAGAACCTCATGGGCAGTTGGAATTACTGGGAGAAGCAGCATAGCGAACATCGGATCGAGGGGGAGATTCACTATTATCTCCCGATCCTTCTGACCTACGAGCTTCCCATCCTGTTGATGATCGCGGCGGGATTGACCTGGGACGCATTCCTCAGATTCGGGCGCTTGCTCGTCCATGCCACCGCGATCCTGTTGTGGTGTTTGATCTGGATCATTTGGAAGCCCTTTCAGGAGGCCGCCTGGCTCACGCCCATCACCGATTTTTTGCACGTCGAACCGAACGCCTCGATGCTGATTCTCGGCCTCATGATCGCGCCGATGTTGGCCTGGTCGATCCTGCAGCTCGATCAACATCGACCCTTGGCCGCGTGGACGGGTTGGTGGGCGGCCTGCTCGCTTTTTCAGTTTTCGTCGGCCGGCGAGAAGGTGCCCTGGTTGGCCGTCCACATCATCCTGCCGCTCTACTTGATGCTCGGTTGGCTCTGGGCGCCGAGGTTGCGCGTGATGGGCAAACGGGGACGGGTCATCGCCATCGCGCTGATGCTGGTGACCACCGTCATCGCAACGCGCAACAACGTCTACCTGATCGGCGAGCGGGCTGCCAACCCTCGTGAACGCCTGGTCTATAACCACACCTCGGTCGACTACGACAGGCTTTGTCGCCGGATCATGCAAGAGTGGGCGGAGCACGAAGAGAACGTCCCCGCGAAACAACGCCGGGCCTACCTGGTCGCCGATACCGGGTGGCCGGGCACCTGGTATTTCCGGAATTGGGGCTACCAGCTGCGGGGAAGCATCAATGAGAGAATGTTTGAACGAGCGGACCTGGTCATGGGCCCGGCCGAGCAGATGAAGCCATTCAAGCGCAAACTCGATCCCAACAAATGGAACGTTCACCACATGTATCTGCGCGAAGCCTGGTTCCCGATCCCTTTCCCGCCCAGGGATAACTTCTTCTGGTCCTTGTGGGACTACTACTGGATGCGGAAAAACTGGCCCAAGAACCGGATCGGCGGAACGCCCATCATCGTCTTCGAGCCGAAGCAGGTACGGACCAAGCCGTTCCAGAAGGCTAAATCGTGACCCCCATCGTCAAGTCGGGGAACTCCTGGAAGACTTGGCTCACCTTGCGCAGCATATCCAGTTCGACCTTCTCGAAATGCGACCCCCTTTCGCGCCGGTCCAGATAGAGGATGCCCCTGACCTCGCCCTCGATTTTGATCGGCGCGGCGGCGGTCGCCTCGATGTGGAACATGATCATGCTTTGGGTCGGGTCGCCCGCGCCGTCCATGGGTTGGCTGGCCACGGCGATCCCCCGGTCCAGGCAATCGCGGATGATTGTCTGGGAGATGGCGAACCCCGCACCGCCCTTGCCCTCGCCCCAGCTCAACGCGTGGCCCGCCTGGGCATAGATCGTCATTTGGCCGGTGCCCGGGACGCGCGCCATGATGCAAGTGGCCGAGGCGTCGAACAGCCGGTTGACGTTATGGAGCAGGGTCTCGGCGTTACGGACGCAGCGGGCGGGATTGGCCTTGACCAGGGACCGATACATGGCCGCCATGACCCGCGCCAGCTTCTCGCTTTTGGTCAGCCGCTCGATGAGCTGGCCGCTGGTGGCCGCGCGCGGCGCGGAGGGGGTCGGCTGGTCGGGGGCCGAAGTCGGAGTCGGGGTTCGGGGGGCCTTGGGCGTGGGGGTTGGGGTGCCCCTCCGACCCGCGGTCTCGGACGCCGGCGGGACGAACCGCTGCGGAAGGATCGGCTGCTGGTCGTCCATCGGAGCGGCGGGGGATGGTTCGTGGATCGGCGCGGAGGCCGCTTCGGCGGGTGGCGCCGGAGTGGGGGTTCTCCCCCCGCGCGTCGGTTTCTCAAACGGTTTCAGATAATGCAGCTCGAACATCTGATCGAACGCCGGCTTGGCCGCCTCGACCGCCTCGGCCGAAATCCGGACTTCGAGCGCCTTGACCACCAGCGGCATCCAACCCATCAACCGGTTGCCCTCCTTGGTCATCTTGATGGCGGAGTGAGCGACGGTCTGGCGCACGCGGGAGGCGAAGTTGGCCGACACGGCCCGCGCCAGCGCGCTGATGGGAAAAACGTGGCGCTCCAGATCGACGGGCCGCTCGCCGTCGCTGTCGTCGATCACGCGGTAACCGTGGCCCTGGAGCAGCTTGGCGGTGCCGACCAACATCTCGTTGGGGGGGATGATCTCGATGGCCTTGATGTCCTGGCGCGAGCGGTCCATCTTAATATCCTCGACGGTGAAGCCGTTGCGGTCGAAGAAGGTCTCAAGGACCGATTCGTCCTGTGAGGTGTGCAGGTCGGCGACGGAGAAAACCATCATGGTATTTTCGCCCATGTCGGCCATCTCGGCGAAGAAGATGCCGTCCTGGACGACGAACTTACCCTCCTCCTCGGCATCGCGCAGGTCCGCTTGCAGGTCCTTCAGCTTCTTGCGGAGCTGCCGACTTTTCTTGTCAAAGAATCCCATCTTCGTCCCCTCTCCGGAATGGCTGCTCGGTCGAGCCGTCTGGTGAGAAACCTGGCGTGGTTTCCACCATGATCTAAAATGGTCTCATCTAATCCGCCAAATGATCAAAGAGATTGCTTTCGACAATCTGGGGCGAAACCGCGAAGAGCGACGGGTTGTCCTCGTCGACGATCACTCTCAACCAGTGGACATGGGGCGCCCCGAAGGATTCCACCCTGGTCAGGTTCTCGATGACCTCGCCGCTGGTCTGGCTGAGCATCGGCTTGTCGACCCGGAACTGGTGGGTATCGCCGTGAACGAGGAGCACCGGCCCGTCAAAGAACAATGTCTCGATTTCGAGCTCGGTCAGCAGTGAGTTATACGGGGCGCGGCGCGGGTCATCGGGCTCGCGCTCGAACCAGGGGTCGGCGTGCATCACCACGACGACGGCGCGCAGGCCCTGTTTGTAGGCCACGTCGAAAGCCTCCCGCAGCCAAACCTCATTGGCCCGGTTGCGCGCCTCGGATTCCCGATCACACTGGGGCGTGCGGCCCGAATTGTTCGCGCTGCCGACGACGTGTAGCGTCACGTACATGACGGGACCGAGCGTCCAGCGGGCGTTTTCGGGGTACTCTTTGAACTCTGGGTTCTCGCTCTGTCGCTGGAGCGGCATCGGCTTTTGGCCCAGGCTGGAATCGTCCTGAAAATAAATCGCGCGGATCTTCTGGAGCCATTCGAGCGGATCGGAACCCCCGTTGCTCTCGCGATGGCAATCGGTCCACTCATTGTCGCCCGGCGTGTAGATCACGGGATGTTCGATGCGCTGAATCAAATCATGGGCATGTTGCAGTTGTTCCTCGGAGCAGGGCGAGTTCTCGCCCCCCTTGGTATCGCCGACGTGGACGACGAAGGCGAGGGAAGTGGCGTTGAGTTCGTCGATCACGCTGAGGAATTGCCTTTCCTGCTCCTCGCTATAGGGGGCATCGCCGATGATGGCGAATTGATAAGCCCCGCCCGATTGCTCGGCGCCCGGCACCCTCGCACAGCCCGAGGAGAAGGTGAGAATCGAAACGCACGCAACAAGAGCAAGGCATGTGCGGACGAGCTGCATTGGGTTAAATTGATCCGCTCGGGGCCGGGAGCAACCACAATCTTTTCAACATCTCCGCCGATTCTGCCGCGATCTGCGGCGGGTGGCAACGCATTTCGCCTCAGCTCGCGTGGCGCACCAGGTAATCCTTGAGGAATCCCGAGGCGATCAACTGGGTGATGTGATAGACGATCATCGGCAAGCTGGCCAGTCCGAGCAGCTCGGGGCGGTTGGCCTCCAGGCAGGCCGCCAACAGCGGCACGCCCAGCGTAAGGGTCTTCTGTGGGGCGCAGAAGAGGACCGTGATGCGTTCGGCGCGCGACCAACCCAGGGCCTTGGCCCCCAAGCTCGCCAGACCCAGCGCCAGCCCATGAGCCGGCGCCAGCACCGCCAGGGGCCAGATAATCGCGGCCGTTTGCCCACCCCATCCGCCCGCGGCGAAAGTTCGGCTGAACACCAGATAGACAATGGTCAACAGACAGCAACTGTTAATCAGAGAGGCGCGGCGCGGCCAGGCCGTCTGCTCGACGTTGGTGATCCAATGCAGGACCTGGCCCAGCACGAAGGGAAGCACCACGAGCAGGCACAGCTTGAGGAAAATGGCGGCGGGATCGAGATCAATATCCGGCCCCCCCGTCCCGAGCATCAGGATCAGCAGCGTGGGCGAAAGGACGACGCCGGCCATGTTGCCGACCACGGCGTTGAACAGGGCCACCGAGGAGACCCCTCCCGACAGTTGGCTGAAGACGACGCACGAGGTGACCGTCGTCGGCAGGACGGCCAGCAGGTAGAATCCCACCAGCAACCCTTCGGGCATCGTCTCGCGCCACGGCGCGAGCACCAGCCAGCAACACAGCGGCAGGAACAAAAAGCAGAAGGATTGGATGTACAGATGGACGGGCCAGCGGCTGAAACCGCGGACGACCTCCTCGGTGCGCAGCGCCAGGCCCGAGAAGAAGAAAATCGTGCAGATGGCCAGGCGTTTGGTCCAATCATCCAAACTGAGGGCGATCCCCAGCCGGGGCCAGGCCCATGCCACCATGCACAGAACGATCAACGTCAGCGAAAACCACTGCGATTTGAGTTTGTTCGAGATACTGGAGGGGATGGGCGCCACGTTCATTCCCGTGTGGTCAAATGATGACGATCTCGGCCTCGTCCGGCGCGGAGCGGTTCCGCCGTGATCCCCGACCGGGGTAAACGCCGCTTCGATGCAAGAATCCCGTTCGGGATGATGTTCGGCTCGCACCGTCGCCAAAGCGCTATGGCGCGTCGGAGACTCGGCTCCCGACCCTCGTCCTCGTAATCGTAATCCCCATCATCATCACATCCCTACTTGATTGCGGCTCGAGAAAAAGACCGATTACGAGGACGAGGGCCGGGAGCCGGGAGCCGAGTCGCAAGGGTGCTACACGTATCAACCCCGTCCCGCCATACCCTAGCCTTCGGGCTGGCCAGTGGCAAAGTTTTCCTGTAGGGTGAAGTGCTAACCCACATCGGGCGAAACGCGATCGTGGACGGGGCCGACTCAAGACATGCATAGGGGTGAATCATTAGCATGACCGTCGACGACGATCTCTTGGCTGTTCAGGCTGGTATCGGAATCGGCCTGGCGTTCTTCATCTGGCTGATTTTCCGAGCGTACCGGCGACACGGGACTCTTGGGGCGCTTGTAGCGATTATCCCAGGCGCACCTTTGGGATTTCTGTTGATCTATGTCTTTCATCCGTTCGGGCCGGTTGATCGCCTGCGTGTCCTCGACGTGATGAGGCTTGAGAACGGCACGGAGCTTCGTCTGACGCAGTCGCTGAATAAGAACTGGGGTGAACCCTACACCGTGCGCTTTTGGGCCAGGCCCGAGGGCAAGGACTGGTTGTTGTTCTATATGGATCATCAGGACCATTGGTGGCCGTCAGGACTCAGACGGAAACGGTCAAAGTCTACCGAGGACGCAAACTGGATGCAGAATTCGACGCCGCACAAATGAAACTAAAGCGGACAAGTTGGAAGAACGAACGAGACCCGGCCGGTACGGTAAGGAAAAGGGATTGGATGGAGGGTGCAACTTTGAAGGAGTTGCAACCCAAGAGAGTCCCGTGAAAAATACGATTTAAAATTGTTTCGATTCGAGGTACAATTCCAGGGGTGATCTGTGAAGTTCTCGATTCGGGCGCGTTAACCTGATTGATCATTAAGGGAGGACTGGATTCAAAATGCAACGACGTGATTTCGTTAAAATGCTGGGTGGAACCGCCGCGATGGCTTCGGTTCCTGGTTTGATGAGTGTGCGCAGTTCTCACGGTGCGTCCCACGCGCGTCCCAACATCTTCATGATCTTCACCGATGACACGCCCAAACGGGACCATGGCTGTTATGGGAACAGTATCGTTCGGACTCCGAACGTTGATCGGCTCGCATCCGAAGGGATGACCTTCAATAACGTTTGCACCCCGGCCCCCATGTGTGGTCCGAGCAGGGCCGCCATCCATACAGGTCTATATCCCATCCGCAATGGGGCCCATCCGAACCACAGTTCGTGCAAACCCGGCACCAAGAGCATGGCCCATTATATGCAGTCCCTGGGATACCGGGTCATTATCCTGGGCAAGCAGCACGTTAAGCCCGAAGAGTCCTTTCCGTTCGAGGAATATGATCGCGTCCTGGGTCTGGACGGTCCCGGCGAGGACATCAAGCGTATCCTCGCGGACCCCGGTGACAAACCGTTGTGCGTCATGATGTGCCACTTCGAAACCCATTGGGACTATAGGCGAGGCGCCAATGAGTATCCATACGATCCAAACGAAGTCGAAATGCCCCCCTATCTGGTGGATACCCCTGAAACAAGGGCAATGCGGGCTCGGTATTATTCCGAGATTGAATTTATGGACACGGCCGTGGGAAGAGTCCTGCAAATGCTTCGAGAGAACAATATGGAGGAGAATACCTTAACCATATACGCCTCGGATCATGGTTCCCATTGGCCCCATGAAAAGTGGAACCTTTACGACGCGGGAATCAACGTTCCATTCATTGCCCGCTGGCCGGGAAAAATCAAACCCGGGACCGTCAGCGATGCATTGGTGAGTCTGGTGGACATCGTGCCGACTTTTATTGACGCGGGCGGGGGAGACGTGGACCGCGTCGTCAGTGAATGTGGCGGCGCGCCCCTGGACGGAAAAAGTTTTCTCCCCGTTCTATTGGGACGGAAAAAGGACCATCACGATGCAATCTTCGGGGCCATGACCTTTGGCGTCATCACTGCTTATTCCACGCGGGCGTTGCGAACCAAAACGCACAAGTACATTTGGAACATCGATTCGCGTTTCGAATTTCCCGACTATTGGGCCACCAACCTGCCCGCGACTCAACGCGAATGGGCTGTTTGGAACTCATGGGTCAAGAAATCCGCCACTGACCCTGTCGCGGCGCGGCGGATACGAGACCATCTCCACCGTCCACCCGTCGAACTCTATGACTTGCAAAAGGATCCCCATGAAATCAACAACATCGCGGATGATCCGGCCAATACGGAACTGCTGGCGTCGCTGCGAGAAACACTTGATGCATGGATGGCGCAACAGGGCGACGACGGGAGTTCGGATTATCACCTGGAAGAAGGGGTGGAAACGAAGCATTATGACCAGGTCTGGTGTCGTCAGGAAGTGGTGAATTTCGACATCAAACCCGCGGCGCCGGGAATCGCCTTCTGGGACCGCGCCACGGTGAGTCTATCCAGCCCAATCTGGGCGGCGACGATCCACTATACGTTAGATGGTTCGGACCCCACGCGGGATTCACCGCGATTTACCGGCCCCTTTTCCGTCGATCCTCCCTTGGTCATCAAGGCCAAGGGATTCCACGACGACGGGGAGACCCCGGTCAGAACGATTGACTTTCGAGAAACCGGATTTAGGCTCCATTACAATTATTGGCGCTACAATCAAAGTATGGGTGGATTTGAGAGTAGGCACCGGACGGAGTCGCATATCTCGTTATAGACCCGAGACTCGACCCAAAGAGTATCTCGGATGAATATGAAGAGTGGCGACAGGCCAGTCGTAGGCAAGCCTCTCTCGCCGCCAAGGAGCCGAAGTGATGCGATCGGACATGATCAAAAAAGGACGGGAGCGGGCGCCGCATCGGTCGCTCCTGCGCGCCACGGGCGTCAAGGAAGACGACTGGGAGAAGCCGTTTATCGGGATTTGCAATAGTTACGTCGAGATCATCCCCGGCCACGTCCACCTCAACGCCGTCGGGCAGTTCGTCAAGGAGGCGGTGCGCGAGGCCGGCGGGGTGCCGTTTGTGTTCAACACGATCGGCGTCGATGACGGGATCGCGATGGGTCACGACGGGATGAAATACTCGCTCCCCTCGCGCGAGATCATCGCCGATTCGCTCGAGACGATGGTCCGCGCCCACTGCTTCGACGGCGTCGTCTGCATCCCCAACTGCGACAAGATCGTGCCGGGGATGATGATGGGCGCGATGCGCTGCGACGTGCCGACGATCTTCATCTCGGGCGGGCCGATGGAGGCGGGCAACACGCGGGGAGGCAAGGAAGTCGACCTGATCGACGCCTTCTCGGCCATCGGCGAGCACGAGGTGGGCAAGATCGATGATGCCGAGCTGGCCGACATCGAAATGAACGCCTGCCCGACCTGCGGCTCGTGCTCGGGGATGTTCACGGCCAACTCGATGAACTGCCTCAACGAAGCGCTGGGGATCGCGTTGCCCGGCAACGGGACGGTCCTGGCGACCAGCGAGGAACGCAAGCGGCTCTATCGCCGGGCGGCCGAACAAATCCTGAAGCTGGTTAAACTGGACATCAAACCGCGCGACATCGCCACGCTCGAGGCGTTCGATAACGCGATGATTCTCGACATGGCGATGGGCGGCTCGACCAACACGCTGCTGCACGTCCTGGCCGTCGCGCGCGAGGCGGGGATCGAGTATGACATGACGCGGATCAACGACCTGTGCAAGCGCACGCCGAATATCTGCAAAGCGGCCCCCTCGGCGACGCCCGAAGGCCGCGTCTATCACATCCAGGACGTCCATCGCGCCGGCGGCATCCACTCGATCCTCGGTTCGCTCGTTCGCGGCAAGCCCGGCCTGCTATCGACCGACTGCATGACCGTGACCGGCCAGACGCTGGGCGAGAACATCGCCGCCCATGACGCGCGTAGCGAAGCGGTCACCGAAGGGGCGATCTCGCTTTACGTCGAAGGCAGCAAGGCGACCGGCAAGGACGTGGAAACGGTGCGCGGCGAGCTATTTAGCGCCCACGGCCACGCGCCCGAGCGCAAAATGGCCGCCACCGGCAGGGGCGACGCGGGCGGAGCGGCCACGGCCGTCATTGCCAATCCCTGCATCGAGTCCACATTGACTTTCGATCCCTTCGACGTGATCCGCGAAGTCGACCGGGCCTATTCCGAGGAGGGCGGCCTGACGATCCTCTACGGCAACCTCGCCGAGGAGGGTTCGGTCGTGAAAACGGCCGGCGTCGATCCCGCCATGCTCGTCCACGCAGGCCCGGCGATCATTTTCGAGAGCCAGGAAGAGGCCTGCGCGGGCATCCTCGGCCACAAGGTCAAGGCGGGGATGGTCGTCGTGATCCGCCACGAAGGCCCGCGCGGAGGCCCCGGGATGCAGGAGATGCTCTCGCCGACCAGCTACATCAAGGGGATGGGCCTGGGCAAGTCGGTGGCGCTGATCACCGACGGCCGTTTCAGCGGCGGGACCTCCGGCGCCTGCATCGGCCACATCAGCCCCGAAGCGGCCCAGGGCGGCGCCATCGGCCTACTGCGCGACGGCGACATCATCTCAATCGACATCCCGAACCGTCGGCTGGAGGTCAAGCTGACCGAAGAAAAACTAGCCGAGCGACGCAAGCAATGGCAACCGCCCGCGCCGCGCATGAATTACGGATGGCTCGGCCGATACCAAAAGATGGTCACCAACGCGGCGCAGGGAGCGGTTCTCATGAGTGAGTAGAAGGTCGGGTCTGAGCGAGAGAACACACAGGCCATGTAGAAATACGCAACGAACACGAACTTAATAGAAAGAAGTAGACAGCGAAGGCCCCGTCCTGCGTGGTTATTGCTCGTGGATGGTTTGTTCAATTTCCAGGCGTGAGGAGTACCAGTTTCACCCCCTTCTTGGTGCAAAGACTTTCAATCTGCTCAAGCAAATCTCTGTCAGGTTTCTCTAACCCATTTCCCGCAGTTCAGAGCTTAGAAGTGCCCGTTTTCGAGTAAATTTGAATTTTTCGGGTAAAAGTCTGCACTACATTTTGAATTCTTTTGGGTCGGTTCGGCAGTGGAAGCCCCAGACGCTGGAGCAGAATCGCGAGGTGTTTTTCGGGACGGCTGACGGTCCGCAG